>DIAV01000011.1:0-5379 GCA_002415895.1 Anaerolineales bacterium UBA5069 | reverse complement strand
TCCTTGTCGCGGCTGCGCTCAATCTGCGCAATCGCCTCCTTCACGGCCTCTTCGGCCAGCTTGCGCGTGCTCGCTTCGGCCACAATCTCCACAGACGGTTTATCACTGTGGGGAGAAATATGCACCCATGCCCCATTGGATAAATGCACCTTGATGCCGTCAATGTTCTCGATTGTGCTGGACTTGTAGGCATCATTCAGCCGCCGCATGATGCCGCCCTTGGCATCCCACGGGGTGTGCACGGAGCCGCGCACCATATGCATAGGCGGCAAATAGCGCACAATTTCGCTCAGGGGCATGGCGCGCACGGCCAGGTATTCGAGCAGGCGCACGGTTGCCATGAGCCCGTCCACGGCGGGCATGAAGTCGGGGAAAATGAAGCTGCCCGAGCCATCGCACACCAGCAGCGTGTCGGGCTGTGTGGCGGCGGTCATCATGGCGTGCATACTCTGGCCAATGCGTTGAATCGGTGCATCATGCCAGCCGGCAATGGCATCAAAGGCATTGGGCATTGTCACAGGCACAGCCACAGGGCGGCCTGGGTGCGCATAGAGCGCAACTTCCAGCATCAGGGCGGCGGCAACCTCGTCGTCGATGGTTGCGCCCGTCTCATCCACAAGAAAAATCTTCTCGCCGCCCACGTCCAGTTGCACACCCACGGTCGAGTCCAGCGCCGAGACGATTTTGCCGACGCGTTCCTGATTTTGGCGGAACTCGTCATGCAGCACGGCCAGTTTGCCCTCATCTGTGCGCGAGTTGAGCGCGACCACGTCAATACCCAGTTTGTTGACAATCCGCGCCAGCACATCCGCCGCCGAGCCATTGGAGAAGTCGAGCACAACCTTGAACCTGGCCGACTTGATACGCTCCACGTCCACATGGCGCAGGAAGGTTTCGAGATACGCCTCCACCGGCTCATGGGCATAATCAATGCGGCCAATGTCGTTGAGATAGGCGCGGCGGAAGTCGGCACGGAAGAAATTGCGCTCCACAATGCGCTCGCTGGCTGTGCTTGGGTTGAGCCCCGCTTCATCCAGCATGCGAATGTCAACAACGCGTTGGTCGAAGGGGCTCAGGCGCACGTGCAAGCCCGCCGAGGTGTCGGCGCGCTGGCGCACAAAGTGGCGCAGTACAGGAATGGGCACGGAGCCAAGGTCCCAAACGTTAACGCCCGTCCCCGGCAGGCCGCTAATCAGCGCGCGTTTGAGCATGCGCGAGCTGCGATGCTCGTCACGGTTGATGGCGACGTAGGAGCCTTTGGGCAGCGTGGCGCCGAGCGCCGCACCCAGCTTGGCGGCAAATTCAGGTGTAAGTTCGACATTGACCACGCCCGAAACACCAAAGCGGCCAAAGAGCGAGCGTCGCCCCTGGTTGCCCCAGATGATGCTCTCCTTGACGACGGTGCCTGGTTCAATTTCCTTGCGCGGCCAGAGCTTGACATCGGGGTGGATGACACTGCCTTCGCCAATGACGCAGTTGTCGCCAATCACAGCGCCCTCAAAAACCATAACCTTTGGCTTGAGGCTGCACTCGCGCACGATTATCGCACCACGCACCTCGCAGCTTTCGCCAATGTAATTGTTGCGCCAGATGACACTGCGCTCAATCAGCGTGTAATTGTCCACCACCGAATAATCGCGCACGACAGCGGGGCCGTATATGCGCACGCCATCCTTGATCTTCACCTCGTTGCCCAAATAGAGCGGGCCAAGAAGATGGGCATTGGGCGCAATTTCCACGTCATTGCCCAAATAAATGCCGCCGCCCAGATGCTCGCCAATGGGCTGCGCCAGCTTGACGCGCCCGTAGAGCACATCGGCATTGGCGCGATGGTACTCCTCAATTGTGCCCACGTCGCACCAGTAGCCCTGGGCAACGTAGCCGTAGAGGGGCAATTGCTCTTCCAGCATGGCCGGGAAGAGATCCTTGGAGAAATCAAACTGGGTGTCCGGCGGGATCATGTCCAGAATTTCGGGCTGGAGCACGTAAATGCCCGTGTTGACCGTATCCGTGACAATGTCGCTCCAGGCCGGCTTCTCGAGGAAGCGTATGATCGAGCCATCTTCGGCAGTGACAACAATGCCATACTCGGCAGGGTTGGGCACGCGCGTCAGCGTCATTGTGGCCAGCGCGCCCTTTTCGGTGTGGGCACGCACGATCTCGTTGAGATCAAAATCGGTTAGCGCATCACCGCTAATGACAAGGATCGGCTCATTACCCCCCAGCAGGCCGCACGCGTTCTTGACACTGCCGGCCGTGCCCAGCGGCGACTCCTCCACGCAGTAGGAAATTTTGAGTCCCTGGCTGCTGCCATCGTCGAAATAGTCCTGTATGGAGGAGGCCATGAAACGCAGCGTTACCACGATGTCGGTAATGCCGTGGCTGCGCAACAGGTCGAGCATATGGCCCATGACCGATTTGTTGACGATGGGCACAAGGGGTTTGGGGCGACCGACGGTGAGCGGACGGAGCCGCGACCCTTCACCACCCGCCATGACAACTGCTTTCATACGATCACGCGCGTGCCTTTATATGTGGAGCCAGGGGGGCAGGTCGACGAAAAAGAGACTTGGTGTGCTGCAGGTCCTGGTGTCATTAACGGAATGCACGATACTGTGCGCAATTGAATTGCTGTTCTTCCCTACTATACCGGCGGCCAGGGATAATTGCGGCGCTGCGGCAGCGGCTCCGGGAAGCAACCCTCTTTGAGCATGATCTGCACGCGCCGCACAAACGCGCGCTGCTCAGCGTGCGTCAGCAGCAGGCTCAATTGCTGCGTCAGGTCACTTTCTTTGTTCACAAGCTGCATGCGCAGGTCGTCAAGGTCATCCATCAGCGGCTGGGCGATGGCCTCGCCGCTGAACTCCCAAAGCACGGTGCGCAGCTTGTACTCGGTGTGGAAGGTGAGGCCGTGATCAATGGCCCACAGGCGCTGCTCGCTGCCCACAAGACAATGGCCGCTTTTGCGGTCAGCGTTGTTAATGATCGCATCGAAAAGCGCCAGACGCCGCAACGAATCGGCATGGCGGGCGTCAGACTGGAATGTGAAATAGTGGGCGTCGGAGTCGTGGTCGACATAGAACTGGACACTGCCCAAGCCGCGCGACGCGTTGCGCAGGACGGTGGGCGGCACCAGATCCCAACCGAGCGCGTGGCTCACAAGATACGCCGCGGTTTCGCGCTTGCAGAGGGTGCCCCACTCAAAATCCCACAAGGGGTTTTCACCGCGCTGCGGTTTGTAGACAGCAGGGATTTCCAGATCTTCATGGCGCACAAGGGCCAGAAAGCTATGATTGGAACTGTAGGGCAGCAGTCCCCGCTCACGTACATCACCGATCAGGAGCGCTGCCAGCACGTCGCCTTCGCTGATGGCGATGGGCGCCTCGCTCTCCGCTGCCGCATCCGGCGCGCCCTGTACACCGCTGGCGAAGTCTGAAGTCGCTTCATTCTTCTGCTCATCGTTCGATTGGTAGGCAGAGTAGCCGGAAGTATTCTTGTCGGAGGGTGCTGTGCTGGTGGGCATAGACTTGCAGCCCTGTTCCTAACCGGGGGCCGCCGGGTTGCTAAAGAAATACAGGCGTGAAAACAACAGCCAACCCCACTGCAAAGCTGCACAAGCGCTGTGATTCGCACGGAAGAACGACTACGAGAAACGGCACTTGAGAATGCAACGGCCTTGCTTGTTGCCTTTCTCTGCATCTCTTTGCGAATTCACGCTCTGGTGTCAAAGCTGTTGGATTCATTGAAATGTCAATTGAGTCAATTGAGTCGATTGAGTCAATTTAGAAGATAACGGGGACAGAGTGGCCGTCGCTGCGCGGGCAGAAGTGGCCGCCCCTGTCGATTGGCCGCCCGCACAGGGGGCACACGGGCCGTCCCTGCGCAATCACCTCGAGTGCATGCTCGCTCATGGCACGCATGAGTGCGCGCGACGCCACAAAGCGCACCGCAGGCACGACCTCGTCGTCGGGATCCACCACAGCGCCCTCTTCGTTTACAACCAGTGCTTTGGCCACAAGCCAGATCTGGTCTTCGTCTTCGTCGTAGCCAATGGTCAACTCGCCCACGCGGAAGGCCGGCTCAGAAGGGGGCTCAACATGCAGATGCACGCCGCGCGTGCTCGCAGGGGGCAAGTCGGGATATTGCTTTTCCAACTCCTCCAGCAGTTGCAGCACGCTCAGCGCGAGGCTGTTGACTTCCTGCTTTTCCATGACAAGGCTCACCGTGTCGGAACCGGCGCGCGCCTGCAGGAAGAAGGTTCGCTTGCCGGGTTCGCCCACAGCGTCGGCAACAATCTGGGTGACTGGATTAAGGTCATGCACGAATTCTGGCATAGTCATCATACGGACGCTGTCCGCCATCCTGGGTGAAAGAAAAGTCCGTGACAAAATGCCGGCGCAATGTACTACGCAACCTCATCTGCTGCGGTTAAATCAGCCGCCGGAGCAACCGCGCCGGGCTCTGTATCCTTGGGCGGTTTCACCTCAAAGACGGGTAGTTCGGTTGTAACATTCATATTCAGCAGCGCGGGCCGCCCGTCAAAAATGGCCAGTGTACTGAGTGAGGCCGTGCTGATATGAATGCGCTGAAAGAGATCGAGCGGCGTTCCCGCAAAATGGGCCAGAAGCGTGCGGATGACGTCGCCGTGGCTGAAGAGCACGATCGTCTGATTGGGGTGCGCTGCGGCCAGCCGTTCCACTGTATCGACTACGCGCTGCTGCAATTCACGCAGCGTTTCGCCGCCGGGAAAGCGAAATGAACTGGGGTAGTGCTGCACCTTGGACCATTCGGGCAGCTTGTTGAGTTCCTTGAGTTCGGCGCCCATCCATTCGCCGTAGTCCACTTCGATCAACCCTGCGTCTTCGCAAATGGGCAGACCCAGCAGAGCAGCCAGCGGTTCTGCCGTCTCTACGCAGCGCACCAGCGGGCTGGAGTAAACAGCGCGAATGGGCTGCTTCGCCAGCATGCCGGCCAGAGCCTGCGCCTGCGCCTGCCCCTTTTCGTTGAGATGCACATTGGGGGTGCGGCCTGCCAGGCGGCCACTGCTCACCCACTCATTCTCGCCATGACGCACAAGCAACACGAATGTCGCCGTCGGTTGCTTCTCTGTCAACATGCAATCGGTGCTCCCCTTACTTCTCCTGCTGCGGATAGGGGTAGGATAGCACAGTCACTCGCCGAATAGAAGTGGATTCCTTCCCGTCGGGTTTTTGCAGCCCTCCACCACGCCGAATCAACCCAATTCAATTGACGAATGGCGCAAAATTTGCTACCGTTCTCTAGCCGGACACTGCTCCGGCCTGTGGTTGCGCGCAGCATCACAGCCACAGACTTACACCGCGCAAGGAGCCAATCTGCATGAGCGCCGTATCCACTGCC
>DIAV01000024.1 GCA_002415895.1 Anaerolineales bacterium UBA5069 | reverse complement strand
GGGGTAGCGCGTCCAGAAGGAGCTTTCGTCTGTGAGCGCAGCCACAAGGCGCGCCGCAATGTCGCGCGGCAGCCGCCCCGTAAAGAGCGGGAAGAGGCTGAAGGGCGTCTTGATCTTGATGGGCTCGCCCGCGCGCGTGGACCAGAAGAGGCCCGCTTCGGGGTCCCACATGCTTTCAATCATGCGCTGCGTAAAGCCTTCTGCGCGTGCCGACCACTTGGTCACGTCCTCGTGCAGGCCCAGCACTTCGGCCATACGCGCCAGTGCGTCGCATTGCATGACAAGGTAGCTGTTGAGGTCCGTTGCTTCCACGGGCATGCCGGCGTCCCACAGCGGGCTGTCATCAAGGCCGCTGGAGAAGGGGTGGCCGTATTCACACAGGCCGTTATTGTCGCGGTCGTTCTCCTCGAGCCACCAGCGGTTCCAGCGCACCACCGGCTCATAGATCTCGTCCAGAAACTCGGCGTCGTGGTCAATCTCGTAGAGCTTCCATGCCGTCCAGGCCAGCAGGGGCGGCTTGGTGACATCCGCCTCCACGGGGAAGGTGAGGTGCGTCACAACACCCTCGTCATGGATCGCGTCGGGGATCATGCCGTCGGCGCGCTGGTGATCGAGCACAATACGGATTTGATCGCGCGCGAGATTCATTTCCACATGGCGATAGGCCAGGGCGTGGAAGAACGCGTCCCACTGCCAGACGCCCACATAGTGAATCTTGGAGGGGGTCATTGCCTCGCGCGTGGTGTAGAAACGCGTCGAGATGAGCCCTGCACGCATGACCCACCACGCGTAGAGGTAGTGGGGCAACAGATCCTCGCGCACAGGAGGTGCGGCGGCAAACCAGTCATGCCAGCGCTTCTCGGCGGCGGCAAAGGTGGCCTCCACATTGGGAATTGAGCGGTTGAAACCCAGACGCGGCGTCATGTTGAGCAGCAGCGCGTGCGTGCCGTCAGATTCGACGACAAGGCGCACGTGCTGATCGTTGGCCTCCACATTCGCCACTTCATTCTCAAGCAGCCTGGCATTGGTGGTGTAGGCCACGTTGCGGCGAATGTCGCCGTTGAGACGCAGCACGCCGCCGCGCCGGTCGCTGCGGGCGCTGTCAAGCGTGGTGGTGAAGCGCAGCCCATACCGCCCCGCGGGCAGCGCAATCAGAATCGTCTCGCTGTCCACAAAGGTCAGGCGGAAGACGCCCGCAGCCGTGCCCAGGGCCACGGCATGGGGCCAGGTGCTCTGCTCCAGCGCCAGCGGCTCGCCCGTCTCGGTGGTAATGGTGAATTCGCTCAGGATGGGGCGACGGCGGCGGTAGCTGCTGAGCTGGTTGTCAAGCTTGAACCAGCGCTCGGCCAGACGGAAGGAGAGCGTGTCACCCACGCGAAAGAGCATGAGGCGCGAACCGCGCTCGCTGAGCGGCACCTGCGTCAGGTTGATGCGATCCTTGAGCAACCGCAAGTAAGGTGAAGCGACAGGCAGCATCTCCTGGGCGTCCATCAGGAATGTTCCAGTTCGGCAACAGGGGCCAGTGCTTCGAGCAGGCGCGCCGAGCGGCTGGGCCAGTGCACAAAGGTAACGGCCGCGTTTTCGGGGATCATCTCATAGGCCCGGCTCAAGGGCGTGTTGGTGGCGCCGCAGATGAGCGTGGCCAGCGCCAGCCCATGCGCCACCACCAGCACGGGGCCGGGTGTATGGCGTGCGGCAATCTCGTCGACTGCGGGCCAAACGCGCTGGGCAACATCATAGATCGACTCGCCCTCAATGGGGCGCGAGTAGAGTGGATCGCGCTGTCGCTCGGCCCAATTGGCGGCATAGCGCGCCTGAATCTCGCTGAGTTGCAGTCCCTCCCACGCACCCAGATTCACCTCGCGCAGGCGCGGCTCACTGTGGATGGGCAGACGCCATTTGTCGGCCACGGCCTGTGCAGTGGTGTGGGCGCGCAGCAGGTCGCTGCTGTAGATGGCCTGAATGCGCGCGCCTTCAATCAACGCCGCCATTTCCAGCGCCTGCGTAAGTCCCGTCGCATTAAGGGGGATGTCACTGTGGCCCTGATAACGTCCCTGCAAATTCCAGTCGGTTTGCCCGTGGCGCACAAGCCACAGTTCTGTTAATGGTTCATTGCTCGAATCAGTCAAAATCACTCCTTGCTTCCATATACAAATGTAACGCAAAGAAACATCATACCACCTGCGTTGCGGCTTGCGCAGCGTGCGCCGCGCGTGCCTGGCGATAGCTCTCAAGCGAGGCCATGGCCGGGCGCTCGCGCTCCACAATCTCGGCCACGTCCAGGCTGTAGCCCGCCGGCCCCTGGCGGATGAGCTTCATGGACTTGTTGACATCGGCCAGCAGGCTCGTGCCCATGCGCTGCTCCAACTTGTCAATCACCACCTGCAGGATGGCAAAGGACATCTTGCTGAGCGCCTCGAGCGGCTGATTGTGATGCACGCGTTCGAGCAGGTCCACCTGTGCAATCGCGTCCAGGCCATAGCGCTCGTAAATCTCAATCAGCAGCCCGGTCTCCACGCCATAGCCCGAGTAGAAGGGAACGCTCTCAAGGGCGCTGCGCCTGCCTGCATACTCGCCGGAAAGGGGCTGGATGACGCCGCTCAACTCGGGATAGAAGAGATTGATCAGCGGGCGGGCCATCAATTCCGTCACACGGCCGCCACCGGCTGCCTGCAACGCACCGGCAGCAAAGATGGGGCGTTGATAGAAACCCTTCACATACTGCAGCTTCGGGTTGTTAATCAGCGGTCCCAGAATACCATAGACAAAGCGAGGGTCGATATTGGCAATGTCGGTGTCAATCCATGCCACAATATCCCCTTTGGTCACGAGCAGGCTCTTCCACAGGGCTTCGCCCTTGCCGCGCCGTGCGCCCATTTCGGGCAGCATCTGCTGGTGAATGTAAACGGGCACGCCCAGCGACGCGGCAATTGCGCGCGTGCGGTCGGTGGAGTTTGAGTCAATCAGCACAATTTCATCCAGCAGCGGCACCTGCTCCATGAGCGCGCGCTGGATGGTGCGGATCACCTTGCCGACCATGGCCTCCTCGTTGAGCGCGGGCAGCGCAAGGCTGATGGTGAGCTTTTGCTCCTGCTTGCGCTCGACGAGCCAGAGCAGGTTGGCGAACTCATCGGCATGAAAGGTGTTCTCGGCAAACCAGGTGTCCACCAAAATGGAAATGGCGCCCTGACCGGCCAGTTCGTCATCTTCGGTCTGGGTATTCATAAGATATTGGTTGCCGTGTGGGCTTTTGACAACGAGCAGGGGCGTGGTGGTTTCGCGCAGGAGGCGGTCCGCCACGCCACCCACAGAGGCAGCGTCGGCCTGGGGCAAAATCGGCGCGCCGAGAATCACCAGGTCGTAGTTGCCGGCGGCTTCAATGATGTGCGCCACCGGCTCATCGGTAACGACCTCTTGCAGCTCCACACCATGTAATTGGGGCAGTACACGTTGCAGACCGCGAAAAGGCGCGTCGTCATGCACCTGGGGCTTTGTGGGGCGCACATGCAGCGCCGTGTGCAGCGCCTGGGGAAAGGAGAGACCCAGGCGCACGGCCAATTCAGCATTGGGGCCGCCCCGCAAAGCCAGCAGAATGCGCTTGGCTTCGGTCGCCTTGATCTCGATCTGCTCAGCGGCAGCGCCGTGTTGCAGGCCGCGCAGCAACGCAAGGCTGCACGGGGTATTGGCCAGCACTGTATCGGCCGATACGCCCAGGGCGTCAAGATGGCTGCCCATATCAAGCAGCAGCAGGTCGGGCTGGAGTTCGCGGAGCGTCTGCACCAGTTCAAGCCACGGCGCAACAGAGACCGAGACCCGCGGATAGGGAGTGATGGCGACATCGGCGGCAATCTCCAGCATGCGCTGGCGCACAATGCGCGCCTGGCCCGCGGCCCCGCTGATCGACGCCTCGTCGGGCACACGCACCAAACCAACCAGCACCACATGCTGGGCAATTGCCAGGGCAGTGTCATAGGCGTCGGTGTAGCTCTCGTCGGCAAACACAGGCACGACGGCCGTGCGTACAGGCTGGAAGAAGTTGCGTCTGGGTAGGTTCGTCTGCACAGAAAGCTCCTTGATGGCTGGGATTGGTGCGCGCAAATGCACCAATAATCAATCATGCATCCGCGCTAACTTCCGGCACAGGCTCGAGCGCCAAGTTGTACAACCGCTAAGCATCGAGCAGCGGCGCAATGTGCTGTTTGTAAACCTGCTGCCAGGTGGCGGCGCGGGCGCGCAGGCCGAAGCGCACTGTGGGCGCTGCCAGCAGGCTGCCGGCAACGAGTTCAGCCACCTGCATCGGGTCGGCGTCAGGCGCAAAGTAGTGGGCATCGTTACCCGCCAGTTCGCGTAAAACGGGGATGTCGCTGCAGAAGATGGGCAGCCGGTTCAGCGCCGCTTCGAGCAAGGGAATGCCAAAGCCCTCCTCGCGGCTGGGCAGGAAGAGCGCATCGGCAAAGCGATAGAGATCAGCCAGCACGGCATCGGGCACAAAGCCAGTGTAGACTTCGGCAAGGAAGATCACCGCATCATCCAGTTGCAGCGTGGCGCGCAGGGCGCGCAGCTCTGCAAAATAGGCGGCGTTGGCGGGGTTGTGTGCGCCCAGCGGCCCCGTGACAAGCAGGCGCGCGCCGGGCAGGTGTGTACGCAGGTGCGCCAGCATGTGCAGCGCAAGCGCAATGTTCTTGCGCGGCGTCAGGCGCACAGGCAGCAGCAGCAGCGGCCTGGGCTCCAGCAAATCCAGCTGTTTGACGAGGGGCAAGGTCTCATCGTCCAGCTTGAAGAATGTCTCCACGTCCACGCCGTTAGGCACAATGTGGATGCGGCTTGCGGGCACACCCAGCAGCGCGGCCAGTTCGTCACGGCGCATGGCCGAAATGACAACCTGCGTGGCCCACGGCCAGTCGGTGCGCAGGAGATCCCACGGCATACCGTCGTGCAGTTCGGCACGGTAGCGGGGCGTTGTCCACGCCAAATCGTGGTGCCAAAGGATGAGCGCGGGGGCCGCGGGCTGCTGCGTTAACGCGTGCAGCGCTGCGGTCAGCGGCAGATTCTTGTTGAGTGAGGCGACATTGTGGGCAATCAGCACATCAACGCCCGCAAGCGCTGCGGCCAGTGCGGTGATCAATGTATCGCGCACAAGGGCAAAAGCAGGCGGCGCCAAACCGGCATCAAGCGCCACCTTGATTTCGAGAATGGTGGGGTGCATGGAATCGGCAAGCGGCAGCAAATGCACGGGGATGTCGTTGCGCCATGCCTCGCCACGCGCCGCCAGCACCTGCACGCTGTGGCCGGCATCGGCCAGCAGATTGGCCTGTGCGGCCAGCACGCGCTCCACGCCACCCACAACAGGGGGCACTGCATAGTGGAGCAGAGCAATACGCATGGTGAAATCCTCCCAATAGACGGACCGCAGGGTGATGCAGGCAGAATGCGCCTGACCGCAGTACGGCTTTTATCACAGGGTAACATGATTTTGCGTTGATGATGTGATTTCGATCCGCGCGGCGCTCAGGCGCAAAGTAGCGCGCGTACCCTATAATGACCATGGCGCGATGGCTGGAAGACGCGTTGAGCGTTCGCACAGTTTGCCGTTGCCGCCCCAGGTTTCCATCCCGGATTTCTATCCCAACTGACTGCACAATAGGAGTAGCCACTGTGCGTATTGCCGAAAGCAACTGGATGCAGGTTGAAAGCTATCTTGCCAATGATGACCGCGCCGTCATTCCCCTGGGCAGCACTGAGCAGCATGCATATTTGAGCCTGGCAACGGATTCAATTCTGGCCGAGCGCGTGGCCGTGGAAGCCGCCGCGCCGCTGGGTGTGGCCGTCTTTCCGGCGCTGACCTATGGCATTACGCCCTACTTTTTGGCCTATCCCGGCACCTTGTCGCTGCGCGTGAGCACCTATGTGGCGATTGTGCGCGACATGCTCGACAGCCTGGCGCAGAGCGGCTTCAAGCGCATTGTGCTCGTCAACGGTCACGGCGGCAATGCGCCCGCAGGCCACTTTGCAATTGAGTGGATGGCTGATCACCCTGGCGTGCAGGTGAAGCTGCATGACTGGTGGCGCGCCCCGCGCACGTGGGCCAAGGTTCACGAGATTGACAATGCCGCCAGCCATGCCTCGTGGATGGAAAACTTCCCATGGACGCGCCTGGCCGGTGTGACACCACCCGCCGAGGCGGTGGCGCTGCCCGAGCGCGGCAGCGGGGCGGCGCTGGTGGGCATGGCTGCGCGCGCTTACTACGGTGCGGGCAACTTCATGGGGCTGCACCAGCGCCCTGATGCCGACATGCTGGCGCTTTGGGAGGTGGCCGTGGCGGAGACGCGCGCGGTCATCGACACCGACTGGTAAGTATTTCCATGCGCGGAGCCATCGATCCGTTTGCCAGATGGTCGCAACATGGAGAGCGGCGGGGGTGAGGTGCTGTGCGCGGACGCACATCCCCCGTGTGCAACAGTGCACAGGCCCGTTTCGTTGCCTGTTGCACAATGCAGCCATGCACAGGCGGCGCGCCAATTTTGCATTCCATTGGCATTCGGCCCGTTCTATGATAAAACCCTGCTATCAAGCAGCAGGATTCACGCTCACGGCGTAAGGGCGCGCCACCACCGACTCCACCCTGCCCATCCAAACGCAGTGTAACAGCAATGCAGATTCACCCAGTCAAGGAGACTCCAATGTCAGTCAAATTCCCCGTACGAACACAGGGCGCATTGCGCAGGCGAGTTACTCTGGTATTGAGCCTTGCCCTTGCCCTCGCGTTGCTCCTGACCGCGACACCGGCCGCCTTTGCCCAGGATGCGGGTGAACCCGTGACGCTGCTGTTGGGGCAACTGGCCACAGGCGATTTTACCGCCGGCGACAGCGTGACCTATATCATCGATCTGCCCGAGAGCACCTCCTACGTGATCACCACCGGCGACGAAGCCGAGGCCGCCAAGTTCACGCTGGCCATCACCGATCGGCGCGGCGATGAGGTCTTCAATGATGTCTTCCAAACCACGCAGCTTGATCTTAAGGGCGGCGATCATGCCTTTACGCTCACGGCCAATGAGGATGCCACACTTTCGCTCTTTGTCACCGGCCAGTTGGGTGAACTCAGCGCTGAATATGGCGACGGCGCGCTTGACAATGGCAGCTTTGTGACCGCGGAAGATGTTGAAGGCGTACTCTACGCCGAACTGGATATTGAGGAGACGGATTTCTGGCAGCAGGCATTCCTCACCGCCTCAGGTGATGAGGGCGATTCCTACTCCATCTACATCTCGGGCGAAAATGCCTACGCATCGATTAGCGACAGCAGCGTCGAGGGGCCGGCCGTCTTCTGGACCCAGGGCGGACGCTATCATGTGGAGATCACACCCGTGACCGGCGGCAACAGCCTGACTGCGGTTGTGCTGCTTTCCGGCCCTGTGCCCGCGTTGACGGTGGGCGAGGAGATGGCGGGCACACTCAACCCCGGCACGACGCAGAAGGCCTATCGCTTCAACGTTGACGAGGCAGGCCTCCAGTTCACGGTAACACTGGCTGCGGACACAACCGATGTTGACATGGATATGGCCGTATCGATCAATCCCACCACCGACACATGGAGTTCATACAACAGCGATTCCAACGAGGTGCTGACTTTTGTGGCCCCCGTGGCAGGTGAATATTTCGTGCGCCTCTATACACGCGGCGAAGTCGCTGAACCAGTCGACTATACGCTGCTGGTGGAGGCAGGTGAGGCTGCACCCGAGATTGTACCCGGCGAAACCACGTGGGGGGTCGTGCCTGCTGGCGGCAAGATGGTGTACACGTTGCCTGTTGACGAAGCCAACCAGCTTGTCACAATTGCCATGGTTGCCAATCCCGATGTGGACCTGGATCTGACCGGCCAGATTGTAGATGCTGACGGCAATTCCGTTGCCTCGATGAGCGGCTACAACAGCGGTTCGTTTGAGGCGATGTCACAAGCCTTGCAGAGCGCTGGCTTGCTGCAAATTGAAGTGAATGGCAGCTATGCCAGCGAGGAAACGCCCTTTGCGCTGCGTGTGACGCTGGAGCCCGCGGGTGCAGTGGCCGCCCAGTGGGCCACCGAAGCGACAGCCAGCAGCCAGTTCTCAGATAGCGGCTACACGCCCACCGAGGCAACCGGTGCACCCAACGTTGCGGCGGCGTCAGACAATCCGCTGGCGTGGGCATCCAAAGAGCCTGACAGCGGCGAAGAGACCCTTGAACTGACCTACGCGCACAGGGTTGCACCCACGGGCGTGAACATCTACGAAAGCTACAACCCGGGCGCCGTCACGCGCATTGAGGCCTACGATGCCGATGCGGACGAATGGAGCGTGCTTTGGGAAGGCGAAGAACTGACTGATGAAGTCATGCGCGTCTTCAGCCCGGCGCTGGACAGCGTAGACTTCCTGACCGACCGCATTCGCCTGACGCTGCAAATGGACCTTGTATCCGGCTGGAACGAGATTGACGCAGTGCAGTTGCTCGGCTTGCCGTAAGCCTGTGCATACGCCATGGCTGGATTGACGCAAATCAGTTCTCCGTTGTAGATTCAATGTGGGCGGGCCAGAGCGGCCCGCCCACAACCCATCTCTTACACCTCGATGAATTTGCCGGCCCGCATTGCCAACTACTGTGCAGGAGCAGATCATGGCCGAAGCCACCGCAACCCAGCGCCAGCGTCCCGTGCTTGCTTTTGTCGACTGCGATATCTTCAGCGGCAAGGACGAAATCGCGCGCGAGCAGTTACTGGAAAACGTGCGCCGCTATCGCACACAGGGCGTGGCCCCGCTGTGGGCCAACTGGCTGCGCCATCGCGCCGATTTGCGCTTTGTTTGCCTCGTGCGCGACTTTCCCGAGTTCAACAATTTCATCCTCGACGTGGTCCGCTCGGTGGATGGCGTCCGCGAGACAAGCACAATTCTCTCCTTTGGCGGACGCGCCGACCTCGATGCGCTGCTTGATTTGGAGATGGAAGTCAGCCAGAGCCAGAAGGTGGCCGTGAGTGTGATGATCGACGTGCAGCCGGGGATGGATCGTCGCTGCTTCCAGGCGCTGCTCGATCTGCCGCCTCACCCCGATGTGCGCCTGGTCTGGCTGCTCAACACCTATCACAGCGAACAGGCCGACCTCCAACTTTTCCTGATTGGCAAGAATTTGTCGGCCATTACGGGCTACCTCATGAGTTGGGTGCGTACGGCGCCGGGCGTGGTGGACACCGAGATGGACACTGTGCTCGAATGGCGCTTTCTCGCCAACCCCGACAACATTATTGAACTGTGCGAAATGTTCTTTACGCCCAACCCGCGTGTGGCGGAGTTGAAGTAAGTGG
>DIAV01000083.1:1484-4709 GCA_002415895.1 Anaerolineales bacterium UBA5069 | reverse complement strand
TTCCCCTTTTTCCCGTATTGACACGACCGCACCGACTCCCTATACTCTGACAACCGCCCTGCAGCGCACGCTAATGCCCCCATGCGTCGCCGGGCCGATGCCCCCGCACCACGAGAACAATTGACGCCCCCCCCACCCTCTGCGCCTCGGCGCATTGCGTTGCTTGCCCATTCCTGCCTTTATGTTGCGCGGTTGCCGCTTTGGCGGCGGCACGCGCGTTGGCCAGCATGTGCGCGCGGCTCTGCCGCGCAAGGAGGCTCCCATGAGTGTCGTCGATGGCCTGGTGCAAACCTTCACCCAGCGCGAAGGTCCCGATGTGCAGTTGCGCGTCTTTGGCGATGAGTTCTACGCGCGCTACGAAACGCTCGACGGCTTCGTGGCCGTCGATGACGACATGCTCGGCTACTACTGCTACGCCACGCTGGACGAAGGCGAATATCTCTCCACGGGCATTGCCATTACCAAGCCCACGCCCAATGGCCTCGATCCCCACCTCATCGAAAGTGTTGACGTGCGCAGCGCCAAGCTCGACCGCCGCCTCAGCGCCGCACTCCCGCCCGAAGCATTCGCCAGCGGGGCGGGGCGGCCCGAAGTCTTTGGTCCCAACAAGGGGCTGCTCACCGGGCGGCAGGCCAACAAGGGCAGCGTGCGCGGCCTCACCATCCTCGTCAATTTTCAGGATGTCACCGCGTCAATCACGCCCGAAGAAGTCTCTACGCTCCTCAACAGCGAGAAGCAAAAGCCCTTTGGCAACGCCTGCTCGGTGCGCGAGTACTACAGCGCCATGTCTGCCGGATTGCTCGACTACACAAATGAAGTCGTCGGCCCCATCACGCTCAGCGGCAAGCGCAAGGACTATGTGGATACGCTGCTTGCGGCCGAGGCGCTCAACGCCGTGGTGGATATGGGCGTCGACCTGGCGCGCTACGACTCGCGCAAGGAGGGCGTGCTCGACGCCGTCAGCTTTATGTATGCGGGCGATACGCTCTATGAAGGCTGGCTGTGGCCGCACAACCACTTTCTGGATTGGAAGCATGGCGGCTACAAGACCAATTTCTACCAGATTTCATCGCTGGGGCTGCGCACAAGCGATCTCAAGATCGGCACCTTTGCCCACGAAAGCGGCCACATGCTCTGCCGCTTCCCCGATCTCTACGATTATGGCCGCCGCGACGAGGACAACCTCAAGAGCGCGGGCATGGGCGTCTACTGCCTCATGAGTTCGGGCAACCATCTCGCGGGCGGCAAGAACCCCTCACCCATCTGCGGCTACCTGCGCTACCTCACGGGGTGGGTGCGCGATGAGGTGGAGATCAACG
Source organism: Anaerolineales bacterium UBA5069 (assembly GCA_002415895.1). Classification (GTDB taxonomy): domain Bacteria; phylum Chloroflexota; class Anaerolineae; order Caldilineales; family Caldilineaceae; genus UBA5069. Next base: position 3,390 of record DIAV01000083.1, on the reverse strand, counting down.
CGCCGGGTGACTATGTTCTAAAGCATGGAGACTACGGCACCTTTTATATTTACAAAACGACAAAGCCCAACGAGTATTTCCTGCTGGAGAACCGCAGCCGCGAGGGCATGGACGCCTACCTGCCCGCCGAGGGGCTCGCCGTCTACCACTGCGACATCCTCGGCTCCAATGAGTGGCAGGGCAACAGCGCCGACCGCCACTACCAGTGTGGCCTGCTCCAGGCCGACGCGCGCTCCAGCCTCGAACTGGATGAGAACACGGGCGACGCCGGCGACTTCTTCGCAAATGTACCCGGTGATGCGCTCACCGCCTCCACAACCCCCAGTAGCCTGCTGTGGGATGGCAGCGACAGCGGCCTGCGCATCAAAGCCGTTTCAGCGCCCGGTGCAGAGATGCACTTCACGGTCTTTGTGGATGACAAGGCGAACGGCTGAGTGGCAGGCCGGTCAAGAATCGGAAGCAAGGCTTCCACAAGGGGAAGCCTCGTTCAACATCCTGAGTCTCGCGAGGTTACCATGCCCCTGGACCCCAAGCTGCATATCATCAACCTTGCCCCGGATGGCACGCTGCGCCCGTCGGGGGCATTCGACACGCCCGCCGGCCAGCTTGCAGAGACGTTGCGCGCCCTGCGCGCCGCGCACAGCGACGCGTCGCAACCGCCGCAACTCACCCTCTTCTTTCACGGCGGCCTGGTGAGCGAAAAGGCGGGGCTGGAGATCGCGCGCCACCTCTACCCCGAACTGGCCGAGAACGGCCAAACCTGGCCCCTCTTCATTGTGTGGGAGTCGGGACTGCTGGAGACGCTGCAGGGTTCGCTGGTGGACATTGTGCAGGGGTCACCCCTTTTTATGCAGTTGCTGCGCAAACTGCTCAAACATGTGGCGCGCAAGCTGCCCGGGTTGGCCAATCTGCCCGTTGCCTTTGAGGTGGCCCCTGACGAGGCCGCCTTCAGCGCGCCCGCGATGCTGCGCGCCCAGCTCGAAATTGAGCAGTTGCCCGTGGGTGACCCGAGGGACCTCGACCTGCTCGAGCCGCCGCCCGATGTCGAAATTGCCGAGATTAGCGATGAGGAGATGCGCGCGCTGGAGGCCGATTTGGCCGGCGATGCTGTGGCCGTGGCCGCGCTGGATGCGATCCTGCGCAGTGCACCGGCCCCCAGCGCCCCGCACGATCTGGAGGCCGAGACTGCGCCCGCCGCGCCCGCGCAGACAACGGGCTATCTTTCGAGCAGCCTGCTCAACGAGTTGCGCAACGCACAGTCGGCGCCGCTGCCCCCCGGCGTGGAGGCCGAGTTCCTGATTCCCATGGCGGTGTGGGCCTTTGCCGGGCGCGTGCTGCGCAACGTCATCCAGCGCTACCGCACCAATACGCATCACGGTCTTACGGCCACCACGCTCGAAGAGCTCTATCGCGCCGCCTATGCCGACAAGGTGGGCGGCTTCATGTGGGAGCACATCCGGCAGAACGCGCAGGCAGCCTATGCGCCGCTGCCCGCAGGCGCTGTGGGAGAGAACGCACCCGGCGGCACGCTGCTGCTCAACCTGCTGCGGGACGACATTGCCCAACATGGTCCGCTGACGTTGAACCTTGTGGCGCACAGCGCGGGCGCGCTCCACGCCGGGCACTTTGTGGAGCACGCTGCGTCCACGCTGGGCGGCGCCCTTGCCATCCGCAGCCTCATCCTGCTGACGCCCGCCTGCACGTGCGATTTCTTTGCGCAGCATGTGCTGCCGCACGCCGGTGCAATTGAGTCCCTGCACGTCATCAATCTGGAGGATGCGCTGGAACGCGCCGACCCGGTGGTGCGCTGGCTGCCACTGGCGTATCCCCGCTCGCTGCTCTACCTGATCAGCGGCCTGCTTGAGCAAGCGCCCGCCACGCCCTTGCTGGGGCTGGCGCGCCACGT
>DIAV01000083.1:0-1342 GCA_002415895.1 Anaerolineales bacterium UBA5069 | reverse complement strand
GCCTGCGGCAAACAGCGCGCCTGCACCGGCCAACACCCTGCTCGTCGTGCGCGCGCTGCTGCAGGCCGAGCCGGGACGCTTGCTCTTGTCGCAGACCGCAGAGTCGGCCCCCGTGGGTGAACGGGCGCGCTTTACGGGCCACTATGGCGCAACCGGCCCGCTGAGCGACCGCGCCACGCTCGACACCGTGGCCGCACTCTTGCGACCGCCGCCCGTCACCGATGCCATGCCGCTAGACGCCCAGGTGACACAGGCGATTGCCCCGCTGCTCATGCCCTCACCTGCGGTCATCCTGGCCGCGCCGGGGCGCGACGTGCCTGGCGGCCCCGTTTCGGCGGATGACCTGCTGGCGGCCTCCCTGGGACGCCCGGTCGCTACGCCGGCCGCGCCCACTGTTGATGATGAAATTGCGCGCCTTGAGGCAACGGGCGATCTTGACGACACGCTTGAGGCGATTATCGGCGAGAACGATCTGGTCGATCATGCGCTGCTGGCGGGGTTGCTACGTGCAGGGCGCGCCGTTGCGCGCCTGGTGCTGCCGGGCGTCGCGGGCATTCACGCCCTGCCACCCGACGCGCGCAGCGACGCCTGGGCACAGGCGGTTGCCGCCGATGCCTTGCTGCCAAGCTTTGGTACAGGCTGGATTCTGGGCCGCGCACGGCGCTTGCTGATCACCAACAACCATGTCATTCCCCTGCCCGAGGCCGCACGCGACGCAGTGGCCGAGTTCGGCTACGAACGCGCCTTGCGCGGCGGGGCGCGCCCCCAGCATGTGCTGCGCCTGGACCCCGCTGCCTTCTTCTTGACAAGCCCCAACCTCGCCTTTGGCGGGCTGGACTATACGCTGGTTGCCCTCGCACAGCCTGCCCCCGAGGAACTTGGCTTCCTCGAACCGGTGCAGGGCGTCACCGCGGCGCGTACGGCGGCCATCTTTATTGTGCAGCACCCGCGCGGCGATCCCAAGGCGTATGTGCTCAACCACAATCGCAAGGTGAACCAGACCGATCAATTCGTCACCTATCTCAGCGACACGCTCGCGGGCAGCTCGGGTTCGCCGCTCTTTGACGATGCCCTGCGGCTTGTGGGGATCCACCATCTGGGCAATTACACCGTCACAATTGGCACGCGCACGGAGACCACAAACCTGGGCAGCCGCATTGAGGCGGTGGTGAGCGACATTGTCGGCCAACTGCGCGCACCCGGCGATGCGAGCGCAGGCGGGGCCGGAATCACTGATGAGGCGCAAGTGCTGCACTGGTTTGGCGAGGGCGTCATTGCCAATGCGTGGCGCATGGCACGTTTGTAGCGGGGGGCTTCCAGCCCTCCGGCGGTGCGCGCATGG
>DIAV01000331.1:4831-5487 GCA_002415895.1 Anaerolineales bacterium UBA5069 | reverse complement strand
GTGACGAGCTCGAACTCGCGCAGGTAGCTGAGGTCATCGTCAGCAGACAAGCCCTGGGCGCGCGCCCACCCAAGGGCTTCACCCAGCCGCCCCTGTGCGAGCCACACGCGTGTCTTGGTTGCTGCCACAGGCCGCACATTCGGGGAGAAGTCGCTCGCGTACAGGCGCTCTGCCTCCTGCAGCAGCGCCACAGCGCCATCCAGGTCGCCGTGGATCAGCCTTGCATGCGCCATGACCACGCGGCGGCGGTATGGGTATTGGCGTAGGCCGGCGTGCTCACCCAGATCATCCCAATTTTGCAGGTGTTGTGTGGCGGCCGGCAGATCATTGCGTTCAAGATAGAGCGTGCTCAGCCCCACATGCATGTCTGCCGCCCCCCGCAGGACAGGCCCGCCACCCTCTGTGGCAAGCTGCAGTCCGCGCGCATAGGTACGCAGCGCGTCGTGCAAGCGACCTTGTGCAAGTAGAATGTCGGCCATGGCAATCGTACAACCGAGCAGGTCGGAGAAATGCCCCGCCTTGAGCAGCCGCGGCATGCCTTCGCCATACATCCGGTGTGCTGCCTCGAGATCCCCACGCGTCCAGTGGGCGATCGCCAGGAGGGCCGCGGCTGAGCCGCGCCCGAGATCGTCCTCTGCGGGCAGCAGATCGAGCGC
>DIAV01000331.1:2967-4574 GCA_002415895.1 Anaerolineales bacterium UBA5069 | reverse complement strand
ACAGTGCGCGCGGTGGAGTCCAGCCACCGCTCGGCGTCGCGCAGCCGAGTCTCAACGCCATCGAGTTCGCCGCTCTGCTGCAGCGTTCCGGCGTAGTACACGCTAAGCACAGGCCTGGCACGTACCAGTTCGTCGGGGAGCGTGCGGAGCCAGCCCAGCGCTGTGGCCTCCTGTCGATTGCGGCGCATAAACGGTATGGACAGCTCGATTAGGTCTGCCGCGCGCGCAAAGTCGCCGGCGGCGAGTGCGTGGCGAATGGCATCGGCGGGCAAGCCGTTGTCCGCATACCAGACGCTCGCCCGCTGATGCAGGATCGGTATGTGCGCGTGCTGTTCCTGTTGCAGATTGGCGGCGAGTACGTCGGCAAAGAGATGGTGGTAGCGAAACCAGTGGCGCGTGCCATCCAGCGGTACGACAAGGAGGTTGCTTCGCTCCAGGCCATCCAGCAGCGCGGTGCCGTCGCTCTGGCCGGTTACGGCATTGCAGAGCGGGCCGCTCAGGCGGTCGAGAATCGAGGTCTCGAGCAGAAACGCGCGCACGCGTTCCGGCTGCCGCTGCAGAACTTCTTCAACCAGATAGTCCATGATGTACCGGTTGTCGCCGGCAAAAGCAGTGACGAAGTGGGCAACGTCCTTGCGCCCGCGCATGGAAAGCGCCGCCAGTTGCAGAGCTGCAATCCAGCCTTCGGTGCGCGCCTCCAGGATGGCTACCTCTTGCAGCGAGAGATCCAGGTTCATGACCTCATTGAGAAAGCCAGTGGCTTCGGAGGGGGTGAAGCGCAAATCGGCGGCGCGCACTTCGGTCATTTGGCCGCGCGCGCGCAATCGGGCGAGCGGTAGTTGCGGATCCTCACGCGTGGTGATGACAAGGTGCATCTGAGGTGGGAGGTGATCGAGCAGAAAGGCGAGGGCCTGGTCTACCGCTTTGGAGTCAACCAGATGGTAGTCGTCAAGGACGAGGATGAAGCCCTCTGGGGCGGCGGTGATGTCGTTGAGGAGCACGGTCAGCAATGATTCGATTGGCGGTGGCTGCGGCGACTGCAGCGCGCTCAGCACCCCTGCGCCGAGTTTCGGCGCAACCGTCTGCAGGGCGGCGATGAGGTATGTCAGAAAGCGTGCGGGGTCGCCATCGCCTTCGTCCAGCGACAGCCATGCCGCGGGGCGCGTGCCGGCGACAAGCCACTCGCTGACCAGCGTTGTCTTGCCAAAGCCCGCCGGGGCCGCGATGAGCGTCAGTTTTCCGTGCAGGCCCCCGTCCATCTGCTCGATCAGACGAGGCCGCCTGACAACGCGCGGGCGCGGCGGGGGGATGTAGAGCTTTGTGGCAAGAATTTGCGTAGCCATGATTGCGCTTTCTTTGCCCCATCGCTGCCTGCTGTCGGCAGCAGGACGCAAGCAGGGGAACCGTTAGGCTTATACCTGCTGTGCAACGCTTTGTCCACCAGCGTTTAGCGGCGCATTGGTAAATGGGTGGCAAACTGAGAAGTGGAGTCGATCGAGTACAATGATGCCCTAAAGTGATACCGCAGTGAAACCCACAGCCAAATTGCAGCGCAAAGTCGCGCAGGAGCGCACAGCAACGCGTAGCAAGGCCACAACCATGAACAC
>DIAV01000331.1:481-2820 GCA_002415895.1 Anaerolineales bacterium UBA5069 | reverse complement strand
ACCTTTGTGGCTTTGCGTTGCGATATTGTTTTCATGCCGATATCACTGTAGGGATGACCTGTGAACGCAGAATGGTTCGGCCCATTGGCAACGAGAGGATTGTAGATCAAGTGCAGAGGACCTTGGCGAGAGACCTGGCGACACATGTTGGCGAGCAAGTCCTGTTACAGGGCTGGGTGCATGCGCTGCGCCATCAAGGCGGTATCAAGTTCATGCTGCTTCGCGACATGAGCGGTGTTGTGCAAACTGTCATCTTGAAATCGAATCAAGCCGCCTTCGCCATCGCAGGCCAGTTGAGCACAGAGTCCGTTGTTGCCGTCACAGGGACGGTCAAGGAGGAGAAGCAAGCGCCGGGTGGGATTGAACTCCTCGCCGAAGCCGTGACGGTGCTTTCCAGCGCCGAGCCTATGCTGCCCATCCCCGTGATTGCGGAGAAGGGCAGCGAAAACACGGACCCGGCCAAGCGCTTTGACTGGCGCTGGCTGGACTTGCGCCAGGCGGAGAAACGCGACATCTTTCGCGTCTGGACGGAGCTGGAGGCAGGCTTTCGCGACTACCTTCTGGAAAACAGCTATCTGCAGATCTATACGCCTTCCTTCATGAGTATGGCGAGTGAAGGCGGGTCCGAGGTGTTTGAAGTCAAATACTTTGACAAGAAGGCCTTTCTGGCCCAATCACCCCAGTTCTACAAGCAGATGGCTATGGCCGCCGGCCTGGAGCGCGTCTTCCTGGTTGGGCCGGTGTTTCGTGCTGAACCTTCCTTCACAACACGCCACATGACCGAGTTCACCGGGTGGGATTTCGAGCTTTCGTTTATTGACTCGCACCATGAGGTGATGGCGGAAGAGGAAAAGATGATCGTGCGTAGTTTCCAACGCGTGCGCGATCGGCTGCATATGGACATTGACGTGCCCAGTACCCCTTTCCCATCCCTGACCATGGCGGAAGCGAAACAAAAACTGGCGCAACATGGCGTTGCCAACGTGCGCGATGGGGACCTGAGCCCTGAGCAGGAACGCGAGCTGTCGCACATCATCAAGCAGGAGACAGGCCATGACTTTGTCTTTGTGACGGCGTTCCCCATCGGCGTCAGACCTTTCTACCACATGCGGCTTGAAGATCAACCGGACTTGACAAAGAGCTTCGACCTGCTATACCGCGGCATCGAGATCACCACCGGCGCACAGCGCGAGCACAGGGCGGCCATCCTCGAGAGACAAGCGCTGGAGAAGGGTGTCGTTCTCGACACAATTCAGGATTACGTGAATTTCTTTCGCTTTGGGTGTCCCCCGCACGGCGGCGCAGGCATTGGCCCCGGCCGGATTGTCATGGCGCTTCTGGGGCTGGGCAGCGTCAAGGAGGCGACTTTCCTGCCGCGCGACGTGCGCAGGCTCACGCCCTGAAGCACACACCTGTACGCAGAAACAACAGAAACGGCATGAAGAGCGCTCTTCATGCCGTTTCTGTTGTTTCTGTTATTTCTTCTTTTTCTGCGTACAGGTGTGTGCTGTCTTCAGCTACGCGGCCACTGCTTCCAGCCCCGCCGCGGCGCGCAAAGCGTCGGCGCGGTTCGTCTCTTCCCAGGGGAAAACGACATCCTCGCGGCCAAAGTGGCCGTAGGCGGCCGTGTCGCGGTAGATGGGGCGGCGCAGGTCCAGATCGCGAATGATGGCGCCCGGGCGCAGGTCAAAGTGTTCCTGGATGAGCGCGACAATCGCTTCGTCCGAGATTTTGCCCGTGCCGAAGGTCTCTACATTGACGCTCAACGGGTGCGCGACGCCAATCGCGTAGGCCAACTGGATTTCGCAGCGCGCGGCAATGCCCGCAGCGACAATGTTCTTGGCAACCCAGCGCGCCGCATAGGCCGCGCTGCGGTCCACCTTGGTGCAATCCTTGCCGCTAAAGGCGCCGCCACCGTGGCGACCCATGCCGCCGTAGGTGTCAACGATAATCTTGCGGCCTGTCAGGCCTGCGTCGCCCATGGGGCCGCCCACCACAAAGCGCCCTGTGGGGTTGACGTAAATCTGCATATCGTCGCCCACAAATTCGCTGGGCAGAATCGGGCCGATTACATGCTCGGTGAGCGCGTCGCGAATCTCCTCCTGGTCCACCTCGGGCGCGTGCTGGGTGCTGATGAGCACGGTGTGAATGCGCTTCGGCTTGCCCTGCGCGTACTCCACAGTGACCTGTGTCTTGCCGTCGGGGCGCAACCAGGGCAGCAGGCCCGACTTGCGCACCTCGGTGAGGCGGCGCGCCAGCTTGTGCGCCAGGTAGATGGGCATGGGCATGAGCGTAGGCGTTTCATCACACGCAAAGCCGAACATCATGCCCTGGTCACC
>DIAV01000331.1:0-442 GCA_002415895.1 Anaerolineales bacterium UBA5069 | reverse complement strand
GCCCTTCTCGCTGCTGTCGAAGCCAATATCCTTGACAACCTGGCGCACCAGATCATCAAAGTTGACGAATGCGGTTGTCGTGATTTCGCCCAGGCAGAGGACGAAGCCGGTCTTGACGGCGGTCTCGCAGGCCACACGTGCCATGGGGTCCTGCGCCATGATGGCGTCGAGGACGGCATCGCTGATCTGGTCACACATTTTGTCGGGATGGCCTTCCGTCACCGATTCGCTGGTGAAGAGCAGGCTTTCCGACGTCATGAAGGTATTTGACATAAGGTTTTCTCCGTGAAATGGCGGGTGGTCGGGGGGTCGGGTGGTTGTTGATTGGTTGATTGGTTGAATGGTAATTGGTAAGTGGCAATTGGTAACTCGCGTCGGTTGCCGGGTGCTGGTGTCACATCAATTACCACTTACCAATCAACCAATCAACCATTCAACCAAT
>DIAV01000044.1 GCA_002415895.1 Anaerolineales bacterium UBA5069 | reverse complement strand
GGGCTGGAAGCCCCCCGCTACGTGGCCCGAGACGCGCCGCATTGCGAGAGAACGTCCCTCAGCAAAATGTACCATTCAGCGCAGCAGTTGACGCGCGCGCGCTTCCGTATTATACTCCAGTTGTACGGTGGCTTAGCCACTGCTGGCCTCCCTGGCGGAGATGGCAGGCGACCATTGTATCACTCCCCATCATGCCAGATACGCTGAACAAGACGCCAGTTTATCAGCAGTTGAACCAATTGCTGCGCGAGCTTGTACGCCGCGGCGAGTATGCGTCCGGCGCGCGCTTTCTCACCGAGCGGCAGATCTGCGAGCGCTTTGACGTGAGCCGCGCCACCGCCAACAAGGCGCTTTCCAACCTGGTGGCCGAGGGCACGCTTGAGTTTCGCAAGGGCATTGGCACCTTTGTGCGCGGTGGCGCGCTCCAGTATGACACGCGCACGCTCGCCAGCTTCACCGAGAAGGCACGCGCCGCGGGCAAATTGCCCAGCACGCGCCTGCTCCAGTGGCAACGGGTCGCGGCACGCACCCTCACCGCGCACGTACAGCAGACACTGCAGCTTGGCCCTGCTGACGCTGCGTTTAGCGTGGAGCGGCTGCGCCTGGCAGACAACGTGCCTGTGATTCTGGAGCGCCGGCAAATAGTGGCGCGTTTCTGCCCCGACCTTGTGCGCGACGATCTGGAAGGCTCACTCTATGCCGTGTGGGTGCAGAAATATGGCCTGGAACTGGGCGGAGCCGATGAGGTGATTCGCGCGGTGCTTGTGCGCAACGGCGAGGCACGTTTGCTCGAAGTGCGCAGCGGCGCGCCCTGCTTCCTGATTCACGCAACCGGCTATCTGGCCGACGGCGCGCCTCTTTGGTGGGAAGAGACCTGGTATCGGGGCGACATGTACGAGTTTCACAATCGCCTTGGCCCCATGCCCGGTGCGCGCTCTGTGACCGGCGCGCTGCGCTGAAGCGGAGTGATACCCACAACAACGACAACGTCTCAACGCAAAGAAACGCAAAGGAAAGACAGGACCCTATACGCGGAAAATGGCGCAACCAGCATGGATACGTGCAGATATCCGCTGTTATCCTTGTCGTTTCCGCCCTTATCCGTGTTCCATTGTTGCTGTTCTTTGCGTTGAAATCTTGTTGTGAGGCCGGCACGACTTTAGCAACGTTGCAACCAAAGAGCCCTGGCGCAACAACGCGGGGCCAGGGGCAGGCTGCGGTCGTTCGCTTCAATCCCCGTTTCCTTTTCTCTCACACTGAGGAGCGCATGATGTTCAACGGCACCGTCGCAATCATCGGCACCGGCTTTATGGGGCCAACGCACACCGAGGCATTGCGCCGCCTTGGCATTCACATTGGCGGCATTCTGGACGCGACCCCCGAGCGCTCGCGCAGGGCAGCCGAGACAATGGGGCTGCCCAAGGGCTACGCCAGCCTTGAGGAACTGCTCGCCGATCCGGAAGTGCATGCAGTGCACATAGCCACGCCGAACATGCTCCACTACAGCATGGCCAAGGCTGTACTCGAGGCGGGCAAGCATGTGCTCTGCGAGAAGCCGCTGGCGATGACATCGGCTGAATCGGCGGACCTGGTGCGCATTGCGGCGTCCTCGGGTTGTGTGGCAGGCGTCAACTACAACATGCGCTTCTACCCCCTCAACATTGAGGCGCGCGAGCGCGTGCGCCGCGGCGACATTGGCGATGTCTACACCATCCACGGCTCTTACATTCAGGATTGGCTGCTTTACGAAACCGACTACAACTGGCGCGTGCTCGCGTCGGTGGGCGGCAACGTGCGCGCGATTGGCGACATTGGCACCCACTGGATGGACCTTGCCCAAAGCATCAGCGGCCTCGAGATTGAGGCCGTCTGCGCCGATTTGCAGACTGTCCATCCCGTGCGCCTGCGCCCCCAGGGTGAGGTGCAAACCTTTACCGGCAAGCTGGGCGCGCCGCAGGCCACCGAACCCATTGCGATTACAACCGAGGACACGGGCAGCGTGCTGCTGCGCTTCAAGGGTGGTGCACGCGGCGTGCTGCATGTGTCGCAGGTGAACGCCGGGCGCAAGAACAATCTGCGCTGGGAAATTGCGGGCAGCAAGGGCGCGCTGGCGTGGGATGGCGAGCACCCCAACGAGTTGTGGCTGGGTGCGCGCGAGCGTGCCAACGAAGTGCTGCTCAAAGACCCTTCGCTGCTTTCGCCCACCGCGCGCAGCTATGCCGCGTATCCAGGCAACCACGCCGAAGGCTATCCAGACACCTTCAAGATGATCTTCAAGGCTTTCTATGGGTACATTGAGGCCGGCGATTTCAGCCTGCCTGCTCCCTTCCCCACCTTTGCCGAAGGCCACCGCGAGATGCTGCTTTGCGAGGCCATCTTCAAGAGCCACAACGAGCAGCGCTGGGTTCATGTTGAATAGATTCCTGCTTGAAAACCATTGAATGAATTGGAGGTTTGATTATGCAACTCGGATTTGTGAGCGCAATTCTGCCTGAGTTGAGCCTGGAAGATATCTTTGAGACCGCCGCGTTCACCGACTACGGCTGCGTGGAGCTCATGTGCTGGCCCAAGGGCAAGGCCGAGCGCCGCTATGCCGGCGTGACGCATATTGACGTGGCGGACTTTGACCAGGCCAACGCTGAAGAAGTGCTTGCGATGGCCGACGATCAGGAGATCGCGATTAGCGCTCTTGGCTACTACCCCAACCCGCTTGCACCCGACCGGGCCGAGGCGCAGGTCTACATCGATCACATCAAACAGGTGATTCTCGCGGCCGAATTGCTCAATGTGCCTGTTGTCAATACCTTCATCGGGCGCGACTGGACGAAATCGCTGGATGAAAACTGGAAGCGCTTTGGCGACACATGGCGGCCGCTGGTGCAGTTTGCCGAAGACCATGGCCGCAAGATCGCGATTGAGAATTGCCCCATGTATTTCAGCAATGATGAGTGGCCGGGCGGCAAGAACATGGCCACCTCACCTGCCATCTGGCGGCGCATGTTTGAGGAGATTCCCAGCGATTCATTCGGCCTCAACTTTGACCCCTCGCACATGGTTTGGCAGCAAATGGACTACCTCGCGCCTTTGCGCGAGTTCAAGCACAAGCTCTTTCACATGCACGCCAAGGATGCACGCGTCGACAAGCATCGCCTCAACGATGTGGGCATTATGGCGACGCCGCTGGAGTACCACGTGCCCAAGCTGCCCGGGCTGGGTGATGTGAACTGGGGCCAGTTCTTCTCCGTGCTCAGTGACACAGGCTATGACGGTCCCGTCTGCGTGGAAGTGGAAGACCGTGCCTACGAAGGTTCGCTCGATCTGCGTGTGGCGTCGCTGGTGCAGGCAAACATCTATCTGCGCCAGTTCATTGGGCCGGATCGCTAATTGGTGCATCCCATAAGTCCACGGCGATCGTAGCGGGGGGCTTCC
>DIAV01000285.1 GCA_002415895.1 Anaerolineales bacterium UBA5069 | reverse complement strand
GGCATTGCCGCGTATTTGGCCGCCGCCGCCAACCCTACCACCGATCTCGTCATCCTCAACGCGCCCGGGCAGGCCGATGTATGGGCCGTCTACGACCCGGGCCTGCCTGTGCTGCCCCTGCCCGCGCAGCGCCCGGCGGATGTTGCCGCAACGGAGGCGGCATTGGCCACGGCGGTGGCCGGCAAGCAGAACATTTACGCCCTCTTCTGGGCCACCGCTGAAGCCGACCCCAACGCCATTGTGGAGAGATGGCTCGACAGCCATCTCTATGCAGGTGCGCAGAACTGGCAGGGCAATGTGCGCTTCGCTCACTACGCGCAAGGTGTGACGGAAGTGTGCAGTGCGGACGCCGGCGCACTGGGCACACTGGCCGCGCTGTCACTGGCGCAGGTCTGCACGCCTGCTGATGCGGCCACAGCAGGCGCGCCCTATGTCGTTGGCCTCGAATGGAATACAAGCGCGCCCCTCACGCAGACGCTCAACGCCAGTGTGCAGATTCTGGACGGGCGCGACCAGGTGATTGCGCAGCATGACGGCGTGGCCGGCGGTGCGCGCCCCAGCACAACCTGGCAGCCCAATGAGGCGATTCGCGACAACCACGCGCTGCTGATTCCCGCCAGCACGCCCCCCGGCCACTATCGCCTTGTCGTTGCACTCTATGATGGCGTCACCGGCACGCGTATGGCAGGACCGCAGGGCGATGCGCTGAACCTTGGCAATGTGGAGATTGCACGCGCAGGGACGCCCCTGCCTGCCGCCTTCATCCCCATGCAGGTGCGCACCGAGCGCGCACTTGGCCCTGTGACACTGCTGGGTTACGACCAGTACGCCAGAGATTTCGCCTTTGCACCCCAAACGCCATTGCAGCCGGGCGATCTGCTGCATGTGACGCTCTACTGGCAGGCGCCCGATCCCCTGCCTGCCAACTGGCCGGTAGACGCAACCTTTGCGCTGCAACTGGGTGATGCGCAGATCAGCGCACCGCTGGCGGGTGGAAGTTATCCGACATCAGCCTGGCAAGCAGGCGAAGTCGTGCGCGCCGCGTTCGACATCCCCTACGACGGCAGCGCGCGCCGCGCTACACTGCGCGTGGATGACAACAGCCTGCGGCTGGCCCCACTGCCGCGCTGACATGGGCGAAGCGAGGCTTCCGATATGGAAGCCTCGCCGCAAATTGGCTATTGACAAATTGCTGAACAGTCGTTATAATCCGAACGCTGTTCAGAAAATAAGGAGGCTGTGGTGACCACCAATACCCCCCGCGAGCAACGCCACCAGCGCACGCGCGACGCAATTCTCGACGCGGCACGCCGCATTCTGCACGAAGAAGGCGTTGAAGGCCTTTCCATGCGCGCAATTGCGCAGCGCATTGAGTACAGCCCAGCCGGCCTCTACGAGTATTTCGACAGCAAGGAAGCGATTATTGGTGCCGTTTGCCAACAAGGCTTTGTACGCCTTGATCGACAACTGGGCACGGTGGACCCTGCCTTGCCGGCGCTTGAAATGTTGGCGGCCAGTTGCCGCAACTACCTGCGTTTTGCCGCTGACAATCCCGACTTTTATATGCTCATGTTTACGAACGCACCCTTAACAGGGATTACAGCGGTAAGCAAAACACGTTCGCTTGAAGATATACTGCTCACAAACCCATCCTTTTTGGCTCTGCACCGGGCTGTGGAGCGCTGCGTGCAGGAAGGCATCTTTCATGTGCCGCAGGATTCCCGCCTGTTTCTCATGAGCATGACCTTCTGGGAGATCCTGCACGGGGGGGCAATGCTCGCCATTGCGAACCATATGGAGCGCGATCTGGCCCAGCGCGGCGAAACAGCCGTAAGCGTGCTGGCACGCGGTTATCAATGCAAAGCGGGTGTCTGATCGACAAACCGTGGCGTCTGCTGTTTTTTTAGCGTATACCGAACAACGTTTGCTTTACGCACCTTGTTCGGCACCAGAGTGATGGGAGAAGCACGCGTGGAATCCATCTTCCTGCTCAGCAACCTGCTCGTCATGCCATTCTGGCTTCTGATTATTCTGGCGCCCCATTGGCGTTGGACGCAGCGCATTGTGGCCTCACCGTGGATTGTGGCTCCCGCAGCCCTGCTCTACGCCGCGCTCGTCACCCCCAACATGCTCACCCTGCTGCCCGCGCTGGCGAACCCATCGGCTACATCGATTGCGGCACTGCTGGGCACGCCGGCCGGCGCCACGATCGCCTGGGCCCACTTCCTCGCTTTTGATCTCTTTGTGGGGCGCTGGGCCTACATGGAGAGCCGGCGTCTGCGCATTAGCGCATGGGTCGTCTCGCCCCTGCTCTTTCTCATTCTCATGTTGGGACCGCTGGGATTGCTGCTTTTTATGCTCCTGCGCGCAACAGCCGAACGCCGGCCACAGCCATCACTCGCCGGCGCATAAACTGAAACGCAGGTGCAGCATAGACGTCAGTCTGACTTTGGTAGCCGTAGCACACCCTCACACAAACCCCCTCGTACTGATTGCTCCGCACCGCGCATTCGTTCAAGAAGGGTTTCCTATGTCATCGCAATCGCTGTCCGTGCCGCATGTGGCAGAAACGCGCACGCCCCTGCGCAAGGCCTGGGCCCTGAGCCCATTACTGACGTTAACTGTGCTGATGAGCATTGTGGCGCTCCCCGTGGTCATTGCCGCTGCCTTGATTGACCCCGTGCAAATCACGGGCGTCAATGGCTGGATCAAACCAGCCAAGTTCCTCATCTCAATCGCCCTCTACTGTGGCACGCTCTTGTGGATGCTCTCCTTTGTGCAACGGAGGCGCCGCTGGATTGGCATACTCGGTGGCCTGGTGGGGGTCGTCTTCCTGGGCGAGATGGTGATCATTGTCCTGCAGATAATGCGCGGGACAACAAGCCACTTCAACAACAGCACGCCTTTCGACACAGCGCTCTTCAACGTCATGGGCGCGCTCATCAGTACGCTGGCGCTGCTCAACCTGGTGGTGGGCATCTGGCTGCTGCGCGCACGCGTGGGCGAGCCTGTGCTTGCGGCGGGGTTGCGCTGGGGCATCTGGATTGCATTGGCGGGGATGCTGCTGGCCTTTCTCATGACGGTGCCTACATCGGCNNATGCAGATCATGCCGCTGCTGGCATGGCTGTTCTTGCGGCCTGCCGCTGTGCGCCGCTGGGGAACCCGCCAGCGTGTACGGATGATGCATGTGGCGGGTGTGGGTTACGCTGGTTTGGTTGCACTTCTCACCTGGCAGGCGCTGCGCGGCCAGCCCCTGCTTGCGCCGGACGGGCTGACGCTCGTCGCAGCCTTTACATGGCTTGGCCTGTTGGCGGCGGCAGGAGTACTGGCATTGCGCCAACAGGGGCCACCCATAGGTGTACATGCTACCGGTGACTGAGATAAAAAAGGCGAGGCTTCCGTATTTGGAAGCCTCGCCTTTTTTGCTTCGTGTACGACCCTTGCCTTATGCCAGCCGTCGCGCCAGATTGCCCCATTCCTCCAGCGAGAGCGTTTCGGCACGGCGCGCAGGGTCAATTTCCACGTCGCGCAGCAGCGCGGCGACCTCGGGCTTGGGCATGGCGAGCCCGGCGCTGAGACTGTTGGCAAGCTGCTTGCGCTTTTGCCCAAAGCCCGCGCGCACCACATCAAAGAAGTGCTCCGGCTCCACATCTTCCACGGCGGGCGTGGGCAGCACATTCAGCCGCATAATGGCGCTCTTCACGTTGGGGCGCGGGAAGAAGGCCTCTGGCGGCACGGAGAAGAGCAGATGGGGGCGCGCATAGAATTGCACGCTCACGGCCAGTATCGACATATCCCCTGGCCCTGCGCAAATGCGCTGCGCCACCTCCAACTGCACCATCAGCACCGCCAGCGTGGGCGGCTGCGCCGCCTCGAGCAGGTGGCGCAGCACAGCGCTGGTTATGTAGTAGGGCAGGTTGGCAACAACCTTGTAGGGCTGCGCCCGCGCAGAGTTAACAGCACCTGCCACAAGCGCGCCGGGGTCACTCTCCAGAATATCGGCGCGCACAAGCGTGAGGTTGCGCAAGCCGTCCAGTTCGGCGTGGAGCAACGCCACCATGTCACGGTCGATCTCGACGGCAAGCACATGGCGCGCCGCGGCCGCCAGCCGCTCGGTGAGCATGCCAGGGCCGGGGCCAACCTCCAGCACAATGTCATCAGGCGTGAGCGCCGCCGCGGCCACGATTCTGTCGGCCAGCGCCGGCTCAATCAGGAAATTCTGCCCCAGCGACTTGTGCGGGCTCAGGCCGTGGCGGCGCAACCGCTCCAAAATCGATGGGCCGTAGCCGCTATTCGCGGCGGCGTGCGCGCCGGCGTGCGCGCCGGCATTGGGGTCGATCTGGGAAGCGTCCAGTTTAGTCCTCGTCGTCCAGGCGCAGGACGGACATAAAGGCTTCCTGCGGAATCTCCACCGCGCCCACCATCTTCATGCGCTTCTTGCCCGCCTT
>DIAV01000384.1:3834-5545 GCA_002415895.1 Anaerolineales bacterium UBA5069 | reverse complement strand
CGAGACTCTCTTTAGTCTGGTGGGCTCGGAGATGTGTATAAGAGACAGCCTACGCGACGTGCTTGCTGTGCTCCCCTCTCCGCATGGAGAGGGGCCGGGGGTGAGGTGCCGTTTGCGCGTGCAAGCGCGAATCCCTGACTTTTGAGAAGCCCTAAACCCACGTTGACCCACGTACCCACGTTAAAGCACGTGCGTTTGCAGTTGTACTATGGTATACTCCGCTCACCCACGACAGGTGACGGGCTGCCGCACAGGCGTGCATGCACGATACTTTGCACCACGCTTGCCCACTGCGCATTTTGAGCCGATATGAGCCGCAATTGCGGTTTGTCGGTAGAGCGCGCGCAGGGCGAATACGCCTTCCGCCGTCATTGCAGCACCGGGACGCTCATTCATCGCTGCCTTTCATTGCTGGGCATTGCACCCGATGCGGAATCATCTGGTCCGACAGGGCGACGTACGCCCCTGTCGCGGCTCCCGCCATACCCTCCCTTCGCCAGCGGCACGCCTGTGGCCGTCGATTTTACGCGCGCAGCGCACTGCCGCCGCGCCTTGGACCGCGCCCGCAACCCTCCCCACCACGCAATTACCTCAACGCAATGTCAGCGCAGTGCCGCCCGGCACACAACCGCGGCGCATTGCCGCGCGGGGCTATGCGCGCACGGCCCCACACTGCGGTCTTTCTGAACAGCGCGCGGCGCACCAATTTGGGCATTTTCTGCTACGCGAAGATAGATTGCAAAAGTCGCAAAAGTTTAAGCTTGCCGCTTTCGCACCCCGAGTAGGTCATGTTGCTACGCGCATCAATGCGCGCCTTTACCCCTTTTCCCTCGCCCCGCGCGCCCGCCATCCAGCCCAATTTCCCCTACGATATCCCAACTTTCGCAACTTGGGGAGTAGACACCCTTTGGTATATCGGCTATACTGTGGGAGGTTCTGGGACAAAGTGGGACAATATCCCTGCCAAGTGACGTGGAGCGCAAACAATCGCATGGTGGCGCCGAGCAACCCACTTGCTCACGGTTTCTGCACCGGCCGATTCACCCCCCCATGCGCACAGCGGCCGCAATTCGTTCCAATATACATCGCTGGCTCACTGCCCAGCAGCGCCAAAGCAGCACAACCAACTCAAAGGTACTTGCATCTCCCGCAGTCCAAACAACGCAAAGGGCACTTGGCATTTTGGCGCCCTTCTGTTTTCTTGTTCTCATTTTTCGGCTGACATTTGCAGTATGCACGAGTTGAGCGGCAAAAAACATGTTTCTCGGCCAGTTTCAGTACACTCTCGACAGCAAGGCCCGCCTGACAATTCCTGCCCGCTTCAGGGAGTTGTCGGCGCCTGCATTGGTGGTTACACGCCACCCGGGCGAAACCTGCCTGCTTGCCATGCCCATGGCGCGGTGGATAATCTATACCGAGAAGCTTGACAGCCTGCCCATGGTGGATGAGGATTCGGCTCTTTTGCGGCGCATGCTCTACAGCGCAGCCGAAGACCTGCGCCTGGATGGGCAGGGGCGCATCCTCCTGAGCCAGCGCCTGCGCGACTATGCCCACATTGATGCCGAGTTGATGGTTGTAGGCAATGGAACGCACATGGAGATTTGGAACCCTGAAGCCTGGGCCGAAATCGAGCACAGATTCCAGGATAAGGAATTCAACCGCAAGGCCTTTGCCGCACTACGCATCTAGCTTGCAGGGGCGCACGCAGCAC
>DIAV01000384.1:0-3777 GCA_002415895.1 Anaerolineales bacterium UBA5069 | reverse complement strand
CTTGCAGGGGCGCACGCAGCACAGAGAGAAGAGATGCAGTGATTGATGACCCGCTTGTCGCGCCTGATCCGCAGGGCGCACAGCACACACCGGTTCTGCTGGACGAGGTGCTGCGCAACCTGCAAATTCGGCCCGGGTCACTGGTGATAGACGGCACGCTGGGCGGAGGAGGCCACACCAGCGCCATCCTCGCCGCTTCCGCACCGGACGGCAGAGTGCTGGGCATTGACGCAGACCCGGCGGCGCGCCGCCGCACACGCCAACGGCTGGCGGAGCCCGTTGCACAAGAGCGGCTTGTGATTGTGGCCGGGCGGCTCATGGAGATTGAATCCACAGCTCAGGCTGCCGGCTTCGCCGCTGTTGATGCGATTTTGCTCGATCTGGGCGTAAGCAGCTTTCAGCTTGACACGGCCGCACGTGGCTTTTCGTTTGGCGCTGATGGGCCGCTGGACATGCGCTTTGATCCGCTCCACGGCCCCAGCGCCGCCGACATCATTAATACATGGGATGAAGAAGAGATCGCCAACGCGATCTTTCGCTACGGGGAAGAGCATCGCAGCCGCGCCATTGCACGGGCGATTGTGCGCAACCGTCCCATTGCAACCACAACCAGCCTGGCTGCCATTGTGGAGCAGGCCGTGGGTGGGCGACGAGGCGCACGCATACATCCCGCCACACGCACATTCCAGGCATTGCGGATTGCCGTCAATCAGGAGTTGGAGCAGATTGAAGCGGCGCTGCCCCAATGTCTGCGCCTTCTCAAACTCGGCGGGCGGCTGGCCATCATCAGCTTCCACAGCCTGGAGGACCGTATCGTCAAGCAGTGGATGGCCCACGAAGGGCGCACCTGGAACGATGAGCCGCTCAACCCGTATGGCGGCACGCCCCACACGCCCAGCTTGCAGATCATCACACGCAAGCCCATAACGGCAGGCGCTGCAGAATTGGCAGAGAATCCACGCAGCCGCTCAGCCAGGCTGCGCATTGCCGAAAAGAGCGCCTAGCGCACCCGAACAATCAGCCGCATGACACGCTGCGCCTGGTTCTGACGCATCTTATGCCCGGGAATTTGACCATGTACGACAGCAGCCGCACAGGGACAGCAGAGCCGACCTACGCATCGACCATGTCCGCGCTGCCGGGCGCAAGCCAGCCGGCTGTGCCGGGGACGCGCCAAGCCACGCGACCTCCAGCGCTGGAGGCAGGCCGCCGGCCAGTCGCCGGTTACGCGTCCATGGGCGGCGCAGAGAATGGTCTATTTGCCCCCAACGGAACGCTGCGCAGGCAATTGGCAATGCTGGGCGGCCTGTTTCAACTGCCCACCTCACTGCAGGGCTACCTGGTCTTTACCTTCTGCCTGCTCATTCTGGCCTTTACGATGGTGCTGCACATTACGCTCTCGGCAGAGATCATGCGCCTTGACGATGAGTTGGTTCTCCTTAAGAGCGAACATCAGACCACAGAGCACAAAAACGCCGGCCTCATCTATGAAATTGCGCGCTACAGTTCCTTGCAGGATGTCAACCGCAAGGCCGTGTTGGCCGGCTATGTCCCAGCCACCAAAGCCCAGTTCGTCGTCCAGCGCCAGGATGTGGTTGATGCGCTTGACAATCCGGCTCCGAAGGACCTGACACCCGAGTATCTCATTCTGGGCGGTGATCTAGCGGCGCCGACGAACCCCGTGGTGGTGCTGGAGAATGCACCCGCGGAGAGCGCCACCGAGAGCAACTTCTGGAGTTATCTACGCTGGCAAAATGTGCGCGATGCACTGGCTGAAACCGGCTCGTGGCTGCGTTCATGGCTGCCGGCGCGGGGAACGCCCTAGATGTACATGATTCTTCGGGCAGCACGCACCGCCCGTGCCCACAGTGCCGCAGGCTCCTCTGGGGGAGCGGCCCGGCCCTCGGCGCAGCGGTGCTTCTCACTTTCGTTCAGCATCAGGTAGGCCGACGTACAAGGATGCACAAGCCATTTTCTGAAACATCACGCCGCACCGCCGCCCATTGCTGCACCATCGCCGCCCATCGCAGCCTCGCCGCCGCCGCATGATCATTGTTGACTCATAGATACACTGCACTCGCATCGCCGCATCACTGCACACACACTGCTGCATCATCGCCGCTTCATGGTTGCACCATTGCACACACGCTACTGCATCGCCGCCGCCACACTGCCGCATCACCGCCGCTTCGCTGCTGAGACATCAAGGACAGAACTGCTTGTATGTCGGCCTACCTTGCTGATAACGAACTGAATAGCGTTGTTGCACAGGCAGACGCCACCAACGCCCCGCCTGCAGCCACAGCCGTCGCGCCATCGCTGCAGGAGCGTCGCCACTGGCGTTTCATGGTGCTGGTTGGCGCGCTGGCGGTGGCCGGCATTCTGATTACGCTGCGCCTCATGACCTATCAGGTGGTGCAGTGGGGCCTTTCAGTGCCACTCTCCAAGGGCCACGAAGGCAGCTCGGCGCGGGGCACAATTCTCGATCGCGACGGCATGCTGCTGGCCTCGGACAGGTTTTTCTACAGCGTGGCCGTCAACGCACATGACCTGCGCAACGAAGAGCAGCGCGTGGCTGTGGCGCAGCAGTTGGAGGAGTTGATCGGCCTGCCCGCCAACCGCACGCTGGCACTGCTCAACACCTATCCTGACCGCTACTACGTCGAAGTTGCCAAGGAGATCACCCTCAATCAGGGTCAGCGCATTCAAAACAAGCAGGCGGAGATCAGCAATGAAAACGATCTCGACCTCCTGCGCCACGTCTTTTTGACACCGGTGCCTAAGCGCTACTATCCACAGCATGAAGTGGGCGCGCATATGGTGGGCTTTGTCAACGCCGAGCGTGCACCCTTCTACGGCGTTGAAAGCTATTACGATCGCTTCCTTGTGAGCGACAGCGGCATTGGCTTCACCGACAAACCCAACGCCAGCGTGGCCGATCTGCCCGCTACGGTGCAGCGCTTTGTTCCCTCCCTGGCCGGGAAGGATCTGGTGCTGACCATCGATTCCACCATGCAGTGGATTGCGGAAGAGGAACTGCGCAACGGTTTGGAGGAATACAAGGCCGAACGGGGCACCATCATCGTCATAGACCCGCAAACAGGCGAGATTCTGGCGATGGCGAGTGAGCCCAGTTATGACCCCAACCAGTATGGCAACATGGAGCCAAAGCGCTTCCTGGACCCGGCAATCAGCGAGCAGTACGAACCGGGTTCGGTCTTTAAGGTCATTACGATGGGGGCCGCGCTGGATACAGGCGTTATCACGCCAACTATGCTCTTCAATGACACGGGCATGATCAGCGTCGGCGGCATCACCATCTTCAACAGCCAGTTGGTAGGCTACGGTGAGGTGACAGTACAGGGCGCGCTGGCCAATTCACTCAATGTGGTGACGGCGCAGGTGGCGCTGCTCACAGGCAAGAGCGCATTCTATGATTATCTGGGACGTTTTGGTTTTGGCCGCGCCACACAGGTGGATCTCGCCGGCGAGATTCCCGGCGCGCTCAAGACACCCGGCACGCCCGACTGGAGCGAAGCCGACTGGGCCACAAACAGCTTTGGCCAGGGGTTGGCCGTGACACCGCTGCAAATGGTGAACGCTGTCGCCTCGATTGCCAACGGTGGCAAGCTCATGCGGCCGCACGTGACCCTGGCACGCGTCTACAACAACGATGTGCTGCTCACAGAGCCCACAGTGATTCACACAACGCTGTCGCCCAAAGCGGCCAGCGACCTGACGGACATGATGGTCTATGCCTGTCTCTTATACACATCT
>DIAV01000056.1 GCA_002415895.1 Anaerolineales bacterium UBA5069 | reverse complement strand
CGTACACGTATTTGCGACGCAGCACTCAGTAAATGAAGGGGATGAGTCGCTTGCTTGTCTGCTGATAGGCGGGATAATCGGGGAAGTGCGCGCTAAGCAGTCGCTCTTCATAGCGAATCTTGACGAGCAGCACACCCACCAGCAGCGCCCACACCGCCCAGCGCAGCGCCGTGGGCTGGTTGAGAACCAGGGCCGCGCCCGCTCCGATCAGCATGGTGTACATGGGGTGGCGAATCCAGCGGTAGGGCCCGGCGCGCACCAGAGTGGCAGTGGGGCGCACATCGGGCGTAATATTGGGCAGGCTGCGGCGCATGCTCCACAGCGCCCACAGCCCCAGAGCGAGCGCGGCAAGCTCCAGCGCGAGCCCGACCGGCGTGCGCGCAAGCACAGGCCCGGTGAGTGCGAGCATGCCCAGCGCGGCAAATTGCAGCGCCACAAGTGTGTAGGAAATACGCGGATTCGGCTGCATCGTGTGCAGGCTACCATGCGTCCCGCGCCCACGCAAGCAGCCGGCCATAGCCGGATCGAAGCGAGGCTTCCAATGGCGGAAGCCTCGCGTTATTTTTGCCACTTGATTCCGCTAACGATAGTAGTTATACTATGATCAATCATCATTGGTCAGTTTTGGATTCATATCCACCCCATCCCCACAAGGAACACACCATGACCAAGTACAGGCTGAACCACGACGTTGTTGTGAACGGGGCCGTGGAGTTGGTCAACGAGCGCGGCGCACAGGCGCTGTCGCTGGCCGAGTTGGCGGCGCGCTTTCACGTGCGCACGCCATCGCTTTACAACCATGTGCAGAGCCTGGACGGGCTGCGGCGCGACCTGAGCCTTGTGGGGTTGCGCACCCTGAGCGAGCAGTTGCAGGCCGCCTGCACAGGGCTGGCCGGGCGCGACGCGCTCAAGGCGCTGGCTGCAGCCTACCGCACCTTTGCACAAAGCAACCCCGGCCTCTATCCATTTACCCTGCGCCCGGCGAGTGCAAACGATGAGGAATTGCGCAGCGCCGGCGCACAATTGACGCGTTTCTTTCAGTCTGCACTGCGCGGCTACAAGTTGCAGGGCGACGAGGCCACGCAGGCTATGCACGCAGTGCGCAGCGCACTGCATGGCTTTGTGGCGTTGGAAGGGAGCGGCAGCTTGCGCGAAGGGAGCGACGCCGGGGACGCGGACGCATCGTACAGCGCCCTGGTTGAATTGCTTGATCAAGGGATGGCACGCTGGGGCAAGCAGAACGAACGCGCCTAGCCCTCTTCGTGCGCGTCTCCCTCATCCATGGCCAACAGCGTCACCAGCACCTTATCGACGCGCCGGTTGTCCATGTCCATGACTTCGAGGCGCAACTGATTATTCCAGTCAAAGCTGTCGCCCGTATTGGGCACGCGGCCCAGCATGGACATGACAAAGCCGCCAACCGTTTGATAGTAGCCCTCGTTTTCATCGGGCAACTCCTTGATGTCAAAGAGTTCCTGAAAACGGTCAACAGCCAGCATACCGTCGAGGAGATAGCTGCCATCGGGGCGGCGCACCACATCGGGATTGTCGAGATCGCCCACATCCGGCACCTCGCCAATAATCGCCTCCACAAAATCGGCCAGCGTCACCAGCCCCTCCAGCCCGCCATATTCGTCAATGATCATGGCAATATGTGTGCGCGTCTGGCGCAGCCGCTCCAGCGCCTCAAACGCAGGCATGGAGTCGGGAATGAAGAGGGGGGGCTGCATAACGCTGCGCAGGTCCAGTTCCTTGCCCATCAACGTCATGGCAAAGAGGTCCTTCACCAGCACAAGCCCCACCACATTGTCGAGGCTGCCGTCGGCCACGGGGAAGCGCGAGTGGGCGTATGTAGTCAGTTTTTCGGCAATCTCCGCCGTGGTATCCGACACATCCAGCCACGCCACTTCCGTGCGCGGGGTTAGCAGGGCATCCACGGGCAAATCGCTCAGGCGGAAGAGCTGGCCGACAATCTCTTCTTCAATCGGATCAAAGACGCCGCTCTGGGTGCCCTGTTCAATCAGGATGCGCACCTCTTCATCGGAGACGGGGCTTTCGGTGGAGACTTTAGCGCCAATCAGCCGCAGCACAAGTTCGGTCGAGGCGTTCAGAAAGCCAACCAGCGGTGAGACCATGCGCGCGAGCACAGTCATGATGGGGGCGACCAGGCGCGCGATGCGCTCAGCCCCGTTCAACGCAATGCGCTTGGGCGCAAGCTCGCCCAGGATCAGCGACAGGTAGGTAATGATGAGGACAACGAAGGTGAGGCTGACAGGACGCGCATAGGGCGCGATGAAAGGCCAGCGCATCAACACAACCGCAATCCGGTCGGCCAGCGTGGCGCCGCCAAAGACGCCCGTGAGGATGCTGATGAGCGTAATGCCCACCTGGACCGTCGAGAGCATGCGCCCGGGCGATTCCACCAGCGCCAGCGCCTTGCCTGCGCGCTCATCACCCTCATCGACGGCCTGCTTGAGGCGCGCCTTGCGCGACGCCACAAGCGCCATCTCCGACATGGAGAGAAAACCGTTGATGAGAATCAGCAGCAGAATAATCAGGATTTCGATGTAGGGATTCATAAGAGACTCGCGCCGGCGCTGCTACTCGCGCACGCCACCGTTGGGCATGTGGTTGCTAATGTGGTGGCGCACGGCATAGGCGGCGGCCTCTGCGCGCGACTGCAAATCCAGCTTGGCGAGGATGGAGGAAACGTAATTGCGCACCGTCTTTTCGCTCAGGAAGACCTTGCCTGCGATCTCCTTGTTGGTCATGCCTTCTGTAATCAGCGCAAGAATGTGGATCTCCTGGTCTGTCAGCGCGCCAAAGGCAGCGTCTTCGGCTTTGCGCGCGCTCTGGCGCACGCGCTGAAATACCTTCTGCGTCACCGCGGGGTCCAGCAGGCTCTCACCGCGGCCCACACGCTCCAGCGCCTTCACAAGGTCATCACTGCCGATTTGCTTGAGCACATAGCCCGAAGCGCCGGCGGCAATGGCATCAAAGAGCACATCCTCATCGGCGTAGGAGGTGAGCATAATCACCTTCACGTCGGGGAAGAGTTCGGTAATCTCCTGCGTGGCCTCAACACCATTCTTGCCCGGCAGGCGGATATCCATAACAACAACATCGGGGTGATGCAGCGCCACCATTTCGAGCGCCTCGGGCGCGTCGCTGGCCTCGGCGACAATTTCAAACTGAGCATAGCGGGCCAGCAGTGTGCGCAGCCCCAGGCGAACAATCTCATGATCATCCACAAGGATGATGCGCAGGCGCGTGATCAATCGAGTTTTTTCCTTGCATAGAGCGCGCACAGTGCAGCGTCAAGGCGCATGCGCTGATTTCAGTAGAGGCCGGGCCCGGGCACGAGATTGCACCGTGGTTTCTGGCTCGGCACGGTTCAGAGTATACTGGAGCATTGTATCATAGGCTTTGTTAGGGCGCGCCTCCAACCTTTTGCCTCTCAGACATGCGTGTGCGCCGATTGCGCGCCCGCCTGGGGTGTTCTCGTTCACTGGCTTGCATGTCCACCAAAACACTGCGCTGGCTTGGCATTCTCTTCCCCGTCCTCTTCTGGGCGAGCGTCATTGCGCTGCGCACCTACCTCGCCCCTTATACAACGGCCGTCCTTGAGGCGACCATCGAGGTGTTGCTCGTGGCGGGCGCGGGTGCGCTCTTCTCCAATTGGGTGGCCACGCGCTTTGAGAGGCACGACGCCGAAATCGATCAACGCGTGCAGCAGACCGAGGCGCTGCGCCAGGCAGCCCTCGCACTGACAGCCGAGGTGGACTTGTCGCAGGTGCTCCAGCGTGTGGTGGATTTGAGCAGGCAGTTGAGCCAGGCGCGCTATGCCGCGCTGGGCGTGCTCGATGCCGACGGCGGCCACATTGAGCAGTTCATCACCTCGGGCGTTACACCCGAGGAGCGCGGCACAATGGGCGACCCACCCCAGGGCCACGGACTGCTGGGCGCAATCCTCACCGAGCGGCGGCCCATGCGCGTCGACGTCATCCAGAATGATCCCCGTTCGGCAGGCTTTCCCGCCAACCATCCGCCCATGAAGACGCTGCTTGGCGTTTCGCTCATCTCCAAGGGGCAAATTCTGGGTAACCTTTACCTCACTGACAAATTTGACAGCACCGGTTCCGGGCCACTCCCCTTTACCGAACAGGATCAGAATGTGGTTGAGATGTTCGCCGCGCACGCATCGGTGGCCATTGAAAATGCGCGCCTCTATCAGCAAAATCAGCAAATTGCGATTATGCAGGAGCGTGAGCGCTTTGGCATGAACCTGCACGATGGCGTGATTCAGTCCATCTACGCCATGGGCTTGCTGCTGGATGACGCCCATCATCGCGCCGACGCCGAACCGGCGCTGGCCAAGGCGCGCATTGGGCAAACGGTGCAGGGGCTTAACGAGGTCATTCGCGACATACGCGCATACATTATGGGGTTGCGCCCGCAGCGCTTTCAGGGGCGCTCACTGGCCGAGGGCATGGATGAACTGGCGCGCACCTTTAGCGCAAATGCAGGCATGACAGTAGACCTGGCCGTGGATGCCAAGGCCGCAGCCCGCGCCACAACCCATCAGGCCGTCGAGTTGCTGCACATTACGCAGGAGGCGCTCGCCAACATCCAGAAACACGCCAACGCCGACCTGGTGCACGTCACCTTTGTGCGCACGGGCGGGCGGCTTTGCCTGGCAATTGACGATAACGGCAAAGGCTTCGACGTCTTCCGCGCCGCTGCGTCCTCACAGGGGCATGGTCTGCGCAACATGCAGGAGCGGGTGCGCGCACTGGATGGCGAGCTTGAGATCGAGTCGGAAAGCAGCAAGGGCACGCGCATCATGCTTTCCCTACCGGTTGCGCCCCGCCCCATTGTCAACAAGCCGGCCGCGCCTGAACCCGCGCCGGCGGCCCTGGTCGCCTGCGTAGACACGCCCACCGCACATACGCCAGCCGAGAATCAGTAGCGCATCACCAAACATAACAAAGTGTGCAAAACGCAGCGGGGCTTCCAAAATCGGAAGCTTCGCTGCGTTTTGCACACTTTGCGCACCAGCGGGGAAGAATGTCCCACGTGGGGTGTGACAAACGCACCTATCCCCCGCCCTGTGCAAGGACTATACTCTCAGTGAGCCGTGCGCAATGAGCGTGCGCACTGCGCATATTGCGCACGATGTAGGGTCGGCGCAACCTCACGGAGTCATAGGCTCACCGTCCTTCCGCCGTCACGCTGCCGCCCACGTTCTGCCATGCGACTGCTCGAATCGTCCCGAATGCCGGGGCGCAGCGGGCTGGAGTTTCCCTGTGACTCGACCGGCAATCGCCACAACAAATCTATCACGCGATTATGGTTCCGTGCGCGCGCTCGACCAGTTGAGCATCGAGGTGCCCGCAGGCACCATCTTCGGGCTGCTTGGCCCCAACGCCGCGGGCAAGACAACGGTCATTCGTCTGCTGCTGGGGTTGGTTGAGCCAACAGAGGGTGAAGGCACCGTACTGGGTTTTGACATACACAAGCATGGCGATGAAATTCGTCGCCGCACGGGCGCACTTTTCGAACATCCCGGTCTCTACGAGCGGTTGAGCGCCTACGACAACCTCGACTACTTTGCGCGCATCTGGCGCATGCCCGAAATCTCGCGGCGCGTGCGCATTGAGTCACTCATGCGCCACTTTGGCCTGTGGGAGCGGCGCTACGAAATTGTGGGCGCGTGGGGTCGCGGCATGCAGCAAAAGCTCGCCATCGCGCGCACGCTGCTTCATCAGCCACCCCTTGTGTTCTTTGATGAACCAACCGCCGGGCTGGACCCGATAGCCGCCGCCGCACTGCGCAAAGAGCTTGCCGCCCTCAGCCACAGCGAAGGCGTCACCATTTTTCTGACGACGCACAACCTGGCCGAAGCCGAACAACTGTGTGACACCGTAGGTCTCTTGCGCGCGGGCAAACTGCTGGCCGTGGGCAAGCCCGCTGAACTGCGCGATCGCATCCAGGCTCCGCAACTTGAAATTGTGGGCCGCGGCTTTGATGATGACGTGCTCACCCTGCTGCGCAAACGCGCCGAAGTGCGCGCCGCCCATGCGGCAGATAGCAACCTTGTCATTCACCTGAGCGGCGATGTAGACACCGCGCCTCTTGTCAGCCTCCTGGTTGAGTCCGGCGCGGATGTTCAGGAAGTGCGCCGACGCGGCGCCACCCTTGAAACAGCCTTCCTCTCGTTTATGGAGGAGGTGGCATGAAGGAAACATTGCTCGACGCGTGGACTGTTACACAGAAGGAATTGCGCGAGCTGATGGCAACGCGTGGCAGGTCGCCGGGGGGCATCTTCCTTGTGGCCGCCGTCATCACGTTGCTGGGAATTGTGCTACCGCTGCAGGCCGGCCCCCAATGGCTGGACAATACGTGGCTGCTCTCGCTGTGGGCGTGGGTGCCCGTCTTCATTGTGGCAACCGTCGTGGCCGATTCGGTTGCGGGCGAGCGTGAGCGGCACACACTGGAGACGCTCATGGCAAGCCCCCTGCCCGATCGTGCCATTCTGCTGGGCAAGATCAGCGCCGCCGTAATCTACGGTTGGGGGCTCATGCTCATCACCATCATCACGAGCATTGCCGCCATCAACATTGTCTACGCGCGCGAGCAACTCTTGCTCTACAGACCCACGCTACTCATCAGCGGCGCCCTGTTGAGCCTCCTGACATCAATCCTTGCGGCCTCCTTTGGCGTGCTTGTTTCGCTGCGCGCGCGCAGCGTCCGCCAGGCGCAGCGCATAATCATGTTCACACTCGCAGCTATCTTTACGCTGCACATTGTGGCTGCACCACTTGCTACACACTTTATGCCAAATGCAGGGCACATTACCTTGGAAAGCCTTTACCTTGTCGCCGCAATCGCACTGGTGCTTGTTGTCATCAATTTTGTGCTGTTGCGCACAGCCATGCACTGGTTTCACCGCTGCCGTTTGCAGATGGTTAGCCGCTAGCGTCCTAACTTGCCCATTCCGTGCCCAATCCCTCTCGCAAGAACTTATAGGAGAAGCCCAATGGCAGACGCCGAAGAATGTCCCTTTTGCAGCATCCTGCGCGGTGAGGCGCCGGGCACAATTATTGCGCGCGACGATGAAAAAGGCTTTGCGCTCATTCGCAGCATCCACCCCGAAAGCATTGTGCACTGGCTCGCCATTCCCACCAGCCACATTGACAGCACCGAAGTCATGGAGCAGTTGGACGGCCGCGGCCTGCTCGACCTGCTGGAGTATGCCATCCGCGAGGTGCGCAGCCGCGTCGATGACATTCCCCAATTCAACCGCGGCTTCACCGTCAAGATGCACTTTGGCTCCTATGAGAGCATTCCCCACGCCAAGCTGCATGTACTTGCAGCCGAGTAGCGCCCGGACTTCTGCTTGATCAAAGCATCAACCATAGTGCAGCCATGCAGCGGGGGGCCCACCAGCCCCCCGCTCTTGTGTATGCAGCCGTTTGCCGGCCCCGGTACGCGCCATTTCGTTGTGGCCGGACGCAGCCCATTCTTCCGGCTGAGACCTAAGTCACTGCGGAGGCAGACCGTACATGCAACAATTGCACACCGGCCGCACGCATATTGCCCGGCCACTTGGAGCGTTGCCCATGGAACCCAGCAATCTCATGCCGCGCATCAATCTGGCGCGCTGCACCGGCTGCGGCCTCTGTATCGACATTTGCCCCACGCAGGCATTGTCACAGGTTAACCAAAAAGCCGCGCTGAGTGCACCGCAGAATTGCACCTTGTGTGATATCTGCGAGAACATTTGCCCCGAACAGGCGATTGCACTGCCCTTCCTTGTCTTCTTCGCACCTTCCGCCACAACAAACCCCTCGGGCGCGCCGCCAACCGGCGCAAAGCGTACGTAGGCGGAACCCTGATTCAGCAGAAGAGCGTTCGCATATTGCTGCATTTTTGAGTGCAAGGGAACTTTCATGACACAACGCAAGCCACAGGCCACAGAGAGCACGACCGTTTTGCCCCACACTGCAGTGCAACCCGCGCCCGCCGCCTTCAACCCATTTGCGGCGTTCAACGGCTTTGCCACCGCACCGCGCTGGAGCCTCTCGGGGCTGGACCCGCTCCCAGAGGTCGAGTGGAAGCGCATGCGCGCCTTCCTGGGGTTGAGCGCCGCCGACATGGAGGCCATGCTCGCCACCGTCGAAGTGCTCTTCAAGCGCGGCCATGAGCTTGTGGTGGGCACCTATGACGCGCTTTTGGCCAATCCAGACACGGCGGCCATTCTTGGCTGGGAAGGCGGCGCCGACGCCACACACCTGAGCGAGCGACGGCGCTTCTTCACGTTGTGGCTGGCGCGCCTGATTGGCATGGACTTTAGCGACGACATGGCGCAATACCTCTTCCGCGCGGGCAAACTCCACGCTGCCCACGGGCCGCGCCACACACATGTACCGCCCATCTACGTCACCGGCTCAATCAGCCTGGTCAACGCCACCTTCGCGCGCTTTCTTGCGCAAGAGATGCCCGGTCATGCTGCCGTGCCCACGGCCATGGCCGGCTGGAACAAGGTGCTGGCCATGCACCTGCACCTGATGCAGCTGGGCTACACGGCCGCGCTGGCGCTCGACAGCGGCGCGCTGCCCGTGCGCTTTGCCATGTTTGGCGTCATGCGCACAATCACAGGTGCGCAGGAGACAACGGCCTTTGCCAACGATGGCGCGACGGTGGAGAGCGCGCTGCGCAAATTCTTCAACTACTATCCTGCTGCGCGCGCCGAAGTCTTCGATGACGAGTGGCATGGGGGCGAGCGCGACGATGCGCGCGGTACGCCGTGGTTTACCGTGGCGCGCGCCTATGTCGTCAAACCCATGTGGCGCGTGCTGCTCAACGGCAAGGATCTCTCCTACATTGCGCAAGGGCTTGACACACCGCTGCGCGCCGGCGACGAAATTCACCTTTTCCCACCCGGGCGATAGGCGCGCGGCATAGGCAAGCATAAGCGCGGGCATAGGGCCTGTGGGCATGCCGCAGGGACACTCCAACGCATAACCAATAGCGCCGGTCCAGAGACCCGCGCCCAGATCGAGGACACATCATGGAGAATAATAAACGTCAAACAAGCGAACCGAGCGCCGAGAGCTTCAGCTACTTTGAGGATGTGGGCGCGCTTGTAGGCGCCATTGCACCCGATACCATCGTCAGCCGCACCTTTCTCAAGCGCGACGGTACACACTTCATTATCTTTGGCTTTGCGCCCGGCCAGGAGCTTTCGGAACACACATCGGCGCGCGCCGCGATTCTCTACTTCGTACGCGGCCACGCGCGCCTGACGCTGGGTGAGACGACGACCGTCGCCGGCCCCGGCACGATGGCCTACATGGAGCCGAATCTGCCCCACAGCGTCTATGCCGAGAGCGAAACGGTGATGTTGCTGACAATGGTAGAGCGCAATGCCGGATAATGGGCCGGCTGCTGCAACCGCAAATTGGGAAACAAGCATGAGGTATAGCTGTGGGGATTGATTTATCGGCACTGGCAGCGGCGCGACTCCCCCGCCCCGTGCGCTTTCTGCTCATGGCCGCAGCCATGGCGGCGCTTTTGGCTGCGTTGTGGGCGGGACTGATTCGGCTGGGTTGGAGCTGGCCGGCGCTTGCGCCGCGCCTCCCCTCCAGCCACGGACCGCTCATGATTTGCGGTTTCATGGGCACGCTCATCGGCCTGGAGCGGGCCGTGGGGCTGGGCAAGCGCTGGGCGCTGGCGGCCCCCTTGCTCAGTGCGCTGGGCAGCGTGCTCATTCTGCTGCCCATCCCCATTGTGTATGGCGCGCTGACAATTACGCTGGGCAGCGCCGTGCTTGTGGTGGCGCTGGCGCAACTCCTGCGCATTCAGTGGGCGCTCTTTATCATTACAATTGTGCTGGGCGGCGCGCTCTGGTTTGCAGGCAACGTTGTCTGGCTCATCGGCCACTCCATTCCCCAGGCTGTACTCTGGTGGATAGGCTTTCTGGTGGTTACCATCGCGGGCGAGCGCCTTGAACTGAGCCGCATGTTGCGCCTCACGTCCACCACGCGCGCGCTCTTTGTGGCCGCACTGGTGATCATGGTGCTGGGCATGGCCCTGGGCTTGTACAACTATGTATGGGGCGTGCGCGTGCTGGCCGTGGGCCTGCTGGGCATGGCCTTGTGGCTGCTGCGCTACGACATTGCCGGGCGTCGCATACGCGCCGGCGGGCAGGCGCGCTTTACGGCACTCAGTCTCATGGCAGGTTACGTGTGGCTGGCGTTTGCCGGCCTGCTGGCGCTTGCCCGTGGCGGCGTTATGGCCGGCCCTGTATACGACGCACTGCTGCACGCCATTTTTGTCGGCTTTTCCTTTAGCATGATCTTTGGCCACGCACCCATCATCTTTCCCGCCGTCCTGCAAATCCCCATGGCGTATCACCCGCGCTTCTACACGCACCTGATCTTCCTGCACGCCAGCCTGCTGCTGCGCGTCGCCGGTGATCTGATTCCATACTGGCCGGCGCGCCTCTGGGGTGGGCTGCTGAGCGCAATCGCCATCCTCCTCTTCCTCTTCAACACTGTAACTGCTGTCAAACGACAGCAGCGTGCCGGGCGCGCCGAACCACAGCCAGACGCAACGCGCCCGCTGCGCGCGCGCTAACCTCTCATGCCACGCCTGACACGTCTCTTTGTCAAAACGGCGCTCGCCTACTTTGTGGCGGCTATGGCAGTTGGGCTGCTGCTGGCG
>DIAV01000193.1:11620-15831 GCA_002415895.1 Anaerolineales bacterium UBA5069 | reverse complement strand
TTGCTCTGCGCACCCGTTCGTTCTCACCGCCGCCGCCGATATTGATCAATGGCGACAGCGGCGATGATCACAATCCCGTTGACGACGTATTGCCAGAATGCATTAACGCCCAGAATATTGAGGCCGTTGCGTATGGTCGTTACCAGCAGCGCGCCAATCAGTGTGGCCAAAATGCTGCCCTCGCCGCCAAAGGTGGACGCACCCCCAATCAGCACGGCGCCAATTGCCAGCAACTCATAGCCGTTGCCGCCGGCAGGCTGCACGGTGGCCAGCCGCCCCGCCTCTACAATGGACGCCAGGCCGCTCATCAGGCCGGCAATCGTGTAGATGCCCACAATCACGAGCGAAACATGAATGCCGGAGAGGCGCGCTGCTTCGGCGTTGCTGCCGATTGAATAGACAAAGCGTCCAAAGCGCGTGTAGTTCATCATCACAAAGAAGATGGCATAAACCGCAATCACAATCAGCGTGGGCACGGGGATCACATCAAAGACCTTGCCCTGGCCAATCCAGCGGAAGCGCTCATCCAAACCATAGATGGGGATGCCTTTGGAAATGATGAGCGCGAGCCCGCGCGCAATGCCCATCATGCCCAATGTTGCAATGAATGGGGGCACGCGGATGCGGGTAATCAGCAGGCCATTGGTCAATCCCAGGAGCGCGCCCATGCCCAGCGTGGTGGCAAGCGCCAGCCACAGGTTGCCCGTGCTCGTGAGCACCGTGCCGCCCACCACCGCCGAGGCCGCAAAGACGGAGCCTACGGAGAGGTCGATGCCGCCGGAGATAATCACCAGCGTGGAGCCGGCGGCAATCAATGCAACCACCGCTGTTTGCAGCGTAATCTCGAAAATATTATCGACCGTAAAGAAATAAGGCGACAGAAACGCCAGCACCAACCACATGAGAATCAGGATCAGGAACATGGTAATGCCCTGATTCCCCAGCAGCGCGCGCACACCCGTGCGGCCGGCGGGGGCGACAGCAGCACTGCCCGAGCCGCCGGCAGGCTCCTGCGGCGGCAGCGGGTTGGCCTGTTTGTTGCTCATCCCCAGTTGGTCCATAAGTGTCATTCTCCTGCGGGGGTGGCGTCTCCGGGTGGGCGGCGATTACGCCGCGGCAGACTGGAGCGCGTAATGCATGATTTCCTGCTTGGAGGCCTGCTGCGGGTCCAGTTCGGCCACAATGCGCCCGCCCGACATCACCAAAATGCGGTCGCAGACATCGTGGACTTCGGTCATATCGCTGGAGACGAAGATCACGGCCTGGCCCGGCTCGCTCACAAAGCGGCGAATGAGCTGGTAGATCTCGCCGCGCGCGCCCACGTCAATGCCAATGGTTGGCTCGTCCAGAATGAGCAAGCTGCAGCGTCCTGTAAGCCACTTGCCAAAGACAACCTTCTGCTTGTTGCCGCCGCTCAGGTATTTGACCTGCTGCCCCAACCCGGCTGTGCGCACGCCAATGGATTTGACCAGGTCGCCGGCCAGCCGCTTTTCCGTCGCCGTGCTGAAGAAAATAGAGCGCAGCTTGGCCAGGTAGACAAGCGACACGTTATCCTTGACGGGCAGATTCAGGCATAACCCGTGCGCGTCGCGATCCTCGGGCAGGTAGCCAATCCCCAACTGGATGGCCTTGCGCGGGTGATTGATGCGCGCCCGCTTGCCATGAAAGACAATCTCGCCCGTGTCGCTGTGGTCCGCTCCGAAGATGACACGCGCCAACTCGGTTTTGCCCGCACCCACTACGCCTGTAATGCCCAGAATTTCACCGGCGCGCACCTGCAGGTTGATGGGCGCGCTGAAGTGCTTGCTCTCAACGCCCTCCACACGCAGCAGTTCGTCGCCCTGCGCGGCGCTCTCGGCGGCGCGCGGCATGGCCAGTTCCTTGCCAATCATCAGCCCAATCACATCTTTGAGCACTGCATCGCGCGCGGGAATAGTCGCCACAGCCACACCGTCGCGCAGCACCGTAATGCGGTCGCCAACAATGTTGACTTCCTCCAGCTTGTGCGAAATATAGATGATGCCCACGCCCGTAGCCTTAAGCTCGGCAAGGGTCTTGAAGAGCAGTTCCGTCTCGTTGCGGCTGAGCGCAGCCGTTGGCTCATCCAAAATCAGGATACGCGCGTTTTTGGAGACGGCCACTGCGATCTCGAGCATTTGCTTTTGCGAGACGGGCAGGTCCTTGACGCGTGCGCGCAGGTCCATGGGGAAGTTGATCCTGTCCAGCACCGCCTGCGCGTGGGCATAGACTTTTTTCCAGCTGATCAAGCCGCGCCCGCGAGTGAAGAGCCCGAGTGAAAGGTTCTCGGCAACGCTCAGGTGAGGAATCAGGTGGAAATTCTGGTACACCGTGACAATGCCCAGGTCTTCGGCATGGCGCGGGGTAAAGTTGCTCATGTCAATGGGCGCGCCGTCGATGGCAACTGTGCCGGCGTCCAGCGCATACGCGCCCGAAAGAATCTTCATGAGCGTGGACTTGCCCGCGCCGTTCTCGCCCAGCAGCACGTGGACTTCGCCATGCGCCAACTCGAAGTCAACGCCCTTAAGGACGCTCACGCCGAAGAATGACTTGGTAATACTCTGCATGGAAAGAAGGTTCGTCACGGCGCTTCCTTGTTCCATTGCGCGGCGCCTGCATGTCGCGTGGGGCGCGTGCAACCTGTCGGTTGCCGGCGCAGAATGAGCAATGCGGTTTGGCGCCAGGCGCGTGCCCGGCAGTTGGCTGCACGTTAGGGGAGACAACGGCGCTCGGGGAAAACGCCGGCACTGCGATCAATCGGCAACACAATACAAATGAAAGCGACAGTTGCAACATCTCTGCGCAAATTCACAGAGAATGCGCTAAATCAAATAGAAATTCTACGCGCAATTGATTGCTCTGCTTGGCGATTCCTGCCATCCTCCGCACCGTCTTGCGTTGCGCTGCGGTTCGATGCACAGCGGCCTGCGTTCAGGTGCGCGGGGGTGCAGTCGATGCGCGCGCGACCAGCGTTGGCTCGATCACGATGCGGTTGCTCGCGCGCGGCCTGCCTGCAAGTTCGTCCAGCAGCAACTCCACGCCCAGCGTCGCCATGGAGGTAATCGATTGGCTAATGGTTGTCAGCGGCGGCGTAAAGTACGCGGCGAGGTCAATGTCATCCAGCCCCATGACGGAGATGTCGGCGGGAATGTTGACGCCCTGCTCGGCCAGCGCGTGCATGGCGCCTATGGCCAGAAGATCGCCTGCGCAAAAAACAGCGCTAAAGTCATGCTTGCGCTTCAGCAAGGCCAGCATAGCCCCATAGCCGGAATTCACATGCCAGTTTTCGGCATGATGAATGGCTTGATCCGCGAGCATGACGCCCGCCGTCGCGGCGCCGGCGCGAAAACCGTCGAGACGCTCGCGCGCAATGTGTACGTTGGCCGGGCCACCAATATAGGCAAGCTGTTTGTGTCCCAGGTCGGTAAGGTGCGCGGCGGCAATCCGCCCCGCCGCGTGGTTGTCAAGCACCACCGCTGCCCCTACATAACTCTTGGGCACGCGGTCAATCACTACAGAGGGAATGCCGGCGGCCTCGAGCATCTCCAGCGAGGTGCTCTCATCGCTGGCCGAGACGAACATCACGCCATCCACCGAGCGTTGCAAAATCGAATCAATGCAGAAGCGCTCGCGCTCCAGATCGTCGTGCGTGTTGTAAAGCACCAGGCTGTAATGCTCGGCGTAGAGGCGCTCTTCGGCGGCAATCGCCATCTTGCTGAACATGGGGCTGGCCACGTCGGTTATGACCAGCGCCATGGTGTAGCTGCGGCCCGTGCGCAAGCTGCGCGCGCGCAAATCCATGCGATAGTTGATTTGGGCAATGGCATCCAGCACGCGCGTGCGCGTCTCAGCGGTGATCCCCGGCTTGTTGTTGATGACCGCCGAAACCGTCTGCTTGGACACATGCAGCATGTCGGCAACATCCTGCATGGTTGCAGCGCGACGGCGCGTGCTCTGATGGGAGGGAACGGTCATTGCAGCAACCCTGTCGCGCATGGCAGGTGCGCGAAACGCACAATCGACGAGGAGCGGAATGCAATATAAGAATGCAAATCGGGAGTCTGAGCGGGAGTGCATGATCGGTCATATGACCGATCATATTATCGATAAACTACCACAGCGCGGTGCACTTGTCAATGGGGATTTTTGAGCTGCGCAGGACGATGCAAGAGACGCTGCCCGACACAACTGCA
>DIAV01000193.1:0-11544 GCA_002415895.1 Anaerolineales bacterium UBA5069 | reverse complement strand
TGCAGTTGTGTCGGGCAGCGTCTCGGCCGCGATGCGCACTTCACCCAGCAAGCGGCCAAAATCCTCCAGGCTGAAGTGCGCGTTGAGCCCGCTGGGATTGGGCAGCAGCCACACCGGCGTGCCTTCAATTTGCTCGCTTTGCAGCCCCAGCACGGCTTTGGGGCGCTGGAACCCTGTGCGGTACGCGCCCAGCCCCAGAAAGCAAACGAGGCGCGGGCGGTAGGTGCGCACGGTTTCCTCAAGGCGGCGCGCGCCGGCACGGTATTCTTCGGCGGTCAGCTCCTGCGCCGTGGCTGTGGCGCGCCGCACCATGCCGGTAATGCCATAACCAAGGCGCGGCAACTCGGCCTCCTCAGCAGGATCAAGGCGGCGCGGCGTAATGCCCGCAAGCTCCAGCGCAGGCCAGAAACGATTGCCCGGGTAGGCGAAGTGGTGGCCGGTCGCACCCGAATAGAGGCCAGGATTGATGCCGACGAAAAGCACCTTGAGCCCGTGCTCTACCAGATCGGGAATGGTGCGCCCAGCCGCGGCCTTCAGTTCGTCGGGCGTGGGGCGAGAAGCAGATATCTCTGTCATTGCGTACTTGGGGGCTGAAAATTGAGAATTGAAGATTGATCATTGGCGCCCCGTTACAGTGGCGCCAATGATCAATCTTCAATTCTCAATAACCAATCAACCACTCAACCACTCAACGTTTATGGCCGCGCCACATCCACCCCCGACGTCACCGTAACGCTTGGCTTGCCGTCGACCCAGCGCAGTTCATCGAGGTTCATGCGGCGGTAGCCCATGGTGTCGGCCCAGGAGTGGTAAACGAGGAAGGTGCGGCCGCTCGGCCCAACCACAACGTCCTGGCCGCCCGGCCCTGTGACTTTTCCATACTCGTTGCTCGAGTAGGCAAGGCGCTCAGGGCTCTTGGTGTAGGGGCCCGTGGGCACATCTGCCGATGCGTAGCCGATGGCATAGCGGTTGTCGCCATAGCTGTTGGCCGAGTAGAAGAGGAAATAGCGCCCATCCTGCTTCCAGAGCGTAGGCGCTTCCACCAGATTCCCCTCCCAGGGCAAATCCTGTTTGATCAGCTGCGTCGCCTCGCCCACCAGGCTCAGGCCGTCCGGCGCAAGCTGCTGGATGTAGATCCAGGTATCCATGCCGCAGCAATTGCCGTCGTTCTTCCAGAGCAGCCAAGGGGTGCCGTCCTCATCGACAAACGACGAAGCGTCGATGTCGCCGCCTTCGTCGGGATTACAGATGAAAGGCCCGCTGCGCGTGTCAACGAAGGGACCTGCGGGCGATGTAGCAGTTGCCAAACCAATGCATTGGCGATCGCTGGCGCGATCGCGTGCAACGAAGTACATCAGGAAGGTAGCGCCGCCGTCGAGCGTCGTCACCTCCGGCGCCCATGTCAGGCCAACGCGCGACCAGGCGGGCATGTCGGGCAGCGCATCCGCCCCCAACACCCATTCAACCAGGTCGGTGGAGCTTGCCACGCGGATGTTGTCGTTGGCGCTATTCGTGGCATATGCATACCAGGTGTCACCCACCTTGAGCAGGTCGGGGTCGGCAAAATCCAGATCGAGCACGGGGTTCTGGTATACATTGGCGGGGTCAAGCGTGGGTGTTGGCTGCGGCTGCGCAGGCGTTTGCGCCGCGCAACCGGCAACCACAAGAAGGCCAATGGCTAACAGTAGCAAGCGTAGCATGGGGGTTCCTTTGTCTTCGTCCGCCTGATTGCGAGTT
Organism: Anaerolineales bacterium UBA5069; assembly: GCA_002415895.1. Taxonomy (GTDB): domain Bacteria; phylum Chloroflexota; class Anaerolineae; order Caldilineales; family Caldilineaceae; genus UBA5069. Next base: position 9,807 of record DIAV01000193.1, on the reverse strand, counting down.
GGTGATACGCGCGGTTCGTCACACCTGCACGGCCGTGTTTTGCGGTCGCGCTACGCCGACGCACGCACGATTAATTGCGTGGGCAGCGTAATGGACCACGGCGGCCCCTCCTTGACATGCAGGCGCATCATCAATCGTTGCGCCGCAGCCCGCCCCAGTTCGCGCTTATCAAAGTCAACCGACGTCAAAGGGGGATCGGTGAAGGTGGCAATTTCGTAGTTGAACATGCCCACCACGGCAATGTCATTGGGCACAGTGCGGCCCATGCCGCGCAGCGCACGCAATCCACCCACGGCCATATCGTCATCGCCATAGAGAATCGCATCCACCTGCGGACAAGCCGCCAGCAATTCATGGGTGGTGGCATCACCCGAGGAGAATGAGAAAGTGCCCGACACCACCTGCTCCGAGGTAAAAGGCAAATCATGCATGGCCAGCGCGAGGCGGAAGGCATGGATTCGTGCCAGAGTCGAGCCGGCAAGGGGCGGTCCGTTCACCATGCCAATTGTGCGGCGGCCGGTTTCCTTCAGATGCTGGACAATCTCCAGCATCGCACCCCTGAAATCCAGCGTCACACTGTCCAGTGGAATATCGGGGGAAGGTGAGCCGGCAATCACCGTCGGCACGCCATCCTCGATCATCTTGCGCAATAAATGGGGGTTGCTGATGCTGCCCACGCTGATTGCGCCAACGAGATTCGACACGCGTGGCAACTCGAAGTTCTTGGTTTTGCCAAACTGTTTGTGCACAAGCTGGGTGTGATAGCCCTCGGCATGCAGCGTGCTTTGCACACCGGCAACAATCGCGCGCTCCATGTCCTGCGCCATGGTGCCGTCGCTTGCACGCACGGCAGAGCCTTCATGCACAAAGAGAATCACGGTCTCCAGATTCCCTTCGCGGCGCGCATCCTGGCGCGTATAGCCCAGTGTTGAGACCGCCTCGAGTACAGCATTGCGCGTCCCAAGACTGACATGCTCTTTGTTGTTCAGCACGCGTGATACGGTGGAGAGTGAAACGTCCGCACGGGCGGCAATATCTGCAAGTGTGATTGGCATGGTTTGAAGGGAATTGGCAAAGGGTTGGCACTGGAATGCAACAATTATGCCAGCGCTGCGCCACGGAGGCAAGATTGTATTGTGGCATGCGCAGCGTTGGAACCAGGCCGCAGTGGCAATGCGTTCGGCTACCAAGTTTGCCAGGACGATTACATCGGTTGTGAAGCGCCTTGCTGGGTTGGGGGCGCTGCAAGCACCCGTACCAGTGCCGGCGACCGCGCTTTCCTGTTCGCATTTTCATATTCGCACGGCTACTTGCAGGGCCTGGTTGCGGACCTTACAGAAGGATCGCTCAGTGCCGTTGAGCACGCAGTTGGAGGGGCATCGGGCGGCGTTGAGTCCACCGCCATGCAAGTGTCGGTACAGTACACCTACAGATCTTCTACAATCCTGTATTTATACCGCCGGCCCCTGAAACCGCTGCGCGGGCTTCCATAAAGTGAGCGTATCCGGGTGCTGTGGCTGTTGGCCAGTCTGCACACCCTTAGCAAACCGTACCTTGTTCAGAGAGGATCAAAATGATACAGACAACGACAGTCATAGCCGCACTTCTGGTGGCGACAGCCCTGCTATTTGCCTTTACAGGGGTTGCGTATGCCGAGGAGACAACCTGCGTGGGATCCCTGGGCGCGGTGACGGTTGACAATCTGCGCGTCGCGCCCAACACCACCTGCACCCTCACAGGCACCAGGGTGCAAGGCACAGTGATTGTGGAATCCAATGCGCGGCTGAACGCAACTGGTATTCAGGTCAATGGCAACATCCAGGCAGAGGGGGCTGCGGATGTGCGCGTCAGCAGCAGCTCGAAGGTAGGCGGCAGCATACAAATCAAGCAGGGCGGCAGCGCCGACATCGCCAATACTGCGGTGACTGCCGACATTCAGTATGAGTCGAATCGTGGCGCCCTGCGTGCAGCAAACAACACAGTGGGCGGCAACATCCAGATTGTGCAGAATACGGGTGGTGTGAGCGTCGTCAGCAACGTGGTGGACGGTAACCTGCAGTGCAAGCAGAACACACCACCGCCCGCAGGCGGAGGCAACATTGTTAAGGGCAGCGCCGAAGATCAGTGCGCCAACCTGACTGGTGGTGGCTCATTTGAGATTGGCGCTTTTCCTGCCTATTTGCCCCTGATCCGCCAATAGGTGATACGGCCGGCCTGGTCACAAATGCGCAGCGCGCGCGGCGCATTGTACAACAGCAAACGGCGGGGCGCTGACGTCAGCGCCCCGCCGTTTGTCGGGCCCCGGCATCCCCCTCCCCGGCGCACTACACGGCTCCGCAAACGCGACGTTTGGCGCGCACGGCAGCGTTGCACAATACACACACCCAATACACGCCGCTAACCTGACAAAGACGCGTGCTCGTCAACGCCTGACAGCACGCGCGACGATTCTCCACCGCCCTGCGCGTGCGCAACTGCGCTTTTCTTTTTGCTCGTGGCTGTGCTATGATCGCGCCCAAGGCGCACCGCATTCATTGATCTTTCATCGCCGCAACCCATGCCCATGCCGAATTCGCACGATCCCTCGCTGCGCGTGCCTTTGTCACGCCTGCCCCAGAGTGCATGTCCCCAACCGCCCGCGGACGCCGGCGGCGTTTTGCCGTCCGCCGCCATTGCGCGCGAGGCGCTGCGGCCCTTCCACTTTGTGCTCAACCAGATTTGGATTGGCGTCGCACCCCTGGCCGACTTGCTCGGCCTGCCCATGCCTATCGCACGCACGTACGAAACACCGCGCGCTCACATGCAAGCCGGTGAGACACATTGACGTGCGATGTCTTGTCTTGACAGCCGCCGCAACGCGTATCCAGTCCTTCTCACCCATCGCACGGTGATCATCTGCAAGGCGCAATTGCGCTCGTCCCTGCCAGCATTCCTGTTCTCTTCTTTGCCGCTTTCATTGCCGCACTCACCGTTGCATCTCTGGCACGTATGGCTCCAAATCGACCCGCCGCGACGCAGGATCCCATTGTCGATCGCTGGCAAGCTCATCTGCAATATGCGGTTGAAGCGGGCATTGCCCCACAGATTGCGCTGGGTCACAGCCCCGATGCACTAACCGCGCTCATTGGCCTTGCCGCGCTCCAGCTTCTCATCGAAACGCGCGGCGACATGAGCGCGCCGCTGCTGACAACGGGCGGCGCAAGCGGCGCCTGGCTGGCCGCGCTCATGCAGGCGCAGAACGGTGCGCCTGGGCGTTCACCCTCTGCACTTGCAATCTATCTGGGCGCAGATTCTGCCTGTACCGTGGCATCGGCGAACATCCTGCCACATACACCCCCGGGTCTGCGCGCCCCGGGCGACCGTGCCTTGCCGGTTGGCTTCCGCGACAATTTCGCGCCATCGCTCCAGCCCGCATCCCCTTTTACGTGGGAGAGCCTGCCGCTGCGCGCGCTGGAGCCTGTGGGCGGTCTGCCTGCGTTGCACGCGCCCGGTGCGTGGCTCGCGTGGCTTGGTCTCGCGCTGGCGCTGGCTCTTGTGGTGGGAGCACTGGTCAACTCATGATCTCCGCGCGCATGCCCCTTCGCAGCGCCATTGCCATAGGCATTATGGCAGCCTGTTTCGCCCTCATACTGGCCGATCGCACAGGGCTGTTGCCCCGTCTTGCGCCCTTTACACTGGCCCTGTATCAGTGGGCGATCATCCTCGGTGGTGTTGCACTGCTCCTGGGTGTGCTCAATGTACTCTGGGTGCACATGCGCCGCATTCAACATGGGCAGAGCGCATGGTGGCAGAGCCTCGTACTCGTGGTCGCGCTGCTGGCTGTGCTGCTGGCGGGTCTCGTCAACCCTGCCGGCGACCGCAGCCCGCTGCTTGAGTGGACCTTTGACAGCGTCATTGCACCGGGTTACGCAGCGCTCTTCGCCCTCATGATCTTCTTCCTGGGCGCTGCCATCTACCATCGCGTGCGTCTGGGACGTGCAGGCGGCGGATGGGTGCTTGCAGGGTTGCTCCTCATGCTGCTGGCGCAAACACCTGCGGCGCAAACCCTTTTGGCGCCTGCGTGGTCGGCGGCAATTACGTGGATCCTCAACGGGCCGGTTACAGCCACGTTGCGCGGTGCGCTGCTGGGCGTTGGCCTGGCGCTCATTGTTGTTGCGCTCCGTGTCCTCGCAGGGCGGGGGGACGCATGAGCAGCCTTGAGCCATTGGGCGATCTGCTCTGCCCGCATTGCGGAACGCGCAATCCGCCCAGGGCAAACTTCTGCAATCGCTGCGGCGCGGCGCTGGCCGATGACCTGGACCTGCCCGCGACCGATCCCGCGGCCCCGCTGGCCGAAAGCGGCTTTGAGGCGGACTCTGCACAGCGCAGCGCCATTACCGCCATCATGGCCGAAGAGCCTGTCTCGCCCGAGGGCGGGCCCGTGGTGGCGCAGATCGAGGAGCGCGATCTCGATCAACTCCTGGACACGCAACCCGCCGGCAGCGAACCCAGTGCGCAAGCCGCTGCGCAATCCAGCGCCCAGGCCATTGCCCCGCCCGATGCCGCCGCTCCCCCCGAGATGGGATTTGTGCTCTTTCCCGATGAGCAATTGCTGGGTGGCGGCCAGGGTTACCTGGAATCGGTTGCCATCGCGGGGGATACACCCGGACCCATGGCGCCCAGCGACCGCACGCAGGCCCGCCCTGCCGCTGCTGACAATGAACACTGGCGCACATTGCGCAGCCTCCTGCGCGACGAGCCGGTGCTTGCCACGGCCACCATCAATGGCGCCAAACACCCCAGCTACCGCGCACTGTGGATTACGCTGCTGCTCCTTGTTGCGGCGCTCGCGCCCTTTGTTCTGGGCGATCTGCTGAGTGCTGTGGGCGCGCCGCGCGTCGGCCCCGGCATTGACGGCGCGTATGAAGCCATTGCCAATGTGCAGGTAGACGACGATCTCATTGTCTACTGGCAGGCAGACCCCGCCACAACAGGCGAACTTAACATGGCGGCGCTGCCCGTCATCTCGCACCTGCTGGAGCGCGGGGGGCGGTCAATTGTGATCAGCACTTTGCCTGCAGGGATTGGGGCTGCACGCCGCCTCTACACCGAGGCCACGCGTGGCATGGACAACAGCGTCATGGAGACGATGTTGCAGGGGTGGGTGGGCAACGGCCTCTTCCTCAGCGGCGGCACGGCGGCGCTGCCACTTGTTGCACGCGACCCGACACAACTGCTCTCCTTTGCACCCACCAACACGCCTGCGCCGCAAATGGCCGTCATCGTTGCAGCCCAGGCCGAAGACGTGCAGCAGTGGCTGCAGATTGTGCAGCCCGTCAACCGCCTGCCCGTCGTTGCGATTACAGCCGCCGGCGCCGAGCCGGTGCTCCAGCCCTACCTGGCCAGCGGGCAGCTTGCGGGCCTCGTGAGCGGCTTTGACGGCGGCGCCGCGTATCAGGCACTGCGCGCCGAACCCTTAAGTCAACAAGCACAGCGCAAGCAGATGCTGGCCGTAGGCGTGCAGAACAGTGGCGCCATCGCGCTCCTTTTCATCATCCTGGCCGGCAACATGGCACGCCTCTTTCGGAGGGAACGCCGTGGCTGAGACCAGCACCCTCCCCCCTCTACTCACCGATGCGGGTCTCTGGATTGGCCTGCTGCTTACGCTCGCACTCTTTAGTATGGTGCTAGGCGATAGCGTGCTCGCGCGCCTGGCGCAACATCTGCTCGTTGGCGCGGGCATGGGCTATGCCGCCGTCATGGCGATTCAGTACGTCATCACCATGCGCATGCTCACACCCCTGGCCCAGGGGCAGTGGGCCACACAGATCGCGCCCCTGCTCCTCTCGCTGCTGCTAATCGGCGCGGCAGTCGAGCGCATGGTGGCCCAGGGGCAGCCCGCCGGTGCAGCCTCGCGCGCCCGCCGCGTGCTGCAGACAGCGGGTGTGCTGCCCCTGGGCCTGTTGCTGGGTGTCGGAATTTCAGCAGGGCTGATTGGCATCATGCAGGGCACGCTCTTGCCACAGGCCGCGTTGGTCATCACCGGCACTTTGAGCGACGGACGCACAGGCAGCGCCTTCTGGTATGGCTTGCTCACGCTACTGCTGACAACAGCAACGCTGCTTGCGCTCACGGTGGGGCGCGTGCCGCGCAGCGAACCGCTGCCGCGCGTTCTGCATACGCTGCTGCACGGCTGGGTGTGGCTTGGCGATCGCGCGCTGTGGATAGCCACCGGCGTCATTCTCGCGCGCCTCTTTGCCTCACGCCTCACATTGCTGGTGGACCGCCTTGACTATCTCGCGATCACGCTGCGGGCCACTGGCTTGTGGCAGTGGGTTGCAACCATTTGGCAGAACATTGTGAGCTAACCTGGAGAATTGCGGAGGATTGCTGAGGGGATGCGCAACACCATCTGCTCACTGCCCAATTGCAGGCAGCGCAGCGGCCCTGGCCAGGTGTTCTGCTGCTTCGGCTGTGAAGCCGTTCTGAACAAGCCAGATCACGTCAACCCCAATCACGTAGCGAATTGCTATGGGCAGCTTTTCTCGCTCCAGGCTTGTCATGGCCCGCCCGGTTTCGTAGCCCTGCACAAGCTGCTCCATGTTGTGGGCCAGCAGGCTGGTTCCTTGCGGGCTTCGACACACGCTTAAAATCGTACGCGCAACGTCCAGGAGCAGCAGATTCTGCTCTGCTTCCTCAAAATCCATGATAGCAATGACGGCCGGTTGCGCTTGCGAAGCCACAAGTACATTCTGTTCATGCAGATCGCCATGGATGATGCCCACAGGCAGAAGACCTTCCGTCAGGAGAGCTGTGTTTTCGTTGATGAGCCGTTGGGCTGCGCGGACAACAGGCTCTGAACTCTCCCATAGGCGCGCGCGCTTGGCAGAGAGTGGGTTCAACCAACCCTGGTGCGGCATGGGCAAGGTGTGCACAGCCGTGTGAAAAAGCGCGAGTGCCTTCCCAATCTCAAAAGCGAAGGCATGACTGAGAATGCGGGCATGAACCCCTTCGATCTTTGCCGAAATGACGGCGGCAATTTCACCATTCGCAAAGAGTACGGATCCATTGGGTCCCACACAATACACGGGCGTTTGCGTTACACCAGCAAGCTGCCGTTGAATTGCGATGTCATTGGCAAGCAGTTCCTGCTTTTGCAGGATCAGTACCTTCAGCACATATTCCGTTCCGGCTTGCGTTTGGACAAGGTAATTCTGGTTTGCCCACCCGCTCAGACGCGTGAAACTTCGGCTCTGAGGTAAATCAAAATGCGCCAGAATCGCATCAACAGTCTCCTGGGGAAGTACCACGGCAAACCTCCCATGTGTACCCAAACGGGTGCAGGATAGCGTTCCGGAGATTCTGCAGCACGGCTGCACGTTTCCAGCGAATCCCGGGTTGAATCAGTTTTTCAGCCTGAGATCCCCCAATCAGTCATATCGTTTTTCATTGGACCCTTCCGCCCATGTCCACATTTCTGCGCAGCATACCCGACATCGCCGACAGCAGCGCCTCCACGCAACGGCTGCTCGCGCTCAGCGCCGAGGTGGCAGGCACGCGCGCGTGCCTGATTGAGCCGGTCGATGGCGTACACAGGCTGATTGGCTGGCTTAACCTGGCGCGCTCGGGTGAGGTGACGATGCCGCTGCAGGTGGCCGAAACGTGCCGCCGGCTGGGGCAGCGGCTGGGCTGCGCGCTGTGGGATGAAGAACTCAACATGCCCTTCATGCGCAGCATTAACCCCGTGCGCTTCCCGCCTGTGCAGCTTGCGTCCACAACCATCAGCGCACGCGCGCCCGTGCGTGTTTTCCTGGGTGTGCTCACGGCCGACCTGAGCGGCGCTGCCGCACGCGCCGCCATTGCCGCCAGCCCGGCCACCATTGTTGGCGAAGTTGTCTTCGACATTGAGCTTGAAGTGAATGCAGTCGCCACTATGCTGCTCAACAGCCAGGCCGATGTGCTGGTGGTTGCCGGCGGTTATGACCGCGCCGATGATGATGCAATCAGCGCCATGCAGACGCTGGCGCGCACCATGGCACAGGCCGTGGCGCGCTTGCCACGCTCGCAGCGCCCGGTGCTGATCTATGCCGGCAGCGTGGCGCTGGCCGAACGCGCACCGCTCATCTTCCGCGCTGTGGATGCAACGCTGGCGGTTGAAGTGGTGGAGAATGTGCTGCCTGCGCCCGACATTACGCACCGCGCCGCGCTGGCGCGCGTGCTCAGCTACCAATATTGGCGCCTTACGCAACGCGTGATTGGTTTCAAGGAGATGGCGCGCTGGGCCACAAGCCCCGGCCAACCCGTCACCGTGGAAACAAGCTTCATGCAAATGATGCAGGCGTGGGCATATCACCAGTCGTTGCCCTACCTGCATGGTCTCTACTGCAGCCCGCTCTGGTGGCTGCACGTATGGACGGGCAGCGCGCGCCAGGGCGCACAGTTGCTCTTTACCGACCCCGGCAGCCGCCCGGAGAGCCTTGACCGCTGGCCGCCGCTGGGGCTCGTCAGCGGCGACTGGCCCACGGACTTCTGGCCGCGTCCCGCCAATGCGTGGTGGGATCGGCGCGGCCTTGCGCCGGTTGTCGCCGCCCTCGGCCAGGTTGCCCCGCGCGCGATGATGGATGTGCTGGAGAATGATTTGCTGGTGATGGGTTGATTGGTTGAGGGGTTGAGTGGTTTATTTGTTGATTGGTAAATGGTAAGTGGTGCATCCGGCAAATGCGCGACACGATGCGTAGCGGCGGCTTCAGCTGCCGTGGGTAAGAAGGCTGTCGCGTCCTCGAGAACGGCGGCTGAAGCCGCCGCTACGCAATCCCTCGCGTACTTGCCGGATGCACCAGTAAGTGGTAAGTAGTCACTGCGATGGCGAGCGAGCCCACTTACCATTTACCACTTACCTCTTGCCATTTACCACTCAACCACTCAACCACTCAACCACTCAACCACTCAACCTCACGGCATGGGCCACTGCAAACCGCCTGCCTCCACGCCGGGCGTCAGCGGCAAATCTTCGAGCGCCTCGTCCACCTCATGGCCGTCGCGCAGCAGGAAGCGCTGTTCCGCTACGAGGATGGCGCGGTCCGACGACCAAAAGAAGTTTTCAGCCCCAATCTCGCTGCTCAATCCTGCCCTGTCCAAATACTGCGTGACGCGCGGCTGCGTCCCTGCGAGCATGAGCACCTTGCCCGCAGCCTTGAGGCTGTCGTTGAGCGCGCGTAACGCTTCCACACCGCTGATGTCAATGAGCGGCACCGCGCGCATAGAGAGGATCAGCGCCTGCGCGTCGGCCTCCTGCGCGAAGGCTTCGTTGAACTGGCTGGTGGCCGCAAAGAAGAGCGGCCCCGTCAAATAGGCCACACGAATCGCCTTGCAGTCCGTGCGAATGTCCATGCCGCGCGCACGCATGCGCTCCACGTCCACATCGCGTACGTCGATCTGCATATTGGCGACATCATTGATGAAGATCGCAGCCGAGAGCACACCGCCGATGATAATCGCCTGCGTCAAATCGAGCGTGATTGTGGCAATCATCGTCACCAGATAGGTGATCATGGCCGTCTTGAAGCCGCGCCCAAACATAAAGCGGATGGAATGCCATTCGTTCATGCGAAAAGCCGTCACCATAAGCACGCCCGCCAGCGCCGCCATGGGCACGCGCGCAATGACCGGCGCAAAGAGCAGCGCCGCCGCCAGCAGCGCGAGCGCGTGGATGATGGAGACGAGGCGCGTTTGCCCGCCCGATTTGATGCCCACCGACGTGCGCGCAATCGCTGCGGTGGCAGGCACGCCGCCAAAGAAGGGAATAATGATGTTGCCTATGCCCTGCCC
>DIAV01000352.1 GCA_002415895.1 Anaerolineales bacterium UBA5069 | reverse complement strand
CCGCTGTTTTCTGCGATATTGCGTTTGCCCTTCTTTGCATCCCTGTCGCATGTGCATTGAGATGGCGCAGTAGGAATGGGTTCTGCGTTGATAGCAAGCGCATCTTAATCATGGAGTTTCTGTTGGGTTCGTGTCAAGCGCGCACGTAGCGAAGGGGCATACCATGCTGGCACGGCGCATCATTCCCTGCCTGGATGTCAAAAACGGTCGTGTCGTCAAGGGTGTCAACTTTGTGGACCTCGTAGACGCAGGCGATCCGGTTGCGCAGGCGCAGGTCTACGACCGTGAGGGGGCCGATGAGTTGGTCTTTCTCGACATTACGGCAACGCACGAAGCGCGCGCGATTGTCAGTGACATGGTGCGCCGTGTGGCCGACACGGTCTTTATCCCGTTCACTGTGGGCGGCGGCATTCGCACTGTGGAGGACATGCGTGACATCCTGATTGCCGGGGCCGACAAGGTGAGCATTAACAGCGCCGCCGTGCACAACCCCGCCGTCATTAGTGAAGCGGCAACGCGCTTTGGCAGCCAGTGCATTGTGGTTGCCATCGACGCGCGCCGGCGCACCGGCGACGAGCTTGCGGCGCGCGGCGAGGGCTGGGATGTCTATGTGGCGGGTGGGCGCAGAAACACGGGCATCGATGCCATTGCGTGGGCCTACGAAGCCGAACAGCGCGGCGCGGGCGAAATATTGCTCACATCCATGGATTGCGATGGCACGAAGCGCGGCTACGACATTCCGCTGACGCATGCCGTGGCAAGCACTGTCAACATTCCGGTGATCGCATCGGGTGGCGCGGGCACAGCGGCGCACTTTGCCACTGCGCTGCTGGAAGGCGGCGCGGCGGCGGCGCTGGCGGCCAGTCTCTTTCACTTTCAGGAACTGAGCATTGCCGAAGTGAAGCAGCATGTCGCGGCCGCGGGCGCACCCGTGCGCATTGTGGCCAACGCTGCAGCAAACTGGCATGTTTGGGAACAAATGCGGGGCGCCCCCCGTCCCAGCTAGGCAAGCCGAATAACCTGTTTTACATCCAAAATCCGAAGCAAGAATGGTGAGAGGAAAATACAATGAAGAGTCGCAGACTGATGCTCATGATAGGCGTGTTGTTTGTCATGGTGCTGGCAGCGGCCTGCGTGCCGGTTGCTGCGCCTGTGGATAATGGCGGCGGCACAGTGCCTGCCGCGTCGGAAGGTGCAAATACAGTGCTCGAAGGCACGACCTGGCAGTTGACGCAAATTGCCGGTGAGGATGGCACGCTGGCCCCCATCGCCGAAGGCGCTGATGTGACAATGTCCTTTGCCGATGGCAGCGCTTCGGGTTCGGGTGGCTGTAATCGCTACAATGCTTCTGCCACAGTGGAAGGGCAGAGCGGTCTCGCCTTTGGGCCGGCCGCTTCCACAATGATGGCGTGTGAGGGGCCGGGTGCAGACGTTGAGCCGCTTTTCTTCGCCATGCTCGCGAATGTGACCGGCTTCGAGGCCGCAATGGGCACACTCAATCTGTGGAATGCTGACCAGAATATCATCGCCACCTTTAGTGAAGTTGTGCCGGTCGCGCTGGTTGGCACAACCTGGAACGCCGTTAGTGTGAACAATGGCAACGATGGCGTGGAGACTGTGGCCGAAGGCACCAGCATCACCGCCCTCTTTGGCGAAGATGGCACGTTGTCGGGCAAGGCCTGCAACAACTACAGCATGGGCTTCACGGTTGATGGCGAGACGATCACGATTATGCAGGGCATCTCGACGATGATGGCGTGTGAGAACCCCGCCGAAATGGCGCAGGAAGCGGCCTATCTCCAGATGCTGCCGCAGGCGGGCACGTGGAGCATTACCGGCGACACGCTGGAGCTGCGCACGGCCGACGGCGCGCTGATTGCGTCGTATGTGGCTGGGTAGCCGCAGGCGCAGGAATAGTGAAGGATACAAAGAGGGACGCCGCGCGGCGTCCCTCTTTGTTATTGTGTTTGTAGAGGGGGGCGGGATTTTGCCCCTTACGCCGGAACGTGTGTGAGGATGATTTCCGAGAAGGCGTCTTGCTGCTCGGCGCGCACTTCGCGCTGCTTGATGAGCTCGAGCACGGCGAGGAAAGTGACAATGACCTCCAGCCGGCTCGTTTGCGCCGAGAGCAGGTCCACGAAGGTGAGTGACTGCCCCGCCGCGACAAGTGTGGCGCGCACAATGACAATCTGCTCGGCGACGGTGACGGGGTAGGTCTTGACACGCGGCAGCACGGGCTGTGTGATGACGCGTGTGAGCACGCGCCTGAGCACATTGACAAGGTGATCGAGGTTGAGTTCGCCCAGTTCCAGGCGACGTTCAAGCTCGGGCGGGGGCGCGGTGCGCACGTAGACGCGCAGCCGCTGCTCTTCGCGCGTGCGCAGTTGCGCGGCAACTTCCTTGAAGCGGCGGTACTCGATGAGTTGCCGCACAAGCGCGTCGGCAGGCTCTTCCTCGTCGTCTTCCTCGTCAATTGGGCGCGGCTGCGGCAGCAGGCTGCGCGACTTGATGTAGACCAGCCGCGAGGCAATCACGAGAAAATCGGCCAGCGCGCCGGGATCGACATCCTCGAGCGCTTCCACCGTGCGCAGGTATTGGTCGGTCACGGCGACCAGACTCACGGTGCTAATCTCCAGCGCCTGCGTCTCGATGAGGCGCAGAAGCAGGTCCAGCGGGCCGGCGAAGACGGGCAGCGAGACGGGATAGGCGGAGCCAAGGGGCGAGGGTGTCAGCATGGCTGGACCAACGGCTCAACGCACAGGCGCAACAGTTCGACGCAAAGGCGCAGAGGCGCAAAGGAACGCAAAGACAAGCAACTGCAAGATGGGCGGTTCTTGTTGTTGCTTGTCTTTGCGTTCCTCTGCGCCTCTGCGCCCTTGCGTCGAACTGTTGCTGTCATGTTGATCACCCGCTAGAAATCCACATCGTACTTGACAAAGCGGCGGCCGCTCTGGGCCATGTCGGCAAGCAGGTGGGCGGTTTCCTCTTCGCTGCCGCCGGCAATGCGCTCGACGCGGCTGCCGTGTTCCTCAAGCTCGCGATCCACTTGCAGGCTGACGCCGGCCTCGCCCCCCACGATGGTGACGTACTCAGCATTGCGCGCATCCTCGACGCTAAAGCCCACTGTGGGGCGGAAGCGATTGATGTAGGCCAGCGCGCCCTGCAAATCGTTTTGGGCCACGGGGCCGGGGTAGGGGCGCTGCCAGAAGAGCATGTAGTGGCGCACGGACTTGACGCCCTGGCCACCTTGCACCTGCTCTATGCGCTCGAAGAGCAGGTCGCGCCAGCGGTTGCCCTGGTTCCACTCGCTGCCGGGGCAAACGGTAATGTTCTCGGGGAATTCGCGGTGGCCCCAAATGCGCGCCAAGGGTACGTTGAGTTCCTGCATGAGCCACGCCAGCAGATGCGCGCCCGAGCGCAATTGCGCCGAGGTGGGAATCTTGCCGTTCATAAAGGAGCCGGCAAAGACAATGCCCACTGAATACTGGTTATGGCGGAAGACATGAAAGCAGACCGATTCGAGAGGCTGCGTCTGCTCGATGTTGCCGTCGGCGTGGATGAAGAAATGGTAACCAATGCCCGGCCACGACTCCTTGCCGCGCGCGGTGTCGGCCTGGATGTGCAGCTCGGCAATGCGCAGAGGCCCAAGTGAAGCAGGCGCGGCCGTGTGGTGTACAGCAATGTGCGTAATCTGGCTGAGGCTGCGCCGCTCGTAACGCAGTGTGGGGTGGCGCGGCAATTGGTCAACAATCGAGTTGAGGGGCGGTTTAGGAATGACAAAGCCAGATGCCTGTTTACTGAGGTTGAGCTCGGTTTGCAGGCGCTGGGTTTCGCTTTCAAGGCGGCTGCGCACATCCTGAAGCACAGTTTGCGCGCGGGTTGCCTGTTCCAGGCGCACTTCAAGATCGGCAATGCGCTCGCGCCACTTGGAGTCGTCGCGCACCGTTGTGGCTGCACCGCCGGCGCGTCGGACTGCGGCCATGAGGTCGTCGCGCCAGCGCTTGCCATCCTCCCACGTGCGGCCGGGCGAGTTGGTGCGCGTCAGTTCGCGCATGCCCTTGATGGATTCGAGCGTGAGTTGGGGATAGCGGTCAAGTAGCCAGGCAATCAGCGCGCCGGCGGCGTTGATCTGGGCGCGGCTGGGCACTGCTTCCTCAAAGTCACCAGCGAGCGCGACGTTGATGGCGGCGCTCAGGTAGATTTCGTCGGAGGCGACAGCTTCATCGAGGGGCTGCGTTTGCGTAATGTTGCCCAGCGGATCAATCACAAAATCGAAGAGCATGCCGGGCCAATCGCGCCGGTGTTCCTGCGCCAGCAGCGCAAGCGGGGTATTGGCGGGCGCGCCCGTGTGGCTTATCACAACCAATTGGACTTGCTCGGCACTGCGCTTGCGATAGCGATGCGCCTCGCGCGGCATGTCGTTGATGGCATTAATGGTGCGCGGCTGGCGCACGCCCCCTTCACTCAAAACGTTGAGCTGCTGCTGCATCTCCATGACGCGTGAGCGCAGGTCAATGTTCTCGACCTGGGTCGATTCCTGGGCGCGCAGGGCGTCCTCGAGTTGCAACTTGAGTGCGCGCGTCTCGGTTTCTAGGCGCGTGGCGGTCACAATTGCCTCATGCGCGCGTTCGGCGTCGGCCGCGCCCATGCCCAGCGCTGCCATGTGCAGTTGCACCTGCCGTTGGATCATTTCCTTCCACGTGGGGCCGCGGTAAAAGGCAGGGCCAGGGTTGTCGCTTTGCGTAAGCTCGCCCAGACCCACAATTGACTCGGGCGAAAGGCCCAGATTCTGCGCCAGCCACGAGCAAAGACGGCCTGTGGCATCGAGTTGCGGCAAACCGGGAATTGAGCCGGTGAAGTTGCCCGCGAGCGCAATATTCACCCCCTGCTCGGACCAGCGCTGGTCCGGCTGGGCCACGTTTTCAAGTTCGCTTGTGCGGAAGACCTGTCCGGAGGCGTCCACCACAAACCCATAGGCAATGCCCGGGTAGCCAGCGGCCACATGCGCGCTGGCAATCCGTTCAAGGCTCAGGCGCGGGTTGGCCCCTGTGCTGCTGATGACAAGGTGCTTGATCTGGTTCAGGCTGCGGCGGGCATAGGGCGAACTGCTGCGCGGCAGGCGCGCAATCACATCGGTGAAGAGGGGAACCGGCAGGTTGAGGGTCGGCTCCTGGTGATCAGGCAGGCGCGCGCCGTTGCCGCTGCCGGCGGAATGTGACGCGGTCTTGGCAGGCTCAATGGTGAGCCAGCGCGTGAGGACGGGTGAATCCTGTTCCTTAAACCAGGTGATGCCCTCATGAATGAGGTCCATCTCCAGCGTGTAGTTGCCGGGATCAGTGGGCGTGGCAATCCGCGCCGCAAGGGTGATCTCCTGGCCGGGTGGCACATCCTGCGGGATGTCCGTGCGCAAATCGCGCTCTGTGTCGGTTTCAATCAGCTTGCGGTTGCGATAATAGCGATAGCCCAGCCGGAAAGGGTTGCCGCCGCTCCAGCGCCATGTGAGCGCGCCCGTGTTGCGCAGCGTAATCGGCACGGATATGACCTGGCCCACTGTCAGTTTGGGCGGGAAGGCGTCGTCCACCCACTCAATACGATAGCGTGGGCGAACCGGCTCTTCCTTGCGTTTGCGATTGTTCTTGCGCTTGCCCTTGTTGGTGGCAGGCGCGTTGGAGACATCTGTCGCCGTCGTCTCCACGCTGGGCGCAGCGGCGGCCGGCGCGCGTGCGCTTTGGCTGGCGGGCTGGGCAGACGCTTCCGCAACCTCTTCAAGCGGTTCTTCGCGCCGCCAGCGATAGTCGGCCTGCAGCGCCGTCTCGAAGTCGTCAATGACGCCGAGCTTGCCCTCGATGAACCACTTGTCGACGCGGGGCCAGCGATAGAGTGCGGCGCAGCGCACGCGCTGGGGGCTGCCGCCAATTTCCTGCGCATGGTTCCACGCTTCAATTTCGGCATAGGCGCGCTGCACCCAGCCTTCGTTGCGGTCGGCCCAGGGCTGCGTCTGGTCCATCTCTGTAATGAAGCCGGGCAGGTGCTTCATGGCGGCGGGCACGGCGGCCATGAAGTCTGTGAAGACGCGAAATTCTTCGTGATAGCCCTGGAAGGGGGGCGGCAGGCGCTGGCTGCTGGAGAGGAGCGCAGGGTCCGGCCCATGGGTGGAGGCGTGCAGCGCATAGCCGTCGCAATTCTCGGGGCCAAGCTGCTCCAGGATGTGGCGGAAGTAGAGAATCCAGTCGCCGTTGGGATTGCCGGGGTAGATCGTCTGCGTGTTCCACGGGCAGACGGCGCCCACAAGCACGCGGTCTTTTTCGTGGCCTGGAAGGCGGTGGATGGCTTCGCGGCAGAGGCGGTAGGCGCGCGCGTACATCTCGGGCGTGATGACTTCGCCCGGGCTGACGATGGCACCGCGTGTGGTGCGGATTTCGGTGGAGTGATCGGGCAGTACGTTAAAGCGCACGGCGAGGCCGCGCCGCATGGGATCGGCAATTTCGGGCGGGCCTGTGCGATTACTCTGGTGGCGCGACCAGTCAATGACAATGCCGGGGCGCTCCACGGCATAGTTCATTTCGTTGCCAATCACCCACACGTGACAGCCCTGGCTCGTATCCACAAAGTTGGCCACGCGCCGGGCAAAGGCCTCATAAAGGCTGCTGTGGGGCAGCGTGCCCTCGGGTTCATAGCCGTGGTTGATGCGGCAGATGACCCCCAGGCCGTCATTGGCAAAGGTGGTGAAGTCAAGCCCGGAGGTATCTTCGGGGTCATGGCCCACGGCTTCGGTGAAGACAATCCAGCCGGGCTTACCGGCGGCGAGCATCAGTTCCTCGCCGCCCGGCTCATGGACGCCAAAGAGGAAGTCGGACTCGTAACGGAGATTGGGCTGCATTTTTGCGTCGCGGTCGGGCATGTTGATAGGTAACCGAGGATCCTCGGCAAATGTGGCAAGTGGCGAAAGCGTGTCTCAACGGCGGTTTGGCGGCGGCGGGTGTGCACGCCGCACGCTGTGGGGCGCGCAAACATGCGCGACCGGCCAAGCGCCGCAGCCGCAGGATGTGCGCGATTATAGCATAGGGAATAAAGAAGCCTCGCTTCGGCGGAGGAAGCGAGGCTTTGATTGCGCAGACGCCTGGGCGGTTACGGCCGTCGAACTCCCGGTACCTCGGGTCCCATACCCGGCGCAAAGTCATGCGGGGCGGGCTCGGGGCTGACCGAATCGGTGGGCACCACGTCGCGCAGCACATAGGATGGCATATGCACATCCTCGGGGCGCATGTAGGGCAGCGGATCGCTGAAGCCGCCCCAGCCGTCGGCGCGCACATAGGGGGCCACGCGAATCGCGAAGTGCAGATGCGGGCCGCCACTGAAGCCTGTGTTGCCCGAGACGCCAATCACTTCGCCCTTCTCAAGCTGCTTGCCCTTGGTGACGGTGATATTGTCCATGTGGGCATAGACCGACTCGCCCCAGTTGTGAATGATCTTGACGTAATTGCCGAAGCCGCCCGGGTCCCCAAAGATGGCGTCTGCCACGACGCCTGCGTCCACGGCGGCGAGTGGCGTACCCATGGGAGTGAGGAAGTCGATACCGTTGTGGCCTTTGAGGGAGACGCCGTCATAGGTGAAGCGGCTGTAGATTTGGGGATTCTCGCCCCACAGTTGCGAGATACCAAAGTCGCCAATAAAGGGCGCATGTAAATAGAGCTTCCTGGCGGGATCGGGTATTGCTGTGCCTGGGAGTGGTGCGGGCGGCCCAATCAGCAGCGTGCCGTCGATGAGCTTTTCGGCAAGCCAGCCAATCACCTCGCCACGCGCCAGCGTAATGCCGCCCACGCGCCACCAGCGCACACCGTCGGCCTCGTTGGGGCCGTCAACAATGTTGAGGGTGGTGCGCGTGTCAAAGTAGCCCAGCAGGTCATCAGCCGGTTTGCCCAACATGCCCGCCGATTTGCGCACATTCACGGCCGTGCGCGCGATGACGATGTCGCCCACCTTGAAGTTGAATGAGGCCAACGGCGGCGTGACGGTGGCCGGGGCTTTGTCGAGCAGTTTGATGCCATTGGGGGCTTCGTCACCCGCCCAGCCTGTGCGCTGCACACCCGCCACGGGCATATCAATCTGCCACCAGCGCATGCCGTCAATAATTTGGGGCCCGCCGCGCACAATGCCAAGCAGGTTCGGCGGCAGCTCGGCAATGACGTCATCCGCCGGTTTGGAGAGGGTGCCGGGCGTCTTGCGGAAGCGCACAAAGTTGACCGTAATAATGCGGTCGCCCACGTCAAAGGGGGGCGGACCGCTGGGTTCGCCGGGGTCTTCGGGATTGATTGGGTTGCCCCCAATGTCGGCGGGGATAACCTCAAGCAATTGAATGTTGTTGGGCGAGGCCTCGGCCATCCACCCTTCCAGCAGCCTGCCGTCCAGCTTGCCCTCTTCCACATACCACCAGCGCAACGCATCATTGCTGGCGGGGCCATCGGTCACTTTGAATTCGGTGCCGGCAGGAACCTCGGCCACGACATCATCGGCTGGTTTGTTGGAGATGCCCGGGCTCTTGCGCAGGCGGACGAAGTCCAGTGTGCGCACTTTGGCGCCCACCTTGATCGGTGCTGTATTTGGCGGTGCAGGTGGTTCTGTCGGCGGCGTGACGGGCGGCGTGACGATGGGGTTTGTTGCGACGCGCTCGAGCAACGTCAACCCCTGTGGGCTCTCCTGCGCCAGCCAGCCCTTCTTCATGGTGCCGTCGAGGATGGGCGCTTCCACAGCCCACCAGTAGACGCCTTCGGCCAGGGTGGCCGCGCCGTTGATGACTTTGGCCAGCGCACGCGCCGGTGTTTGCCCCACAACCGTGCCCGCGGGCGTGGCGCGCAGGTTGAGCCAATCCTTTGTGCGCAGTTGGTCGCCCGCCGTTACGGCGAGGGGCGGTGCGGGCGTGCGCTGCCACTTGTAGGCTTCCTTCATGGCCTCGCGGAAGTCATCGATCACGCCCTGTTTGCCCTCGATGTACCACTTGTCAATGCGCGGCCAGCGATAGAGGATCACGGAGTGAATCTGCTGATTGCCTGTTTGCCGGTTCCACCAGTTGATCTCGCCATAGGCGCGCTGCACCCAGGCAATGTTGCGATCCAGCCACTCTTCATCCTGATCCGTCTCGGTAAGATAGGCAGGCAGGTGGCGCATGGTTGCGGGCACGGCGCGCATGAAATCCTGATAGGCGCGAAAGTGATAGTAGCGATTGTCAAAGGGGGGCGCCATCTTGTCTTCGTTGGTGACAAGGTTGGCGTCCTGCCCGTGCGTGTAGGTGTGAATAGAGAAGCCGTCGCAGCGATCCGGCCCAATCGCCAGAAGAATGTCCTTGAAATACTTGACCCAGTCGCCGTTTTCGTTACCGGAATAGCGTGTCTGGTTATTCCACGGCGCGACGGCGCCCACGATCACCTTGTCGGTGCCATGCCCTTGCACTGTCTGAATGCGCTCGCGGCAGAGCTTGTAGCACTGTGCGTACATCTGCGGCGTAATGACTTCGCCAGCCCCGTCGGAGAGCATGGCCGAGTCGGCGTTGACGCCATCGACGTCGGGCGGCAAAGGTTTGGGGGCAGCGCTTGCGGGGTCATGGATCACGTTGAAGCGGTCAGGCAGCCCACGTCCAAAGGGGTCAATTGGGTCTGTGGGCTGGCTGCTGCCGTTTGGCTTGAGGGTGCGCTTGAACCAGTTGAGCCAGCCGCTGTTACTGCCGTTGGCGGGCGCAGGCGGTGTGGTAGGTCCAGGGGCGGGCAGGGGACTTGTGGGGCGCGCCGGCTGCTCAAAATCCGGCGCGGCCTGGGGCCGCTCGATGGCAAAGTTCATCTCGTTGCCAATGATCCAGATCTTGCAGCCAGGGCTGTTGGCGACGAAGTTTGCACAACGCGCGGCAAAGTCGGCGTAGTGTGCAGCGTTGGGGATTGTGCCGGCGGGATGGTAGCCGTTGTTCAGCCGCACGATCACGCCGAGACCTTTGTCGCTCCAGGGGCGATAATCGCGGCCTCCCATGTCGGTTGGGCTCGCGCCGATGGCTTCGGTGAAGACGATCCAGCCTGGGCGTCCCAGTTCGAGCATGTGGCCTTCACCACCGGGCTCATGGATGCCAAAGATGTATTCGCTGTCCAGAAGATGGCGCGCCATAACGATCTCCTCGTTGCCTTACTCGATGCGTGCAGCAATGCTTGCCAAGGGCACGATGAAAGGGGGTGTGGGTTTTTGTTCAGGTTGCACTGTAGATGCGGGCGCGCCACCTCATGGCGCGCCGCTGTCGCCATTGTAGCATGCAGGCGCGCCACTGTCTATCTGAATGTAGAGCGGGCCCAGGGCTTCTCGAA
>DIAV01000234.1 GCA_002415895.1 Anaerolineales bacterium UBA5069 | reverse complement strand
ATGCAAACAATTGCCGAACCTGTGAGCCAACTGATTGACGCCTTTAGCGCGCTGCCGGGGATTGGCCCCAAGTCGGCCAGCCGGCTGGCCTATTACATTCTGCGCGCCGATGCCTCTGTTGCGCACAACCTGGCGCAGGCGCTGGAAAACCTTAAGGCCAACACCCTCTTCTGTAGCATCTGCTTCAACATTGCCGACCGCGACCCCTGCGCCATCTGCTCGAGCGGTGAGCGCGACGGCAGCATGGTCTGCGTGGTGGAGGAGCCGCTGGATGTACAAGCCATTGAGCGCACGGGCGAGTTCAAGGGGCAATACCATGTGCTGCACGGCGCCATCTCGCCCATTGAGGGTGTAGGGCCTGACAACCTGCGTGTGGCCGAGCTTTTGCAGCGCATTCAGGCCGCCGACAAGCGCGGCCGGCCCATTACTGAGGTGCTGCTGGCCACCAACCCCAACCTTGAGGGCGAGGCGACGGCCATGTATATTGCGCGCCTCATCAAGCCGCTGGAAATTCGCGTCACGCGCCTTGCGCGCGGCCTGCCCATGGGGGGCGACCTCGAGTACGCCGACGAGATGACGCTTGGCCGCGCACTGCTGGGCCGCTCAGAGATGTAACAAAGCCGGTACGCGGAAAAGGCGGAAACAGCGGGAACAACATGAAGAGCGACTGAATACAGTTGTTGCCTGCCTTTTCTGTTGTTTCCGTCGTTTCTGCGTACCGGCCCTTATTTCGCTTTCAATGCGCAGTTCATTTTGCACCAAAGGAAATCCCAAAAAATGATTGAGGTCGCGCCCTCCAAATTGGACTCCCTCAAGCGAGCGTGGGAGGAAAACACGCTTGCCCCCCTCACCAGGCGCTTTAAGGAGCGCCGCGAACAGTTCACCACCAGCAGCGAAGATATGCCTGTGGAGACCGTCTATACGCCTGCACCGCTTGCCGAGGGTGTGAGCGCCGATGACGCGTATCTGAGCGCGCTCAACTTCCCGGGCGAATACCCCTACACGCGCGGCGTACAGCCCAACATGTATCGCGGCCGTCTGTGGACCATGCGCCAGTACGCGGGCTTTGGCAACGCCAGAGAGTCCAACGAGCGCTACAAGTTCCTCATTGCGCAGGGGCAAACGGGGCTTTCGGTCGCGTTTGACCTGCCCACGCAGATTGGCTATGACGCTGATCACGCCTTTGCCGAGGGCGAAGTGGGCAAGGTGGGTGTCTCCATTAGCAGTCTGCGCGATATGGAAACACTGCTGGACGGCATTCCGCTGGACAAAGTGAGCATCAGCATGACGATCAACGCGCCGGCGGCTGTGCTGCTGGCCATGGTGATCGCTGTGGGCAGAAAGCAGGGCGTGCCCAGCACGGAACTGCGCGGCACCGTGCAGAATGACATTCTCAAGGAGTACATCGCGCGCGGCACCTACATTTATCCGCCCGCGGCCTCCATGCGGCTGATCACCGATATCTTCCGCTTTTGCACCACCGATGTGCCCAAGTGGAATACGATCTCGATTAGCGGCTATCACATTCGCGAGGCGGGCAGCACGGCTGTGCAGGAAGTGGCCTTTACGCTGGCCAATGGCATTGAGTATGTGCGGCAGGCGCAGGAGAGCGGGCTGGATGTGGACAAGTTCGCGCCCCAGCTGAGCTTCTTCTTCAATGCACACAACAACTTCCTTGAGGAAGTGGCCAAGTTCCGCGCCGCGCGGCGGCTGTGGGCGCGTATCATGCGCGATCGCTTTGGCGCCAAAAGCCCCGACTCGTGGAAGTTGCGCTTCCACACGCAAACGGGCGGCAGCACCCTCACGGCGCAGCAGCCCGACAACAACATTGTGCGTGTCACGATGCAGGCGCTGGCGGCGGTGCTGGGTGGCACACAAAGTCTGCACACCAACAGCAAGGACGAGGCGCTCTCTCTCCCCACGCAGCACGCGGTGGAGGTGGCGCTGCGCACGCAGCAGATCATNNNNGATCATCGCCTATGAGAGCGGCGTGGCCGACACGGTGGACCCGCTGGGCGGCTCCTATTTCATTGAGGCGCTGACCGACGAGATTGAGACGCAGGCAGCAGCCTACATTGCCAGGATTGACGAACTGGGCGGTGCGTTGCGCGCCGTGGAAGAGGGTTTCATCCAGCGCGAAATTCAGGAGGCGGCCTATCGCGCCCAGCGTGCAATTGAGAAGGGCAACCAGGTGGTTGTGGGTGTCAATCGCTTCCAGACGGCCGAGGCCGCCACAGGTGAACTGCTGCGCGTGAACGAGAGCGTGCGCACGGAGCAGATGGCTTCGCTCAAGGCATTGCGCGCAGAACGCGACGCCGTGGCGGTGGATGCGGCGCTGGCGAAAATTGAGACGGCCGCGCGCGAACCCAACGCTCCAATCCTCCCCGCAATTGTCGAGGCGGTGGAAGCTTACGCAACCCTGGGCGAAATTAGTGATACAATGCGCCGAGTCTTCGGCGAATACACACCGGAGAATTGGGTCTAGCCATGAGCGAACAACTTTTTAAACGCATTGATCACGTAGGGCTCGTGGTGAGCAGCCTGGATGCATCGCTGGCCACCTACTGTGGCCAACTGGGCTACACGCTCCTCGAGCGCATTGTAATTCCCGAGCAGAAGGTGGAAGCTGCCTTTCTGGACGCGGGCAATGGCACAATTGAACTGATCTCGCCCACAGACACTGAATCGGGCACGGCGCGCTACCTGGCCAACCGCGGCGAGGGCACGCATCATATCTGCTTTGAGGTGGACGACATTGTGGCAACGCTGGCGGCGCTCAAGGCCGCAAACGTGCGCCTTGTGGATGAGACGCCGCGCCAGGGGCCGCACGGGCTGGTGGCGTTTGTACACCCCAAGGCCACCCACGGCATGATGATCGAAGTGTTGCAAAAGAGCCACCACTAGAATCTGACGGGCGAGCGCTCGCAGCATGTCGCCGGCGTTGAGGCGGGTCATGCTGCGGGCGCTCGCATTTGCATTTAGGGCAGGTGTGTTCCCACAAGGGAGGGGCCATGACGGAAACAACCGAACGCGCGACCATCCACGCGGCGCTGACGCCGCAAAGCGCACGCGAGACGCTGAAAAAGGTCATTGACCCCGAAATCTACCAGAACATTGTGGATTTGGGGCTGGTCTACGACATTGTTGTGAGCGATGAGCAGGCCGTGGATGTGACAATGACGCTCACCACACCCCACTGCCCTATGGGTCCGCAGATTCTGGCGAATGTGGATCAGGTGCTGCGCGAGGCAGGCGCGTCGGCCGTCTACGTGGAGATTGTCTGGGATCCTATGTGGACCCCCGCCGCCATGACAGAAGAGTTGCAGCGGCAGTTGGGCATTATTGAAGATGAAGAAGATGAGTACGCCGAGCCGGAGCGCCTCGAACTGCCGCCGCCCCCGCCGCAAAAGAAGGGGCTCCTGGGCCGCCTCTTTGGGGGGTGACTGTAGCGCCGTGCGCAATTACCAGTTGCCAGTTGCCAGTTGCCATAACCCACGAGCCAATCCTTCCTAAAGTGATACCGCAGTGAAACCCACAGCCGAATCGCAACGCAAAGTCGCGAAGAAGCGCAAAGCAACGCATAGCAAGG
>DIAV01000366.1:5409-6003 GCA_002415895.1 Anaerolineales bacterium UBA5069 | reverse complement strand
CAAGGTGGAGGAGAAGCTGGGCATCCGCGCCAGCGACACCGCTACGCTCATTTTTGATAACGCGCGCATTCCCGCCGCCAACATTCTGGGCGATGTTGACGTGACCACAGGCAAGGGCGACAAGGGCTTCAAGGGGGCCATGAAGACCTTTGACGCCACACGCCCGATTGTGGCCGCAAGCGCGCTGGGCATTGCCCGCGCTGCCTTCGAGTTCACGCGCGACACGCTGGCCAAGGAAGGCGTGCGCATGGAGTATGGCAAGCCCCGCCACAAGCTGAGCGCCGTGCAGGCCGACTTGCTGGAGATGGAAGCGCAAGTGCGTGCGGCGTGGCTCCTCACTGTGCGTGCCACGGCCTTGCTGGACGCGCAGGAATCCAACAAGCTCGAGTCCTCCATGGCCAAGGCCAAGGCGGGCAAGGTTGTCACGTGGGTTACGCAGAAGGCTGTGGAACTGCTGGGGCCGCGCGGCTACAGCACGGAGTTGCTGGTTGAGAAGTGGATGCGCGACGCGAAGATCAACGACATCTTCGAGGGCACAGGGCAGATCAACACCCTCATCGTGGCGCGCGAAATTTTGGGCTATACGCGGCTGGA
>DIAV01000366.1:0-5230 GCA_002415895.1 Anaerolineales bacterium UBA5069 | reverse complement strand
CAATCAACCTATCAACCAATCAACTACTCAACCACTTCGCCACAAACCTGTGACTCACGGCGCGGAAGCGGCCCCAGTCGGCCCACCTGGGATGAGTCGCACCTACCCCCTCGAGCGTGTCAGCGACAGTTGATAATTGCACGGACGGCACCCAGCGCCAGTCCGCAATCTGCTCGTCGGCATCCTGCGGCGCAATCACGCCCTCTGCCGGCATGCGCACGCCAAAGCAATAGGTGGCAAAGGGCACGGCCCCCAGTGTGGCATGGTGCATTGTATAGACCACCACGCCCAGGCAGCGCTCGACGATGACACTGGCTGCCATGACAGCGTCGTCTGCACCTGCACCTGCGGCGTGTGTCCCGTCGCTTGCGGCAACCTGCTGCCCCGTCTCCTCCATAATCTCGCGCGCCAGCGTGGCCATAACGGCCTCGCCCTGCTGAATACCGCCCGTGGGCAGCCGATAGCCCTGCGGCGGGTAGAAGCGCTTGATGTGCAGCAATACGTCGCTCATCCTGCCGCGCCGCATGACGTAGCAGATTTCGGCGCGCCGTCCGCCCGAGGCCAGCGTCTGATGCTCGCCATCGAGGAAGGGCGGCCCCACCTCCAGTCCGACGTTTTCCACAGGGAAGGCGCCCCACTGTGCGTGCAGCGCCTCCATCTCCGCAGCATCAACCGCAGCGTGCAGCGGGGCAATTTGCGCGCTAGTCACCATTGTGCGCGGCTGCGTTGTCGTTCGCTGTCTCCGTTGCCCCTGCGCCTTTGGTTGTTTGTCCTTCCTGGCCACCTGCTTCGGCCGCCTTGCCGGCATAGGTTGCGGGGTCGCGCCCGTAGAGTTGCGTGGTCTCGAGCAGGCGGTACTCAAGGTGGCCCGTCATCTGCTCGGGCGTTACGCGCCACGTCCAGTTACCATCGGCGCGCCCGGGCAAATTCTGGCGCGCCTCTGTGCCCAGGCTCAGCAAATCCTGTAGCGGGACGACCGCATACATGGCCGTGCTGCGGAAGGCCGCTTCAATCAGTGACCAGGCGGCGTCGTGCCCATCCGTGCGCATGTAGCGGCGGAAGTGGTCGCGTTCGTGGTCGGTGGCCGTTCCGTAGTACCAGCCCATGGTGGTGTCGTTGTCGTGCGTGCCCGTGTACACCACAAAGTTGCGTTCGTAGTTGTGGGGCAGAAACTTGTCGCTGGCGTCGGTGCTAAAGGCAAACTGCAGCACCTTCATGCCGGGCAACTCAAATTGATTGCGCAGCTCGAGGACATCGGGCGTAATCTCGCCCAGGTCCTCGGCAATAATGGGCAGATCGCCGCCCAGTTGCGCGCGCACAGCCTCAAAAAAGGCCGTGCCCGGCCCTTTGCGCCAGACGCCATTTTCGGCGGTCTCTTCGCCGGCGGGCACCTCCCAGTAGCCGGCAAAGCCGCGGAAATGGTCCACACGCACAAGGTCATAGAGGCGCAGCGCACCGCGCAGGCGGCGCATCCACCAGCCGTACTTGTCGGCGGCCATGACATCCCAGCGATAGAGCGGGTTGCCCCAGAGTTGCCCCGTGGCGCTAAAGTAATCGGGCGGCACACCCGCGACAACTGTGGGCTGATATTCAGCATCCAGAAAGAACTGATCGGGGCTGGTCCACGCGTCGGCGCTGTCCATGGCCACAAAGATGGGGATATCACCCACAATCAGAATATCGCGGGCATTGGCATATGCCTTGAGCGCCTCCCACTGGCGGAAGAAGACCCACTGCATGAACTTGTGGGCGTGCGTGGCCTGGGTGTGCGCTTTGCGTGCGGCTGCCAGTGCGGCGGGTTTGCGGCTACGCAGCGCCATCTCCCATTGGATCCACGGCAGGCCGTTGTGTGCATCCTTGAGCGCCATAAAGAGCGCGAAGTCGTCCAGCCACTCTGCATTGGCCGCGCAGAAGGAATCGAACTCGGCCTGCAGCGCGGCCGCACCATTCTCGGCAAAGGCTCCTGCGGCCGCGCGCAGCAGCGGCAGCTTCCACGTATAGAGCGTGCCATAATCAACACGCTCGCGAGCGAAATCAGGTGCGGCGTCCAGGTGGGTGCGGTCCAGCAGCCCCTCGCCGGCCATCGTGTCGAGGCTGATCAGATAGGGATTGCCTGCAAAGGTGCTGAAGGATTGATAAGGGCTGTCGCCGTAGCCTGTGGGGCCCAGGGGCAACACCTGCCAGAGTGTTTGGTGCGTGCGGGCCAGGAAATCCACCCAGTCGTAGGCGGCATGATCCATGGAGCCGACGCCATAGCGGCCCGGCAGCGAGGTCAGGTGGAGCAGCACGCCGCTCCGGCGGATGGTGTCCATTTGCGTATCCTTTTTTGGTCTTAAGCAATGCGCTGTCAAGCAGAGGAGAGACGCCGTACCACTGAAACGACAAAAGCAAACCTGCGCTGTCGCTTCCGTACCTGCCGTTGTCGTAGTTTCCGACTACAGTATGCTTTGGCGTTTATCCAGCCAGCCCGGGATAGCGCGCCAGGTTGATGAGCGTTGCGCCGTACAGGCCCGCGCCAAAGAGCAGCGCCACAAGCAGCACCCACAGCGCTTCCGCGCCGGTGCGATTTTTGACATCCATGTAGACGTTGATTTCAGCCTGGTCCGATTTCACAAGCGCCGCTGTCATAAGCTGCGCGGGGCTGAGCAGGGGGCCGTTGTCTGCAACATTGCGCTGCGGCAGTGCGTATTTGGGCAGCAGTCCCCACGCCAGCAGCAGGCCGCCCACCAGGCCGCCAATGTGCCCCCAGTTGTCCACGCCCGACCCGGCAAAGCCAAAGGCAAGGTTCATGACAATGATCAAGAGCATGTTCTGCAGCACGGCGCGCCCGTGCGAGCCAAAATTATCCCGGTAGCGGAAGAAATAGACAGAGGTTGCCCCTGTGAGCGCGAAGACAGCCCCCGATGCGCCCGCCGATACGCTGGGCGAGAATGCATAGCTCGCCAGGCTGCCAAAGAGGCCGCCCAGCAGGTAGATGATGGCATAGCGCACATGGCCGTAATAGGCCTCCACCAGCCGCCCAATGGCAAAAAGCGCCCACATGTTAAAGAGCAGGTGCATGACGCCAATGTGCAGGAACATGGCGGTGAAGAGCCGCCACCATTCCCCCAGCAGAATATACTGGTTCACCTTGGCGCCCAGGTCCACAAGCACCGTGGTATTCTGCGAGCCGGTCCACGTATTGTAGCGCCAGAAGCCGTAGCCAATCTCAAGGAAGAAGACGGCAAGGCATACGCCAATCAGGAAATAGGTGAGGGTGGGCGGGGCGAGGCGGATGGCATAGTGGATCGTGCGCGGCGCGGGCGCACGCTCCCCCGCATAGGGGGGCGGCAGCGGGGACGGGTTCGGGGGTGCAGGTTGGAGCATGGGTGGCTTTAGAGCTGGACCGGGGCCCAGTCCGTGCGACATTTTTCAGCGATGATGATGGAGGTGAGCTGGCGCACGGTTTCCTGCAACTCACTGTCGCGATTGACAATCACATAATCAAACTCGCTGGCGCGACGCAGTTCGTTGCGGGCCGTGACAATGCGCATTTTAAGTTGCCCCGGCTCTTCAGTGCGGCGCGTTTGCAGGCGGCGCACCAACTCCGGCTCGCTCTCGGCAGTCAGGAAGATCGTTACGGCCTGGGGCACAAGCTTGCGGATCGTCTCCGCCCCCTGGACGTCAATGCGCATGATCACATCGTGGCCGCTGGCCAACGCGGCGCGCACATGCTTCTTGGGAATTCCCTTGTAGTCACCGTAGACCACGGCATACTCAAGCAGTTCGCCCTGCTCAATCATCCCAGCAAACTCGCCCACGCTCACAAAGTGATAGTCCACACCATCTACTTCCGCGGGGCGTTTGGGGCGTGTGGTGGCCGTGACGACGAAGTAGAAGGAGTAGTTCTGCGCCTTGAGCTCTTGCAGCACAGCATCCTTGCCTACGCCGCTGGGGCCGGAGATGACGACGAGCAGCGGTCGCGGCTCCAGCAGTTTGGCGTAGATCGCAACATCCTCGGCATCGTCACCGGCGGGCCTGGGCGCGCCGGCCGGAAGGGCGGTGGATGACATAACTGGGGTGGAAGAAGTGGTCACTTGGCTTGCTCCGCACAGGCGGCTGCGTTACACTCGGGCCGCGAATGAAGGCAAGTATACGCCAGAGCGACCGGCGCGCGAAATTGTGCGCCCTGCTCCGCGCCCGTGCGGGAAACACAGCCATGCCCATTTATGAATTTGATTGCCCCGACTGCCACAGCCGTGTGAACCTCTTCTTCCGCAGCTTTCGCGCCGCGCAGGTGGCGATGGATACGCCCACCGCGCTGCAATGTCCCCGCTGCCAGGGCGCGCATTTGCAGCGCGCGGTCAGCCGCGTCTCCGTATTGCGCTCGGAGCAGAGCCGTGTGGGCGCGCTGAACGATGCCGCCAATCTGGGTGCGCTGGAGGCGGGCGACCCCCACGCCATGGCCCACCTTATGCACTCCATGAGCAACGAACTGGGCGAGCCTATGGACGCAGAGACGGCCGACATGGTGGGGCGGCTGGATGCAGGCGAGTTGCCCTCTGCGTGAGGGCGCAAGCGAAGCGAGGCTTCCCGATTGGGAAGCCTCGCTTCGCTTGCATCAAGTGCTACGACCGGCGCTGTGACCTACAACTTCAGTTCGCCGTCGCCATCCTTGCCCCAATAAAAGGCATGTTCAGCCTTGACTTCGATGAGCACGACAGAATCATCTTCATAGCCGTCAGGGAACCAGCGCTTCAGGTCATCGCTCCATAGTTTCTTCTTCTTGGCGTCGTCCCGCACAATTCGGCCCTTACCCACAAGCGAGACGAAGACGATATCATCGGTCAGCGCGTAGGCGAGGTTGACGTTGGGGTTGGCCGTCACCTCCTGCACCTGTGTGGAATCAGCAAAGGCAAAGAACCAATTGTCACCTCCCCAATCCACATTGCGGTTGTTGGACATGGGCCTGCTGTGTAGCCGGCCGTTCTCCGCCACGGTGGTCATCATGCAGATGTCGATCTTCTTTATGATCTCGGTCAACTTTTTCTTGCTCAGCTTGACCTTCTCTTCTTCTGTTTTTCCTGCTTGCCTGGCTGTCATATGGGGTCTCCATGCGAAATTGCAGAATAGGCAACTGGCGGCGCAAGAGGCCGGTATCTGCACCTTAACTCCCCGGGAAGCGCCTTTGTTCCAGTTGGGTGGAGGGGTAAGTGGTACGTGGTTGATTGGTTGAATGAGAGGTGGACAT
>DIAV01000041.1 GCA_002415895.1 Anaerolineales bacterium UBA5069 | reverse complement strand
GCCCACTGCCAGGTGAGATCAAAGGCATTGTCTGCAAAGGGCAGCGCGCCCCAGCCTGTGGGCGGGATGAGCACCGTATCGGCAGATGCGCGCAGATCTTCCTGCCAAATGCGGCGCACGCCCGCCAGACGCTCGGCGTTGTCGTCGACCATGGTCACATGCACACCGGCGCGCGCCAGCATGACATCGTTGATGCCGCTGACGCCGGCCATACCGTAAAGGGGAGCCTCCAGCACGCTGTGGATGGCGTGGCGGCGGCGCAGATCGTCGAGAAAGTCGTTGAGCACAAAGCGCTCATAGACAAGTCCCAGCCCTTCGTTGTAGTCAGTCAGATACTTGCGCCAGGTGTTTTCGTCGCTCATGATTGGAGTCTCGAGTGGAACCGCTGTGTGCGGATGCGGGTAAATTGCAACCTCACCTCTGGCCCCTCTCCATGCGGAGAGGGGAGAACAGCTACTACGTCACGCCGGAGACGTGACCTACGCGGTTTTGCTCCCCTCTCCGCATGGAGAGGGGCCGGGGGTGAGGTCGCCGTTTATCCGCGCCCCCTGCTTGTCAGTAATCCTGGTTTCACTGCCTCACAACCGGCAAGTGCACAAGGGTGGGCGGTGGCGAGTTGAGGGTGGCGACTGCCAGCGCGCGATCGTCTTGCGCCTGCGCCTCAATCCAGTAGGTGTAGGTTGTGTCCGTGTCGGCTGTGCCGTCAATCACCTGATAATCGCGGGCAATGTGGCGGCTGTTGAGGGGCTGCACGAGGCCGCCCACCTGCACGGCGTCGGCGCGTGCACTGCCCTCTGCGCCCCGCCAGATTGAAAAGCCCAGCAGACGCCACTCCTGCGCTGTGCGCCATTGAATGGCGCGCCCGCCGCCCAGCGCAGGCAGCACCACCTTGCGCACTGCCGTGACAGCGGGGCCCGCCTCAAGCGCCAGTGTGGATGCAGCCCAGTTGCGCGGTTCCTGGCCAAAGCCCGCCAGGTTCACGCGTGCCAACGCGGGGCCCTCACCGCCGGGTTCCGTGGGCCAGGGCGGCTGCGTGCCGTAATCCACCTCGTCCACCGCCACGTAGGGCACCGTGCCGTCTTCGTTGGGCGGCTCGGGCGAGAGCAGCGCCACGCGCTCGCCGCTCTTCTTCAACTCGCCCCCAAAGGGACCCACAACTGCAACATCGGCAGGGAGGTTGTAGGCGCTGCGGAAGTCGGCTTCGGCAACACTGGCCACAAAAAGCGACGCCCCCGGCGCAATGCTTTCTACGGGAATTGCGTAACTGCCCACGCCCTCAAGCTGCCAGCGATTCTCGGGACGAAGCGAATCGTAAAAGAGCACGGTTTTGCTGCCGGTATTGAGCAGTTCAATGTACTTGGGCTTGTCACCATTGGGGTTGTACATGATTTCGGCTATGACGACAGGCCCCACACGCGGCGCGCGGTTGGGTGCGCCCAGCGTCAATGTCTGCTGCAAAGGGAAGAAGATGGGGTTCTGCGCGCCGTCGTTAATCTGCACACGCCCCAGTGATACGCCGTTGGGTGAGGCAAGGAAGGTGGCGCTGTCTGTGTAGCCTGTGGGCACACCGCCATTGCCAATCGCGGTGAGTGTGATTGTCTCGCCCATTTCTTTCAGGCGCATGCCCCCTTCGGGGAGTTCCAGCACCCAAAAGCCTCGCGCAGGCACAATGGCGTTGGCCCCAAGGATCATGCGATCGCCAGGCTTATCACCATCAGCAAACCACCAGCCCGCCATGGTAATGGGCGTAGCCGTGGGGTTGTAAAACTCGACGGAATCCACCTGCGGATCATCGGTGTGGGCGAGGATTTCGTTGATGATGACGCCGGGGGCATTGATGGCATTTGCAGCATCCGGTGACGGGCTGCCCTGCGCCTCGCTGCGCCCTGTGGCGCACGCAGCCAGCAGCAGGTAGAGCAGCGCTGCAAAGAGGCCATTGCGCGTTCGGGCGTGGGTGCGGCGTACCTTATCGCTGGGTTTCATAGTAGATGGTAATCTGCGCAACGTCGCGCATAAAGTTGATCTCGTTGACGAGGACACGCTTGATAGGCAGCCCTGTGCGCGCGCGCAAGTCGTCCAGCAGCGCCTCGTGATTCTCGGGGCGGATCAGGTCAATCTTCTCGTACAGTATCTGCCGCTCCTCCTCGTAGCGCACGCCCCAGCCTCTATCCAGCACAAAGATCATGGCCAGAATGAAGATGTTGAGGATGATCAATTCGGAGAAGGTGATGCGTGTGGCTAAAAAGAGTTGATTGATAAAAGGCAGGCTAATCGAGACGAAGAGGAAAACCATCTCGCGCAGGGGCAGTCGTTCGGCCTGAAAGCGCAGCACGCTGAAAATCGCCATCAGCCCAAAGCCCATGCCCAACGTCAACTGCACGTCGCGCAGCAGCCCGGTAATGAAGTAGATAACAATGAAGAAGGTGAAGTAGGCAAAGACAAACTCCGCCTTGCTGCGGCGCACAGGGTAATAGATAAAGCCGATGAGCACAAACGCAGCGACGAGGTTGAGCAAGAGCCCCGGCAGCAATTCCTGAAGTGCAATCACAAAGTGCCTCTGTAAATTTCAATCATTGGGAGCGGTCATCTGTGCACAGGCGGCCAGCACGTCGCCAACATGCATGTGGCGCTCCTTGAAGCGATTCTGCTTGATGTTTTCGGCCAACTGCGTTGTGGCAAAAATGTACTTGCTGAAGGAGGTGGGCAACAGGTGCAATTCGTGCAACTGGCGGAAGATGCCCGCTTGCGCCGAATACTTCCTTTGCTTCACCTCGACCACAACCAGCCCGGGCAGTTCGACGACTTCGTTGTCCAAGCCTAGTGATATGGCAAAATCCAGCGTCAGTCGCTCAATATGCTGCATCCCCACCAGCGTTACACGGATGAATTCATTGTAAATGCGCGGTGTAAGATCGGCAGGGTTGTAGGGGCATTGGGTGGACAGAAATGCCGATGCGCGCGCATCCAGGTCCAGCGCAGCCTCAATTGGGATGCGCGTCTTCACAGTGCGGTTGCGGTTGGTCTTGCGCTTGACCTCGAGGAAGGAGATGCGCGAGTCTACGTACGAGCGCATGCGTACTTTGAAGCGCTCGCGCACGCCGCTGTGATGGGCGTGGAACATACTCAGCGCAGGCGTATCAAAGTAGAGCGTGCGATAGTGGCCCCCGCGGTAGCCTTCCACCTCAAGCACTTTGTAGCGATCAATCAGGCTGCCAAAGACATGCAGCGCCTGCGCTTCGGTCAGCAGGTACTTGGTGTCAATGCGATCGTGCAGCGCAGCGATCTGCACCTCGTGGAGCCAGGTGGGGGTGAACTGGTTGAAGATGGCCTGGATTGCTGGATTCATGACCGGGCGCTGTGCGGGGAGAGCGCCCCATTGCGC
>DIAV01000309.1 GCA_002415895.1 Anaerolineales bacterium UBA5069 | reverse complement strand
CGGCTTTTGCTGTGTCGGCTTTTCCTATTGCACAGGCGGGAGTTTGCCGATGACGGTGAAGCCGGGTCCAAAAATGCCCAACAGGATGAGCGCGGCCACAGCCACCACAACAAACTCCCACACCACGCGCGCCGTCAGCCGCCCCTGCAAGCCGCTCTGCGCAAAGCTCACCAGTATGTAGAAAATGAGCAGCAGCAACAAGCCCGCAGTGAGGTTGGGCAGCGGCCAGTAGTTGAGCGCCCACGTCACCTGCCCCAGAATCAGCCCCACCGCCGCGCCGTAATTAAGCACTGTCGCAGTGGACTGTGTGCTGCTGCGCAGAAGCTCCACGGCGAGCAGCATGGCCGTCACTGCAACCAGCGTGGCCGACACAAGGCTGCGTGCGCGCGTCTGATAGACGAAAAGAAAGAGCACCACGGCGGCGGCATAGGTGAGTAGATTGAGGACGAGGCGCGAACGCCGAAAGCCCTGCTGCCCGGGCTCCACGGTCATATAGAGCGAGAAGAAGGCTAGTATGAAGAGCCCCGATGACAGGAGCAGCGCCAACACCTGAATCAGCGGCGTGGGCAGGCGCGTGAGCAGCATCGTGATGATGATGGTCAGCCCCATGGGGAGCGCCCAATAGGGCAGCGTGCGCCCGCGTTTGCGCAGGCTCACCGTAGCCAGGCTGGGATGCGCGCTCACGACGCTTTCGGCCCCGCTGGCCGCAAGCACTGCCAGCGCAAAGGCCACAGCCACCGTACCGGTCAGCGGGATTGTTGCAGGCGAGCCAAAGGCCACAAAGCTGAACTCCAGCGTGGGAAGCCGCACAAAGAGGCTCAGCGCCAGCCCCAGAATCACGGGCCACGTTGCCACAGAGATGCGGTCGCGATAGTCCACCGGTTCCGTGCGCCGCGTGCGCGCCCCTGTGAGCGTGCGCGCCTGCCGTGCAACAGTGTCGCGCCAGCCTTGCACCGATAGCCAATTGTCCTGCGAACGATTCTCCACGAAGTCGTCTTTCATTCTGACTTGCCGCGACGGGTAGAATAACGGTGCGTCAACACGCTGCGCGCCACTGCGCCATTGTAGGGTGTGCGCGTGCGCATGTCAAAAGTGGCGGCTGTTTCATGCCGCGCCGCATGTCGGGTGACATATTGTGGTGGATTCAGCGCTGCCAGGATCAATCATATCAGCCAATTCTGCTGCGCGCGCACAAGCGTGGGCGCGCGTGGGTGTGGCGCTGCGCGCCTTCCGGCTGCTGGCGCTCTATGCGCTGCTCTGCTATGGGTTGCTGCTGGTGGGCCTGGCGTTGCGCAGCGGGCGCGTGGCGGGCTGGGGGCTGGGCGGCGCGCTGCCGCCTGCAAACAGCCCCGTAGCCGCAATCCCCCCGCTGGGTGTCAGCGTGCAGCTTGATGCGTTGACGCCGCGCGCGCGCGCCGCTGCGCTCGACCGGCTGGCGGCTGGCGGCATGGGTTGGGTGCGCCTGCGTGTAGACTGGGCGCGCGCCGAAGCGCAGCCGGGCGTCTATACCTGGCAGGCCGTCGACGAGCAGGTCGACGCGATTCTCGATGCCGGGCTCGTGCCCGTCGTCATGCTTGATGGCAGCCCAGCCTGGGCACGCGCCGCAGGCGATCGCGGCGTATTTGATCAGCCCCTCGCTCCGCCCAGAGACGCCGCCGACCTGGCCGCGTTTGCTGCCGCCTTTGCCACGCACTTTGGCGAACGCGTGCGCTTCTATCAGGTGTGGGACGAGCCGAACATTGCGCCACACTGGGGCAATCGCCACATTGACCCCGTTGGCTATGCGCAGCTTCTTCGGGTGACGGCAGCGGCCATTCGCGCCGCCGATGGCGATGCCGCGATCATCAGCGCAGCGCTGGCCCCCACGCGCGATCGCGGCCATCTTGCCATCGACGAGCGCTACTTTGTGCAACGCATGATTGCTGCAGGCGCGGCCACAGCCTTTGATGCGCTGGCGCTGCAGCCTTTTGGCTTTGGCAGCGCACCCACCCGCTCGCGCCAGGTCATCGACCAGCTTGATTTCCAGCGCACGGCCATTCTGCGGCGCACGCTTGTAGAGGCGGGGCTGGCGCAGACACCCATCTGGGCCATGCGCTTTGGCTGGAATGTGCGCGGCGATTCGCCCTGGGGCACGGTGACGCCGGAAACGCAGCGCTCTTATGGAGTGGATGCGCGCGGCGTGGCGGCAGCGTGGCCGTGGCTTGCCACACTGGGCTGGGCCATTGACCAGCCAAGTGCCCCTGCGGATGACCCAATCTGGGGCTTCGCGCTCGCTGATGCGCTCCTGCCAAGCTTCACGGTCGCGCTGCCTGCCTTGCCCGCGCCTGCGCCCTGGCGCGCGGGCCTGCAGCTTGGGCTGGCGATTGGCCTGTGCGCGGGGTTGCTTGTGGTGGCCGGCTTCACGGCGCGCGGGCTGCCCTGGTCCGCCGCGCAGGACGCTTTCGCCACGCTGCCACCCTGGGCAGAGGCGCTGCTCTGGGCCATTGTGCTGGCGGGCTACTACTTTGCCACCTGGCCGCCCTTGATTGGCGCATGCTGGCTGGGCGCAGCGCTCCTGATCATGGCGCGCCCGCAGGCGGGCATCTGGCTTGCGCTCGCGCTGCTGCCCTTCTACTTTCAGCACAAGGAAGTGGCGCTGGTAGATGCGCAGATCGTAGTGCCACCCGCGACGGCTGCAGCGCTGGCGCTCATCCCCGCCATGGTGCGTGCGGCATGGACAACGCGGCACGGCCGCGGCCGCTCGGATTGGCGCGCGTGGGCGCATACGCACCTGCGTTGGAGTGATGGCGTTGCCGCGGCGTGGCTGCTTATCAACCTGCTCTCCGTGCGCAACGTCTGGCACGGGCGCGCCTATGCGCAGGGACTGCTGGAGCTGGTCGTCGTTCCGCTGCTGCTGTACGCAGCAATTCGCCTCTTCGTGCGCGATGCGCGCGCCCTGCGCCACGCGCTGGCGGCGCTCTTTGGCGGCGGCCTGCTGGTGGCGCTGGTGGGGCTGGGACGCTGGCTGCAAGGTAGCGGTGTGGAGGTGGATGGCGTGCGCCGCCTTGTGGGCGCCTTCTATTCGCCCAACCAAACCGCGCTCACGCTGCTGCGCGCGCTCTTCGTGGGGCTGGGGCTGGCGCTGGGTGTCCATGGACAGCGGCGCGCGCTGTGGCTTGGCCTTGTGTGCGCCACAGCCCTTGGCCTGCTGCTAACTGCCAGCCGCGGCGCGCTGCTGCTTGGCCTGCCGGCCGGTCTGGGCACGGCGCTGGGCCTGTGGCTGCTGCGCAGTGCCGACCCTGTAGGCGCGCAGTTGCGCGGTTTGCGCCACCGCCCGTCTGTGCGCGCGCTGCTGGTTGCGCTGCCCATCATCATGTTGATTGCGCTGCTGGTGGGTGAGGCGCGCCTGCTCAACCGCGACAGCGTGGACAATCGCCTGCTGCTTTGGCAAACCGCGCTGCGGCTCTGGCGCGCTTTTCCTCTCCTGGGTACGGGACCAGGCGGCTTCTACTGGTCCTACCCGGCCTGGTTGCCGCTGGGCGCGACGCTGGAGCCCAGCCTGCGCCATCCCCACAATGTATGGCTTGAACTGGCCACAGGCTGGGGAGTCCTTGGTCTGCTCTGGTTGGCGCTGCTTGTGACGGGCTGGCTGACGACAACGGCGCGCAGCCTGCCGCGCATGGCCGCCACGCTGCAATGGCCCGCCATTGGTCTGGCCGCGGCGTTGGTGGCGGCGCTTGCCCACGCGCAGGTGGATGCCTTCCTCGCGCTGCCCGATCTGGCGGGGTGGCTCTTTGCTGCGCTGGCGCTGGCAGCGCAGGCAGCAAGCCACGCGGAGTGATCCCTGCTACCTCCAACAATAAAAAGGCGGCGCACCCCATGGGGGGCGCCGCCTTTTTATTGTTGGGCTGTTTTTCTGCCTAGGGCAGCGCGACGCCAATGTTCACCTGCGCACCGGGCGCAAGCGGCATGATCTGCTCATCAATGAGCTGGCTCACCACCGGGTTGTCAAGCAGCGGCACGTTGATCATCGGCTTCAGCGTTGTCAGCAACGCGCGCAGCGAATCCGAGTCAAAGTCAAGGCTGATCGCGGGCTGGCCATCCAGCGTTACATCAGCATGGCCCTGACCATCGGTCACAATCGACAACTGCTTGGCGCCCGTGGACTTGAGAATGTCCACGACATTGGCGGGCAGTGCAATCGATGCTGGAATACCCATCGAGGCCACATCAGCCATAGCAATGTTACCAAGCTGCGTCACATTGCCGGCAGCGTCCATCTGCAATTGCGCCTGAATGATGGGCGGGGCGAAATCACCCAGATCCACCGGCGCAAAGGTGGGTGCGGCGGCCGCGCCCTCGGCAGGGGCCGGTGCTGCTTCGGCGCCGGGCAGCGCAATATTCAGGCCCACGTCCGATTGGTCAATTACATTCACAATACCGCGCACCTGGTCGGCGGAAACACCGGCCAGTGCAGGCGCCAGCGTTGCCAGCAGGTCAACACCGGCAGGCGTCCAGGAGATGGCAGGGAAGGGCTGGCCGTTGTTGACAATGCTCAGGCCACCCTTGTTGAGCGCGACCTGTACGTTCTGCAGGTTTGCGTCTTGCAGCTGCTGCATGAGCGACGCAGGCAGCATGGGGCCGCCCGGCAGGGTAATCCCCAGCGCCGAGACAGAGCCATCCGCATTGAGGGACACATTGAGGTTGCGCAAATCCGTCACGCCGGCGGGTTCGCCGTTAAAGGTCACGG
Source organism: Anaerolineales bacterium UBA5069 (assembly GCA_002415895.1). Lineage (GTDB taxonomy): Bacteria > Chloroflexota > Anaerolineae > Caldilineales > Caldilineaceae > UBA5069. The sequence goes on along the minus strand of DIAV01000309.1, from coordinate 4,480 downwards.
CAATGGTCGCGTCAGCCGCAGGCAGCACGCTGGCCACTGTGTTGAGCGTGTCGCCCATGGCCAGATCAGGCATCAACTTGTTGACCAGGCCCATGGTGCGCCCCAGCGATTCCGCGTTGTAGGCCAGTGTGGGCAAGGGTCGCTCGTTAAGCGTCAGGTGCAGCCCGTCGGGCTGGGTGTTGATCGTCAACTTCTCTACACCCAGGCTGTTGAGCAGTTGCACTGTGGCCGGGGGCAGCGATACAGGCGCGCCCAGGCTGCTCAGCGGTACGGCGCCTAAAAAGCCGTTACCCTGCTCGTCAAAGGTGACACTGCTGAGCTCAATGGGGCCGAAGGAAGGGGTGTCCACCACCTCGGGCGTGACTTCAGCCTCGCTGCGCCAGCGCGGGATGTCGAGGCGCGTCGCGCCCTCGGCAAGCGGCAACTCAATGGCAACGCCCGAACCAACCTTGCGCAGCCAGGGCAGCGCGTTCGAGATCAGGTTCGCGTACGGCAACCCAGGCACCGTGGGGACGAGTTCCTGGAGTGTCTGCTGGGATTCAGCGTCCCATGCCAGCGAGGGCAGTTGATCGCCGTTCAGCGAGGCGCGAATGCCATTGTAGCCAAAGCGCGCTTCAATCTCCTGAGCGTCCAGCGATTGCAGCATTTCAATTTGCGCAGGGGCAACCAGTTGGGCGGGGATGGGCAGCCCATAGTAGCTGGCCGTGCCGTTGGGTTGAACGTCCAGCCTGGCGGAGGGTAAGTTGAACCATGTCTTCCCGCTTGTTCCGCCGCCGCATGCTGCGAGCAACAAGGTGAGGAACAGGACGGCCAGAATGGCCGGCCACACGCGCGTTTTGGCCTGCATGCGCACTCTCCTTCAATTCTAACAGTTCGGGTGTTTATTCGTGTCTGCAAAACAAAGCGGCCGGGAGCCAGGCGTGGATGCACCATGGGCGCATAAGAGCTCAGGCGCAGGTTTGCCCATAGACCGCAGGAATGATACCAGCGCACTGATCATACATCAGGTTGCGCCTGCAAACAAGAGTGATGCGCGGCACGCGCAGGACATCTCAAAAGCCAGGCCAGGCGTGTGCGCGCACACAACTGCATTGTCGTTTTGCGCGCTCATCTACGCGCGTCCAGCGCGTCCAGCGCGGCAAGCATGGCGGCCTGGTCACTCCAGGGGTGCTCTATCACGCCATAGCACATGCTGCGCTCGTGCCCCTTGCCAAACGCTGCCACAATGTCGCCCGGCTGCGCCATGGCAATGGCTGCGTGGATGGCTTCTGTGCGGTCGGCAATTACGCGGTAGTGATTGGCATCGACAGATTCGCGCACGCCTGCTTCAATCTCGGCGCAGATGTCGAGCACATCCTCGGTGCGCGGGTCCTCGGCGGTGATGATGGTATAGTCGGCCAGCCTGCCGCTAATCTGGCCCATCCAGCGGCGCTTGGCGCGGTCGCGCAGGCCGGCGCTGCCGAAGACGGCAATCAACCGTCCCGGCGCGCCGGTTGCGCCTGTGCCCACCAGCGGGCGCAGCGTCTTCAGCGCGCGTTCGAGGCTTGCAGGCGAATGGGCAAAGTCCACAATCGCCAAAAAGGGCTGGCCACGGTCCATGCGTTCCATGCGGCCCAGCACCCCCGCGAAGGCCGCAACACCTGCGGCAATCGCCTGCGGCGCAATGCCCAGCGCCAGCGCCGCCGTGGTAGCCGCCAGCACATTCGCCACATTGAACTCGCCAATCAGGCGCGACGCCAGCGCAAAGGGCGGCCCGCCCCACCACTGCACATCAAAGTAGGTGGCATCGGCACGGTAGTCAATATGGGCGGCGCCCACATCGGGGCCACAGGCTGCATCCAGACTGTAGCTGCGCTGCTCCACGCTGCGGCCTGTGCGCGCGGCTTCGTCGGCCAGCGCGGCGCGCAGCGCGTCGTAGCTGCCTGCATCGTCGCGATTGAGGACGGCGCAACGCGGCGCCTCCGGCTTGGTAGGCTCTGCAAAGAGCGCGCGGAAGAGCAGCGCCTTGGCCGCAACGTAGGCATCGCGCGTGCCGTGATAATCCAAATGCTCGTGCGTTATGTTGGTAACGACTGCTACATCGTACTCCACAGAGCCAACGCGCCGCTGATGCAGCCCGTGGCTGGTGCTCTCGACAACGGCATAGGTGCAGCCGGCGTCGCGCATTTCGGCCAGAAAACGCTGCACATCGGGGGCGTCCGGCGTGGTTACATGCAAGCCGGTATCCATCTCGCTGCCGCCAATGCGTGCGCCCACGGTCGTAACAACACCCACGCGGCCCAATGGCGCATCGGGCACGGCCGTTGCCGCAACGAGGATGCTCTCGAGAATGCTGGAGGTGGTTGTCTTGCCGTCCGTGCCGGTCACGCCAATCACGGTGAGGCTGCGACTGGGGAATCCGTACAGGTACGCGGCGGCGGCGGCGAGGGCGGTGCGGCTTTCCTCAACCTGTATGTAGGGCGCATCAGGTGGCAACAGCCCGCCACTTTCGAGCGCGGCGCGTGCTGCCGTGCCCACAGCGCCAACTGCGCCCCGCTGCAACGCATCTGCAATGAAGCGATGGCCGTCGACGCGTCCACCGCTCACGGCAAAAAAGAGCGTGCCCCGCGCAACGGTGCGGCTGTCGGCGGTGACATGCAGCACAGCAACATCGGGCAGTTGATGCGCTGCATTGGGTGCTATGTGCGCGGCAAGCGCGGCGAGTGTGGTCATGCTAAACTTGAATCCTTATGAAAGCAGCAGTTTCAATGCGAGGGCGCAAGGTGCGCAAGGACGCAAGGGAAAAGCCACAGCACGTAAAGCAACTGCACACATTGAGACGACGCCATACCTGCTGTGGCTTTTCCCTTGCGTCCTTGCGCACCTTGCGCCCTCGCGTTGAAATTGTCGATCTGCATGTGACTTCAGCCCTAAATATCTTTCGGCCCGCGCAAAATCGCCAGCGCTGCGCCCAGCACAAGCAGCATCGCCACCACGCCCAACCCCAGGAAGAGGGGCGGCAGCGTTGTCCTGGCGATCTTCTCGAAGTCAATCGGCGGCGAGGTGGGGGTAATCGTAGGCGTCTCCGTCGCCGTGGGCGTTGCTGTGGCCGTCGGCGTAATCGTTGGCGTGGGCGTGTTGGTGGGTGTGGCCGTGTTTGTGGGTGTGGGTGTGGCCGTGGGGATGAGCGCCAGCTTCTCCGCCGCGGTGAGTGTGTTGGTGGGCAGCGGCGTGATTGTGGCCGTAGGCGTCTCGGTGGGCGTAGGTGTAATCGTCGGCGTGTCCGTCGGCAGCGGCGTATTGGTGGGCGTCGCCGTCTCCGTGGGTGTGGGCGTAAAGGTGGCCGTGGGCGTTGCAGTGGGTGTGTCGGTGGGCAGCGGTGTGGGGGTGGCCGTGGGTGTAGGCGTTGCCAGGGCTGCTACAACATCCAGCGGTGGCATACCCGCGACAGCGTAGAAGGTGCGCCCCTGATCATCGCTACGCAGCACCCAATCCACTTCCGTACCCACATAAATTGTACGCGGGGCCCTGGGCGTATTGTCCACCGCATAAGAGACGCCCGCATAGGGTGCACCGTTCAGCGTGGCCTGCTGCCAGGTGTCGCCAATCCCTGTGAAGATGCCGATGTCCGTTGCGGCCACTACCACATCACCCGCCTGCACCATGTCATAGACAATTGTAGCTGGAAAAGCGCCGGCGCGCGCCCATGTCTGCGCGTCACTGGAGTAAAGAATGCCCTCGCCACTGCCCGCGTAAAGTACATCACCCACGGTTGTGAGGCTGAAGACAATGAGAAGGCCGGGGAAGCCGCTGGAGCGCACCCACGCTGCCGAGGGCGGATCGTAGATATAAACGCCATCATGGGTGCCGGCAAAGAGGGTGTCGCGCCAGATCACGACCTCGCGCACGCGCCGCGCCTCGCCCACAAGGCCCGCGTCCAGCCTCACCCATGTGTTGCCCGTGTCCTGACTGCGGAAGACGCCATCGAAGCGCGTTGAGGCATACCAGGTCGTAACACCACGCTCCACCGCAGCGTAGAGTTCGCCCACGGCGCTCGTCTCGCTCAACAGGGCGCGCGCGCCTTGCAGCTCTGTCCAGTTTGCGCCGCCGTCATCGCTGCGGAAAAGCAGACCAGCCACGCCATCAGCCGCAAGCACCACATTGGGGTTTTGCGGATCAAAGGCCACGCCCGAGACGCTGATGTTGGCGGGCAGCCCGGCCACGGCCGGCGCCCACGAGACAGCACCATCACCCGTGCGGAAGACAGTGGGCGGATCAGGCGCGTTGAGAACACCCGTGAGCACTCGATCAGGTGCGCCAGGTGCAATGGCGAGGCTGATGGCCCAGTTGCGCGTGGGGGGCGCGCCCGCAGTCTGTGCCCGCGCCGCCCACGGCGCAAAGAGCGCGCCCAGCAGCCCCAGCGCGAGGATGAGAGTTGTCAGCTTCTGCCGCGTAAGAAACAGTCTATGCACAATCCCTCTGCAATCCGCGAAGGTGCGGC
>DIAV01000325.1:10076-19045 GCA_002415895.1 Anaerolineales bacterium UBA5069 | reverse complement strand
TCCTGATCGTTGAGCATGTTGCCATCCTCAAGAACGCCAATTACCTCCACACGCTTGACGCGCTGCTGGCCGCCTTCGTCATAGACAAGCTCGACAGTGACCGGTGCAAAGGGCTGATCGAGCGTTACACCGGCGAGCGGCAGGTGCATAGGGAAGCTGCCGTCGGGCGACACTTCGTCAAAGCTGACGGTCGTCCCGTTTTCGTCGGTGCGCACGGTTTTCTGCAGGCCAAAGTCCGGAGACCCCACTGCTGCCGTAATGACCGTTCCCGACTGCACGGAGCCGCTGGCCAGGCTGCTGTGCACCACCACCACGTCATCGCGCGTGCGCAGCGCCTCCCACACAGCCGCGTCGTCGGTATAACCCTCGGCGCGCTGCGCAAAACCATAGATACCTGCAATCTGCTGCACGTATCCCGGGCTGACTCCGGCGAAGTCCGTCCGGCTTTCATTGCGCGCCGCGTCGGTCGCGCGCACGTTGACCTCTGTTGTCGCCACGGAGCCGACGGAGTCCACCTGCGCCAGCAGTGGGTAATCGGGCAGCGCCTTGGCGATCTGATCCTCCATGTCACCCAACGGGCTAAAGAAGGAGAGCAGCGTGTTGGATGCCTGAATTGTGAAGCCACCCGTCTGGCGCACGTCCTGCACAATGAGTGACTGCGTGGCCTGAATGACAATGGCCATCACAATCACGGTAGCCATGATCATGGCAAAGAGCACCATGGCCGTGCCCGTGCGGAAGCGGCTGCTGAGCGGGTAGGCAATCGCCGTCTTGAGCACCGGTGTCAGCGAGCCAATCCAGCCGAAGAGCAGCTCGATGATCCAGGTGAAGAAGGTGGCATTGAACATGATCGCCATGATCGCGCCCGTAATGATCATGGGCGCACCAATCCCAAAGACGGCCAGAATCTGCGTGGGGTCGCCTGTGAAGCGTTCCAGGCCCAGCGTGGGCAGCACTTGCTGCCAGGGCGTAATCCACAGCGTCAGCAGCCCCAATCCAATCACCGTGTAGACAATGCGCTGCACGGTCTCCTGACGCATGGGCGTGTAGTCGAGTACGCGCCCCACCAGGTTCAACAAGCCAAAGAGACCCACCGTGACACCGATCAGCACAACGCTCCAGAAGGTCCACGTAAAGCCGTAATACACAATCACAATGCCTAGCACCAGCATCAGCAAGGGCCAGAACCAGCGGCTAATCCGCCCAGCCACGCTCATGCGCATGAGATTGGTTTCGTCGGGCATATCGCGAATGGCCGCCACAATGTTCAGGCGGCTGACGCGCCACGATGAGATGGTGATTACGAAGAAGGTGAAGAGCACGCCCAGCGTGTAGGAGATCACAATGGAGCGCCACGACACATGGAAGCTGAAATCGAGGATGCCGCTGCTCGACTGGGAAAGCTGCCCGGCCACGCTGTTGACAATGCTGCCCAGGTAGTTGATGAGCACGAAGGAGATGCCGAGGCCAATCAGCACACCTGCCGCAGCTGCCAGCAGGCTGTAGACCATGCCCTCGGTAACAAACATCTGTACAAGGTGGCCGCGCTGCACACCAATGGCACGCGCAATGCCCATCTCGCTGCGCCGCTCGGCTGCAAGCATGACGAAGATCAGGAAGATGAGGATGATCCCGGCCAGCACAGAAAAGAAGCCGAAGAGCGAAAAGAGCGACGAGAAGAGGGTGCCGCCGGCGTTGGCCGCCGTAAGCACCGTCTGCTTGTTGAGAACATCCAGCACATCGAACTTGTTGACGCGGCTAAACGCATCCGCAAGGGCCGTGCGCGATGCGTCCGGCATGTTCATTTCCAGCAAGCGCGTGCGCACATCGGTATTTGCCAGCGCCGCGCGCAGGTCTTCACTGATACCCTCTTCGTCGAGTGCGGCAGGCAGTGACTGAATCTGCTCGGAGACAAGGAACGCGTCGGGCACAAACGATTCAGCGATGTTGCGCGCCCATGCAGGCATTTCGGCTTCGGGGCCGCTTGTGAGGATGCGGTTGCCCTCGGCCACAATCGCGCTGCGCACGGCCGGCTCGCGCAGAATGTCGGTGATTTCAACCAGCACATCCGGTTCCATTGCCAGCGCGCGCAGCCTGCCGCTCACTTCAGCCGTGTATTCAACGCCAGAAAGCATGTCGCCCTGGTTGGAGACAAGCACATTGTTGACCTTGCCCTGCATGAAGAGGAGCTGCTGCGCCTCGTCCAGGCGCATCATCACCACGGGTAGGAGTGAGCCGAGTGGGCTGGCTTCTTCCACCACGGCGCGCACGCGGTAGGGCACAGGCACGGGGCCAATGAAGATTTCGAGCAGATCACCCGATTGCGCGCCCAGTTGTTCTGCACCCAGGCGATTGAGGTAGACCTCACCCTGGCGCAGTTGCAGCCCCACCTGGCCCAGCGTCTTGTCCAGATCGGAGCCGAGCGTGTTGAGGTTGATAGAGCCAAGGAAGTCGCCGCCCGCTTTCAGCGCGGCATCGAGCAAGCCCGTCGCCGCTGCGTCGGTGGAAGTGCCACCTTGCGTGGCGGTGATGGATGTTCCGGCAATGATGCCCACGTTGGGCACCACAAACTCCGGCCCTGTGAACGTATCACCCAACGCGTCGCGGAATATGCCCCCCGGGCCGCCCTGCTGGCCATTGCCCGGACCTTGGCGATTCTGTGGCTGGGCAGGCACGGCGGTCACGCCGGTTGTATTCGATGTTGCTGTGGATGTTGCGGTGGAGGTCACGCCCTGGGTGGCCGAAAGGGCGGTGGCAGCGGTAGTCGCTGCGGTTGCCGTAAGCGGCGCGACGCCTGTTACGCTCGAGGCCGTCGTTATCGCCTGCGTGGCGGTCATGGCCACGGCTTCATCGGCTGTGGGAATACCCAGCAGCGTTTGCAACCCCTCGACCGTGACCGTGTCGGTCATACCGAGACTGCCGGTAATGCCCAGCGACGACGCAAGCAACTCGCGCAGTCCCGGCACAATGGCAACCAGATCGGCCACCGTCACTTCAGTAATGCCCTCATCCTTGAGGGGTTGTGTGTCAACGCCAAACTGCTCGAGCCAGGCCAGTTGCAGCGGAATGCTCCCCAACGCCGAGAGATCGCCGGTCTGCGAGCTTGATGCCAGCGCGATAATGCCGCCCGCAATGGCAGCCAGATTGGCAGGGCTTAGGCTAATGCCCGTGCCTGCAATGGCATTGCCCGCCGCGCCCAACGCGTTGGACGCGCCCTGGAAAATTGTGCCGACACCGGGTGTCAGCGCCTCCACCTCGAGCGCTCTGCCATCAATGCTGGTGATGCCAAAGGTCTGGTCGTAGTCGTTGTCGACGGCGAAGATGAAACCAATGGGTTCACCCTGCCCCGTGTTGACATTGCGAATGATGGTGGGGAAGAGAATGGAGCCGGCCACCCCGTCGATCAGCGGTTCGGCTTCGGCGTCACGCTTGAGTGTGTCGAGCCTGTCCGTGCCAATGCCGGGCAAGCCGCCTTGCAGCACCGTAAGCACGCTGGTGAGGCCGCCCGCAAAGAGACCTTCGAGTTCGGTTGTCGCCTCACTTTGCGCCGCGGTCGGGTCTGCCTGGCCGGGGTTGTTGCCCATGCTGGCAAGCAGCGAGATGAGAGGCGGCGCGAGAATTTCGTCAATCGTGCCGTAGGCGGCCACAGCCTGCCTTTGCACCGAGTAGTTGAGCGTGTCGCCCGTGGCAAACGAGGCCACAATGATGATTGTGCTCAGCGTGAGGCCAACAACAATCAGGGCCGACTGGCCGGGCCGCCGCGGAATGTTGCGCAGGCCCATGCGAAAGAGTACGGGGTTGCGCCATGCCAAAAGCAGCAGAATGATCACGACAACGCTCACCATGCCCAGCAGGGCAAACGCGATGTTGTTGCCGATTGAAGTGATTGCTTGCATGTGAAGCGCCTCCATGCGTGGCGCGAATCGCCAATGTGAAGAAAGTTACAACAGTGCTCGGCGGCGGTTGCGCCCGCCGCTCTCGCGAATATGGCGCACTAGGCAGGCGCGACCTCAGGTGCGACTGAAGGCTCGCCTGGTGCAGCCGGCTCCGGCTGGCCATCGGCCACAATGCGGCCATCTTCCATGCGCACAATGCGGTCACACGCGGCGCCGATGAGCGGATCGTGGGTCACAATGACGAGCGTCTGCTTGCGCTCGCGGTTGAGGGTGCGCATGAGCGCGAGCACGTCGGCGCTGGCCTTGCTGTCAAGGTTGCCCGTCGGCTCGTCTGCCCAGACAATCGCCGGCTGATTCACCAGGGCGCGCGCAATTGTCACCCGCTGGCGCTGGCCGCCCGACAGCTCGGCAGGGCGGTGCTGCACCCGATCCGAGAGGGAAACATCCGCCAGCGCCGCCAGCGCGCGCTTGCGTGCCTCGCCGGGGCGCACGCCACTTACAAGCAGCGGCAGTTCCACATTCTCCACCGCAGTGAGCACAGGCAGCAGATTGAAGGTCTGAAAAACGAAGCCCATACGCTCGGCGCGATAGGTGGTGCGCTTGCGGTCATTCATTTTGCGGATATTGGCGTCTTCAATGAAGACTTCGCCCTCGTCAAACTCGTCCAGCCCCGAAAGACAGTTGAGCAGCGTCGTTTTGCCGCAGCCGGAAGGGCCCATAATGGCCACCATTTCGCCGCGCGCCACCTCCAAATCGATGCCGCGCAGTGCGTGCACCTCGACTGTACCCGTGCGGAAAGTCTTCTGCACCTCGTTGGCAACGATGATCATGTCACTCATAGACCGTTCCTCCTGAAATCCCAGATATTGGCCGCACACCAGAGCTTTCGCCGCGACTCCCCTGTCCCACTTTGCACTCTCTACCACATTGGCCGAACCAGGCGCCAACCCAGGGGCATTCTCGCATAACATGTTGTTTCGGTGTACTGACCTTACCACAGTCAGTTCGTCCCCAACATCTATCTTTGGTAAGGTTGGGTGCGACTGATGCTGCAATGTGCGCACCGGACGAGAGCATGACCGCGTTTGCCGGCGAGAGTTGCTGCCGGGTAAAAAAACAAATCGGGTGGCAGTTGCCACCCGATTCGAGGCTTGCTTCGTCTGCTTTCTCACCTCGGCGCAGCGTCTAGAAGACGACTGTGACCACCAGCGTGAAAGCCGTTGAGCCGCTGACCGGAATGACCGTAATGATGTAATCCTGGTTCGAGGGCAAATCCCCCGACCATCCACTTGCGCCCACGCCCGCAGACTTGAGCACCGTGCCATCCGAGCCGGAGACCGAGAAGGTAGCGTTGCCTTCGGCGTAGAGCTGAACGCTCATGACCTGCCCCGCCAGCGCGCGCAGCACGTAGGCCTGTGGCGCATTGCCTGAGACAGTGGCCGTGGTTCCGCCGGCTGCAAATGTAATACGTTGCGGCGGGCCTGAAGGTTGCGGCGTGGCCGTGGGTGCATTGCCTTGCAGCGGCGAGAAGGAGACATTCAATGTGTATTGCACGCGCACCCCGCGCGGATTGGCCACGGTAATCAGGTAATCCTGCGTGGCAGGCAGCGTGCCCGACCACGCGCGATCTTCGTTTTCCAGGCGCTTGAGCGGCTGCCCATCGCTCACACCCACAATGGAGAAGTTGGCAATATCGTCAGGCGACTGGATCGACACGTACATGGTCTGCCCGCCCATCGCGCGCGCCAGATAAGCATCTCGCCCATACGCGTCAACAATATCTGTTGTACTGACCGACGTGCCGCCTGCAGGCACGCTCAGGCGCACGGGCGCGCTCGGCGTCGCCGTTGCACCAGCCTCCAGCGGCGGCACTGTAACCGTCAAGCCATAGTCGAGCGCCTCCTGGGCCAGGATGTTGATGCTGTAATCCTGGCTGGCCGGCGCAGTGAAGACGAAGGGGCTGCTTCCCACGTCGCGCCGCTTGATGAGCGTGCCGTCGGCGGCCACAATCGAGTAACTCAGCACCCCTGTGGAGTAGAGTTCTGTGATCACATTCTGCCCGCGCAGCACGCGGATTACGTATGTCTTGCTCTCACCAGCGCCCAATTGGCCGCCGCGACTGGCGGAGGTCGCGCCGCTGGCAAAGCTGATGCGCTCGACGGCAGCGGCAGTCTGCGTGGGCAATGGCTGTGGCGTCCACGTTGGTGTGGCTGGAGGCTGCCCGCTCAGCGGCGGCACGACCACCGTGAGCGAGTACTGCGTGGGAGCCGGGCTGACAATGCGAATGAGATAGTCCTGCGTCACAGGGACGATAAAGGTCCAGTTGCGCGACTCGTTTTCAACGCGCTTGTAAGGCTGACCGTTGGAGACACCGGTAACCGAAAAGTTCGCGACATCACCGCCCGAGATCAGGTCCACAGTGAGGATTTGACCGGCAAGCACGCGCAGGAGGTAATCGGTGGACTGCGTGGGCTCTGCAACGCCCGTGCGGTTGGCAGTCACTTCTCCGGGCAGGAAGCTAATGCGCTCGGCGCTGTCCGTTGCAGCCCCAGCGATAGTCGCGCCGAATGCAGCGGGTGTCTCCACCGCAGGAGCAGCGGGGGCGGGCGCGCCGGATGATTCTGTGCTCGCAGCCGTGGGCGTCGCTTCTGTTGTGGTTTCCGGCTCCGCCATTACGACAGCTTCCACCGCAGCTGGGTCATTGACCACCCAGCACTCGCTCGCCGCGGCCGATGGGCATTCGATTTGGAAGTAGTCGCCGTCGGCCGCAAGGCCCAGCACAAGCAACGTTTGGCCGCGCCGCAGGACACCAATGGGCGCCGCGTCGGGATCGGTTGCGGGGTAGACATTCACCGTGCGCAGCAGCTTGATCTCGGAGACCGCCGGCGCAGGTGGAACGGCCGTGACTGCAAAACTCTCGGCAATTGCAGTCGCGGCAACGGTTGCGCCCGCGGGCGCAGCATTGTTCGCGCGCGCATCGGGGGTGCCAAAGCCGGCTGCTGCAAAGAGAAGTGCCGACCATTGGGGCGCATCGAACGATGATCCATCAATACCCACCAGCAGCTCGCCTGCACCGTCGGCGCCCAGCCCGCGCAGGTAGAGCACGCCATCAACCACCGCCGCATCCTGCCAGAGCTGCGTGGGCGGAATACCGAACCACTCTTCCAGGTCCGTTGTGTCATCAAGATAAGGGTCGGGCGCGCCTGCGAGGAGCTCGCTCTGCAGTTCGTCAAGCGCGTCCGCCGCCGGAAGGATACGACGATCACCCAGCCAGCGCACCACACTGATCTCGGGTGCGGCCGTAGCGGCCAGCGTCGCGTAATCCCTGCTCAAAAGTGCATCAGCCAGCGATTGCACCGCGGGATCAAGTGCGCCGGTTGCACCCTGCTGCGGGGCCGGTGCAGCCTGCACCTGGCGCGCAACGAGAGAACCGGCCAATAGCATGACGATCACAGCGGCAATAGCCGTCCATCGTAATCCGCCCATGGATTTCAGCATTGGAGAATCTCCTGCAGGCATGCAACATGATCGAGGTTTGTACAGCCCCTAGTGTAAATGACGTGGGCCAGGAAGGGAATGTTTCATCACTCTGTGTATGGCTGTGGGCAGGCTCATGCCGCATGCGCATCAAACCGTGCGGCGTCGGCTGGTTTGCGGCAGCACGCGTACAGCCCTGCCCTAGTAGACGCCTGCACTCCATTGCAGCAGCAACCCCACAACTGCGCCGCCGCCAACCAGCCATGTTGAGTTTGGCGCTGAGCGACGCAGGAGAAGCACCGCAGAAGCTGCAAAAAGCAGCAGCGCCGGTATATCAATTGTAAAGGCGCCCATCGTAAGGCTCCATACCGGTTGCGCCAGGTTGAAGACCGCAGCCTGCAAGAGCAGGATGCTTGTCGCAGCAATTGCGCCCACAACTGCTGCGTTGACGCCATCGAGAAATGCGCCGAGCGGGCGCAATGTGCGCATGCGCGCAACCCACGGGGCCATGAGCCAGACGATGACGAAGGCGGGCAGGAAAATCGCAATTGTGCTCACCAGTGCACCCGCGACTCCACGCCACACATCCTGGGCCTCGCCTGCCATAATCACGTAGCCGGCGAAAGCCGCAGTCGTGAAGACCGGACCAGGCGTCATTTGTCCCACAGCAATCGCATCAACCAGCTGTGTGGATGTCAACCAGCCAAGCCGCTGCACCAGCCCGCTGCTCAGGTAGCTGGCAATGACGTATCCGGAACCCATGGAGGTTGCCCCAACGGTGAGAAAGAATGCGAAGAGGCCCGCCAGCGTTGGCGTCGAAGCGACGGCCAATGCGGCACCGTGTGGCGCCAGCATGAGCATGAGGGGCAGGAGCGCCGAGGCAAGGGTGCGCGTGCGCGCCAGATGCAGCAGCAACCCCACAGTGCCGCCCAGCAGAATAATCCATACTGTGCCCAGCCATCCCGACAGTGCAATCAGCGCAGCCGCTACGGCCAGCAGCGCTGTAGCAGGCGTGCGGCAGGCGCTGCCCGCCAGTTTGACGACGGCCACCAGTACAATGGCGACAATGACCGGTTGAATGCCATAGAAGAGCGCGCCAACCTGCGGCAACATGCCCGCCGCGACATAGGCAATGCTCAGCCCAAGCACGATGAGAAATGCAGGCATGATGAAACAGAATCCAGCCACCACCAGCCCGCGCAGTCCTTGATGCAAGTGACCAATGTGAATCACCATCTCTGTCGAGTTGGGGCCCGGCACAAGTTGTGTTGCTGCCAGCATGTCAAGAAAATAGTGGCGATCCACCCAGCGACGGCGCTCCACCAGGTCATCCTGCATCATGGCAATGTGTACTGCCGGGCCGCCAAAGGCCACAAAGCCCAGGCGCGTGAAGTACACAGCCAGTTCGCGCAGGCTGGCGCGCACGGGAACAGGTGGAAGGTGGGGCGGCGGTGCGGCCATAGCTATCGCAGGCTCATTTCGTCATGCAGGGCAAAACGCACGGGGTGAATGCAAGGCCGGTGAAGCCGAGCGTCACAAGACGCCCTCAGTGACGCAAGCGAAGCGCCAGGGATTACCAGTTCAAGTGACGCAGCA
>DIAV01000325.1:8911-9939 GCA_002415895.1 Anaerolineales bacterium UBA5069 | reverse complement strand
GCTTCACTGCGTAACATGAGTTACCAGTTCACCATTTACCAGTTCACCATTTACCAGTTACCGCCGCACATTGATCAATGATCACTCGCCATCAACTCCTCCAGCACCACCGCCACCCCGTCCTCCACATTGGCTGGGGCCACGCGGTCAGCCGCATCCAGTGCGCCGTGAAAGGCATTGGCCACAGCCACGCCCAGCCCTGCAACCCGCAGGAGATCAATGTCGTTGACGTCATCGCCAAAGGCCACCACATTCTCAAGCGATTCGCCCCACGCATCCATCAGGTGGCGCAATGCCGTTGCCTTGTCCACCTCGGCCGCCATCAGTTGCACAAAGGGGTAGCGTCCCGACGGCATCAGGCGCACACCTTCAGGCATCGGCTCAAGTGCGGCCATGAGTACATCCAGCCGCTCGGAGAAGATGAGCACCTTGGCAGTGGGCAGATGGGCAACCGTGCGCAGGTCCGCGATGCGATGGTGCGGGTTGCCGATGTCGCGGCTGCGCGGCTTGTTGAGCCAGAGCAGGTCGTCAAGCTCAATGCCGATCGTTGTGTCGGGAAAGTCATCGAGAACGCACTCGACAAGCGCGTTCAACGTCGCCTCGGGAATGAAGCGGCGGTAGATCACCTCGCCGTGCAAACGAATCTCCGCGCCGTTGTAGCAAATCCAGGGGATCTGCTGTAGAAATCCGGGCAGGCGCTCGCCCACACCACGCGGCGGACGGCCCGTGGCAACAACGAAGCGGCGGCCGGACTCAAGCCAGGCGCGCAGTGCCATCTCGGTGCGCGGTGAGATTGAGCCATCGGGCTGCAGCAGCGTGTCGTCAAGGTCCGAGACAGCAACGCGCCAACGTATCGCCCGCAACTCGGCATCAATGGACCGTTGTGACGAAACAGGTTGTATCGAGGTCAAAGTTGTGAGTTCTCCCTTTTGTTGAGTGAGTCGCTTGCATTGTACCAGCCTGTGCACGCCGCGCTTCAAATAGGCCGCCTTGCGCCGGCCACAAAGAGAGGCGGGGGGGGGGGGGGG
>DIAV01000325.1:5049-8846 GCA_002415895.1 Anaerolineales bacterium UBA5069 | reverse complement strand
ACCGAAGATTCGGCGTAACGCACGAGGCTGTTGGCCGCGCCGCCCACAAAGTGGCCGGCGGGCGAACGGCTGCCCACGACGATGAGATCATGGTGGCCGTCATGGGCAAGCTCGAGCGCGCCTTCGGGCATTGTGCCGCGATGCAAGTGCAACACGCTGCGGTCAAAGCCTTCGGCGCTCAGCCGCTCCAGCCAATCCTTGAGTACTGTGGAGAGGCGCGTGCCCTGGGCCAGCGCTTGATCGAGCGAAAGCTCCTGGCCGTGGCCGGCTGCAAGGTAGCCCGCCGCCGACGGCGCAATAATGTGTGCAACATACAGCTTGGCCTTGAACAGCGACGCGAACTGTGCGCCCACGGTAACGGCATTGCCATCGTCCACGTCGGCGCAAACCAGCACGCGCTTGAAGGTGGTGCGGTGTCCCTTAACGACCAGCACCGAGGTCATCGTCTGCTGTACAATGCNNCGGCATCCGAGAGTCGCCTTAGTCTCGTGGGCTCGGAGATGTGTATAAGAGACAGAGCAGGTCCTGCTGCTGCTTCTCCAGTTGCTGCAACAGCACGTCGTCAATGTAGCCAACCAACGGCACAAAGTTGGGACGCGGCGTGCACTGCTGCATGGCGGCGTTGGCGTCGCGCATCACCTTCTGCGCCTGAGCCGAAGTCTGCCGGTCGCCGGCAATGACATAGGCCGTAAGCTGTGAGCCCAGCCTGCACGTCAGCGATGCGCCCATCTCCATGGCATGTTGCGCCGTGGGGCTGCCGTCGGTGGCGGCGGCAATGCGTACCGCGCCGCCGCGCCCAAGGGAACGCGCCAGGCCGGCCCCGGCGGTGGGCTTATCGGCCGCAATTGCCTGCACGTCGGGCCGCATGAGCAGCACGGGCACGCTCACGCTGCGCAGAACGCGCTCGGCCACGCTGCCCATGACGAGGCGGCCCAGGCCACCGCGGCCATGCGTAGCCATGGCAATCATATCGACGCCGGTGTCGGTGACGAAATCCACAATGCACTGCGCGGGTTCGCCATAATCAACCTGGCAGCGCACGGTGTAGCCGGCGTCGCGCAGCTTCTGGACGTCTGGCGCGAGTTCTTCGGCCAGTTGCAGGCGGAACTGCTCGCGCTCCTGGTCCAGCGCGGCATAGGTGCTGTCCAGCGCGCGGTTGTAAACCTCGTAGGAGCCGGTAATGGGCATCCCACCTGCGAATATGTCAGTGGGGGATGACTCGGACGGCAGCACAGGCGGAAAGGCGGCGCGGAAGAGAATGAGCTCAACATCGTCGGGCTCAAAGAAGTTGCGCACAATTCGCACAATTTGACGGCTGAAGTCGGAGCCATCCAGTGGTATCAGGACTTTGCGTTTCGGCATACTGCGCCTCCACAATCGGTTGGTCGCTCTGGTAGTGCTTGCCAGAATTGCAAGCAACATTAGCGAATTTTCACGCTCGTTGGGTCGGACTGCCACGACTGCAGAACCTTCATGTAGTTGGCACGCATAAAGGCGTCGGGCTGTGCCACATTGCGCTGGCTCATGCTGCCACGCATCTGCTTCACTGAGACGTACTCATGCTCGTCCATCCACGAACGCAAGTCGCCAATGATTTCGTTGACGCGACCGGCGCCGCTGCGCAACAGTTCCGAAGTCATCATTGTGACGGAAGCGCCCGCCATCAGCCCCTTGAGCACGTCTTCGTAGGTATGCACGCCGCTGGTAATGGCAATGTCGGTCTTCACCTTGCCGTCCAGGATGGCTGTCCAGCGCAGGGGCAGGCGCAGTTCATCGCTGCGGCTGAGCACCAGGTTGGGGACAACCTCAAGCGCTTCCAGATCCAGATCAGGCTGATAGAAGCGATTGAAAATGACCAGCGCGTCGGCGCCGGCTTCCACCAGGCGCACGGCCATGTTGGCAAAGGAGCTGAAGAACGGCCCCACCTTAATGGCAATCGGAATTTTCACAGCAGCGCGCACGGCACGCACGATGTTGAGGTAAAGTTCCTCAACTTCAGCCGAGCTCACTGTCGGGTCCGTCGCAATGTAATAAATGTTGAGTTCGAGCGCGTCGGCGCCCGCCTCTTCCATGCGTGTCGCATACTCAATCCAGCCACCCGTAGAGACACCGTTCAGGCTGGCGATGATGGGCACGTTAACCTCGGCCTTGGCCGCGCGTATCAGGTTGAGGTATTGCTCGGGGCCAATGTTGTAATTGTCGAGGTCGGGGAAGTAATCAAGCGCCTCGGCAAAGGTCTCCGTGCCATAGGAAAGATAGTGATCAAGCATGTGGCTCTCGCCCTCAATCTGCTCTTCAAAGAGCGAATAGAGAACAATGGCCGATGCGCCCCCTTCTTCAAGGGCGCGAATACCGTCGAGCGTGTGCGAGAGTGGCGACGCCGATGCCACAATCGGGTGCTTGAGCTTGAGGCCCATGTAGGTAGTGGACAGGTCCATAATCGAGTTTCCTCCTGCCAATGTGCGCCGCTTGGCGTATTAAGTGCCGCCGGGCCAATGATGTGCCGCCGGGCGAATCGTGTGCCGCTCGATGGCGTTGCCGGATGGCGGCCAATGCACCGTTCGCCGGTGCGTCGAGCGAGGTGGGTGTGTGGGCGGCGCAGCGGCAATTGATGCCACCGGGCGCCGCCCACACGTGCGCAGCGCGTGCGCAATCGCGTTTACTTGGTATCGCCGATGGGCAGCGCCAGCGTCTTGTACTGGGCAAAGCGCGCCGTCAGCGCTTCCTGCGCTTGTTCGAGCAGCGCCTGGGCGTGCTCCGGATCACTCTGCGCCAACATGCGGTAGCGCGTTTCGTTGTAGGCAAAGTCCTTCAGCGGAATCTTGGGATCCTTCGAATCAAGCTGGAAGGGGTTCTTGCCCTGTTCCACCAGGCGCGGGTCATACCGATAGAGCGGCCAGTAACCGGACTGTGTCGCCAGCACCTGCTGCTCCATGCCCTTGGCCATATTAATGCCGTGGGCAATGCAGTGCGAGTAGGCAATGATGAGCGACGGGCCGTCATAAGACTCGGCCTCGAGGATGGCCTTGACGGTGTGCGCATCATTTGCGCCCATGGCAATATGCGCCACATAGACGTTGCCATAGGTCGTCGCCATAAGCCCCAGGTCCTTCTTGGGGGTGGGCTTGCCCGCCGCGGCAAATTTGGCCACGGCTGCGAGCGGTGTCGACTTGGAGGACTGGCCGCCTGTGTTGCTGTAGACCTCGGTGTCCAGCACCAGGATGTTGACATTGCGCCCGCTGGCCAGAACATGGTCCAGGCCACCAAAGCCGATGTCATAAGCCCAGCCGTCGCCGCCAACAATCCAGACAACCTTCTTGACGAGCTTGTCGGCAAGGCTCATCAGGTCCTTGACGCCCGGTGCGTCGAAGCCCTGGAGCTTCTGCTTGAGCTGCTCCACCAGCGCGCGCTGCTGCGAAATCTGCACGTCGGTCGTCTGCGGGTTGGCGATGAGGGCGTCCACAAGATCGCCGCCCACCTGTCCACGCATCTTCTGCACAAGTTCGGTGGCATATTCCACCTGCTTGTCCAGCGTTACGCGCATGCCGAGGCCAAACTCGGCATTGTCCTCAAAGAGGGAGTTGGACCAGGCCGGGCCGCGCCCATTGGCCTTGGTGGTCCACGGCGTGGTGGGCAGGTTGCCGCCATAGATGCTGGAGCAACCTGTGGCGTTGGCAATCAGTGCGCGGTCGCCGTAGAGCTGGCTGATGAGATGCAGGTAGGGCGTTTCGCCACAACCGGCGCAGGCCAGCGAGAACTCAAAGCTCGGTTCGAGCAACTGGATGTTCTTGACGTTG
>DIAV01000325.1:3837-4647 GCA_002415895.1 Anaerolineales bacterium UBA5069 | reverse complement strand
TCGGCCACCTTGGCGCGGATCACAGAGTGGGGGCAAACCAGCACGCACTTGCCGCACTGAATGCAGACCTCAGGGTCCCAAACGGGGACTTCCTGGGCAATGTTGCGCTTCTCCCACTTGGTTGTGCCCACAGGGAAGGTGCCGTCGGCAGGCATCTGGCCTACGGTGATGGTATCGCCCAAACCGGCCAGCATTCTGGCTGTTACATCCTGCACAAATTGCGGCGCCATGGGTGAGACGGCGGGCGGCATGGCAATGGTGCTTGTCACGTACTCCGGCACCTTGACTTCGAAGAGATGTTCCAGGGTGTCATCCACAGCCGCATAATTCTTGCGGACAACGGCCTCACCGCGCTTGCCGTAGGTCTTCTTGATGGCTTCCTTGATGCGCACAATGGCTTCGTCGCGCGGCAGTACGTTGCTGATGGCAAAGAAGCAGGTCTGCATGACTGTGTTGATGCGTGTGCCCATGTCATTGTTGCGGGCCACTTCGTACGCGTCAATCACAAAGAGGCGCAGCTTTTTGCTGACAATCGTCTCCTGCACAACCTGCGGCAGGTGATTCCAGACTTCATCGGTGGGGTACGGCGCGTTGAGCAGCAGGGTTGCGCCCGGCGCGGCCACGTCCAGCACCTTGTAGCTTTCGAGGAAGCCAAACTGATGCACGCCAATGAAGTTCGCGCTCTGAATCTGGTAGGTGCCGCGAATGGGGCGAGGGCCAAAGCGCAGATGCGAAATGGTGCGTCCGCCCGACTTGTAGGAGTCGTAGACAAAGTAGCCCTGTGCGTAGTTGTCGGTCTCTTCGCCAATG
>DIAV01000325.1:2814-3764 GCA_002415895.1 Anaerolineales bacterium UBA5069 | reverse complement strand
CCCACTGTGCCATCGGAGCCGAGGCCCCAGAACATGGCACGCACCGAGTCTTCCTGCTCGGTGCTGAAGGAGGGATCGTAGTCGAGGCTCGTGTGCGTCACGTCATCAACGATGCCAATCGTGAAGTGATTGCGCAGCTCGCCCGCCATCATGTCGAGAATGCCCTTGACCATGGCCGGCGTGAATTCCTTGGAGCCGAGACCATAGCGGCCACCCACAATGCGGGGCAGCACTGCAAAGGGGAGTGTGCCGCTGCCATAGCCTTCAGAGACAGCGGTGACAATGTCCTGGTAGAGCGGCTCGCCTGTTGCGCCCGGCTCCTTGGTGCGGTCCAGCACGCCAATCACCTTGGTCGTGGCCGGCAGCGCCTTGAGGAAGTGATCCACAGAGAAGGGGCGGAAGAGGCGCACCTTAACAACGCCCACCTTTTCGCCCTGGCTCGCGAGGTACTCAATCGCATCCTCGGCCGCGCCACAGCCCGAACCCATCATCACCAGCACGCGCTCGGCGTCAGGTGCACCAGAGTAGTCAAAAAGGTGGTACTGGCGTCCTGTCAGCTCAGCCAGCTTGTCCATCTTCGTCTGCACAATCTCGGGTACGGCGATGTAGTAGGGGTTGACAGTTTCGCGGCCCTGAAAGTAGGTGTCGGGGTTCTGGGCTGTGCCGCGCATGACAGGCGCATCCGGCGTCAGGCCGCGTGCGCGGTGCTGGCGAACGTGCGCTTCGTCAAACATGGCAAGAAAATCTTCATCGCCCAGCTTTTCAATCTTGTTGATCTCATGCGAGGTGCGGAAGCCGTCAAACGCATGCAGGAAAGGGATGCGCGCCTCCAGCGTGGCGGCATGGGCGACAGTCGCCATGTCCATGACTTCCTGCACAGAACTGGAGAAGAGCTGTGCCCAACCTGCGCTGCGCGCCGCCATGACGTCGCCATGATCGCCAAAGATCGA
>DIAV01000325.1:0-2702 GCA_002415895.1 Anaerolineales bacterium UBA5069 | reverse complement strand
ATCTTGTACATGTTCGGAATCATCAACAGCAAGCCCTGGCTGGCCGTGAAGGTCGTCGTCAGGGCGCCCGCCGTCAGCGCGCCATGGCAGGCGCCGGCTGCGCCGGCTTCCGACTGCATCTCGACTACCGTGGGCACTGTGCCCCACAGGTTCGGATCCTGACGCGAAGCCCAGTAGTCAGCCAGTTCGCCCATGCCCGAAGAAGGCGTAATCGGGTAAATGGCGATGACCTCGCTGAACTTGTAGGCGACGTAGGCGGCGGCCTCGTTGCCCTCAATGGTTACAAGCTCTCGTGGCATGTTGCTAAACTCTCCTCTAGTTCCGGTAGCCCGCGGCTGATATGCAGCAGCAGGACAATTAGTTCTCTTGCGGCGCGCACCCTGTACCCCAGTGCGCCGCCGCAAAAGCAGGCAGGAGAAACCCAAAACGGTTTCTCCTGCAGATTTGCGCTATACAGCTATACCATGCGTACATCCAGCACTTCATCACCCAGTTTGGCGAAGGCCGCTTCCAGCGTTTCCTTGGAGACGCCGCGCACCTTGAAGAGCAGAATTGCATTCTGCTTGCTGGGGTCATTCAAGTCGTCAAAGGTGCCCAGGCTCATGATGTCACCGCCCATGTCGGCAATCACGCGCGTCATGGTGGCCAGTGCGCCGGGCCGATCGGGCGCGCGCACTTCCACGCGCAAGCCGTGCTCGCCGCCGCTCAACAACTCGGTGAAGGCCCTGAAAATGTCCGTCTCCGTAATCACACCGATCACGCTGCCGTGTGCATCCACAACAGGCAAACCGCCCACCTTGTGGGTAATCATCTCTTGCGCAGCATCTTCAATCGGCATCTCGGGGAATGCCGAAAAGACCTTTTCCGTCATTACGTCGCGCACATGCAGCTTCCAAAGCAGGTAATTCACCTCCCACACGCTCAACGACGTGGCCGGTGATGGCGCGGCGTGCAGCAAATCGCGCTCGGAGACAATGCCAACGAGCTTGCCGTGGTCGTTGACGACCGGCAAACGGCGAAAGCCGCGCTCCTTCATGAGCGTAAACGCGTCCTGAAAGGTCGTCTCCGGCTTAACCGTCACAGCTGGGCTCGACATGCGATCGCGTACCAACATATTGTGTGCCTCCCTCGCATCTGCGCGAGATGATGGTGCACCGTTGCACCACGTTGACTGATGACAACCGAGAATTGGACTGCGCTTCGGTGCTTGCAGTGCTTACCGTTTCCGGCTGGGTCGCGCGTGCGTTGGACGGCGCGCATTGCCGGCACCAGGTATTGTACGCTCCTCGAGAGTGGACTGCGACCCTCCCTGGTTGAGTCCATCTTTACCCCGTGGGTGAGTTATTGCCCTGGTCAAGTGACTAGGATTGGGTGCAACGTGGGCAGCGCAGCCATGATCCTGCCGCGATTGCGCGCGCGCACTCTTTGCAGCGTGCGCCCCCACGCCTATACTGATCGCAGCACCTTTCGCGCGGCGCGTTGCTGCGCGGCCACGCTGCAAGGTCTGACATGCCCACCAACCCGCTCGTCTTCGATGGCCACAACGATACCCTTCTGGACCTCTTTCCGCTTGCGCCCGCCACGCCACGCCGCACCTTCTTTGAACAAAGCGAACAGGGCCACATCGATTTGCCGCGCGCCCGCGCCGGCGGCTTGGGCGGCGGCTTCTTTGCCATGTTCATCCCCAACCGCTTCCGCAAGGGGCACGCACGCCCGCGACCCATTCAGGTGGATGGCCGCCTCGAATATCCTGTGCCGCCGCCTGTGGAGCAGCCCTACGCACTCGAACTGTCGCTGCACATGGCCGCCGGCCTCTTTCGCCTGGAGCAGGAATCCGCCGGACAGTTGAAGATTGTGCGCAGCGCCGCCGAGCTTGAGCGCTGCCTCAAGGGCAAGACCTTTGCGGCCATCCTGCATGCCGAAGGCGCGGATTTCATCGATCCTGGCATGGACGCGCTGGAAGTCATGGCACAGGCCGGGCTGAAGTCGCTGGGCCTCGTCTGGAGCCGCCCCAATCTCTTTGGCGCAGGCGTCCCGTTCACCTTCCCCGGCTCGCCCGACAATGGCCCGGGCCTGACGCGCCTGGGCATGGCGCTGGTGCAGCGCTGCAACCAGTTGCGCATCATGGTTGATCTGTCGCACCTCACCGAAAAGGGCTTCTGGGATGTGGAGGCGCAGAGCGACGCGCCGCTTGTTGCCACCCACTCGGGCGCACACGCGCTCTGCGCCTCGCCGCGCAATCTGACGGACAAGCAACTGGATGCGATCGGGCGCACGGGCGGTATGGTGGGGGTGAACTTTCACAAGGGCTTTCTGCGCGCCGATGGCAACGAGAAGCGCAAGACCTCGGTCAGCGAAATCGCACGCCACGCCGCCTATATTGCCGAGCGTATTGGCGACGAGCACGTGGGCCTCGGCTCTGACTTTGACGGCGCGTGGATGCCCGAGGACCTGGGCGACGTGACCGGGCTGCCCCGCCTCATGGATGCGCTGCGCGCTGTGGGTTTCAGCGGAGAATCACTCAAGCGCGTGGCGCACGGCAACTGGGTGCGCGTGCTGCGCGCCACGTGGGGCGCGTAGCAGAGACCGCCTCGGTAATGTATCCGGTACGTACGCGCGGGGTTGCGTAGCGGCGCTGAAGCCGCCGTTCCCGAGGACGCGCCGCGCTGCATACCAACGGCGGCTGCAGCCGCCGCTACGTG
>DIAV01000053.1:3961-4948 GCA_002415895.1 Anaerolineales bacterium UBA5069 | reverse complement strand
CGGCGCTGGTGGGGTAAGGGCGGGGAGTAGAAAGTGGGGAGTAGGGAATGGGGAGTAGGGTGCCATACGACTCCCCGCCCTTACCCCACTCCCCACACTTTTTCTCGCTGTGCTATAATCGGGCCTCAGGCTGCAACTTGATGCGGCCCCAGCGAGTGAGCCGATATGGGCAGTGAGCCGCACGTGAACAATCCGGTTGAGCCGCGCACCCTGCAGATTATCCTTTTCGGGCTGGGCGGCGTAGGGCAAGCCGTGTTGCGCCAACTGCTCGATCAGCGCGCACAGGTGGCGGCGCACTATGGCGTGGCCCTCAACGTGCTGGCGCTGGCGGATTCTTCGGCGCTGCTGGCGCCGGCAGAGACCGGCGCGACGCTGGATGAGGCCGCGTTGCGGCGCGCCCTCGCCGCCAAAGCGCAGGGCGGCACATTGGCATCTCTCGACGGCGCACAGGCTGTACAGCAGCCAGAAAACGCACTGCGCCTGTTCGCCGGCCCCCTCGCACCCCACACCGTGGTGGTGGATTGCACCGCCACCGAAGCCACCATCCCCGCGCTCCTCATGGCCCTGGATGCAGGCTGCAAGCTTGTCCTCGCCAACAAAAAACCCTTGACTGTGCAACAGGAGGTATACAACCGGCTCACCCGAGCCGGTGTCACCAGTGCAGGTGCGCCCATTGCCACGGGCCGCGTGCGCTGGGAAACCACCTGCGGCGCAGGGCTGCCCGTCATCGGCACGCTGCACCGCCTGCGCATGAGCGGCGACCCTGTGCACAAGATGGCCGGCGCGCTCAGCGGCACGCTGGGTTATGTGATGACGGGTTTGCAGCAGGGGTTGCCGCTCAGCGCGGTGGTGCGCGAGGCGCATCGCCTTGGCTACACCGAACCCGACCCGCGCGACGATTTGGGCGGGCTGGATGTGGCACGTAAAGCGCTGATTCTGGCGCGTGGCCTGGGCTGGGAGATGGAACTGGCGGATGTCGAGGTGGAG
>DIAV01000053.1:3027-3876 GCA_002415895.1 Anaerolineales bacterium UBA5069 | reverse complement strand
TTGCCGAAAAGGTGCAGGCGGCGGCAGCCGACGGCGGGGTGCTGCGCTACGCCGCCGTGGTGGAAGAGGGAACGTGCCGCGTGGGGCCAACGGTTGTGCCCGCAGGCAGCCCGCTGGGCATGCTTTCGGGCGCCGATAACCTCATTGAGTTTCACACGCGCTGGTATGCGCCGGCGCCGCTGGTCATCCAGGGGCGGGGTGCGGGGGCCAATGCCACCGCCGCCGGTGTGCTCAGCGACATTGTCGAGTTGGGCCATACACACTGAATCAACCAGAACCGGCGCACCCCATTGCAGGGGCCGCCCGGGTTTATGCAAACGACGGAGTGTAGCGACATGACAGCAAACAAGNNGAGCGCAGCGCGGGCAAACGCTACGCCGACGCCTGCAAGTGGAATTTGCGTGGCGACATGCCGGCCCACCTGCGCGATGTGCGCGTCAAGGACTGCGCACCGGGCGACGACGTGGCCATTGTCTTTAGCGCGCTCCCTTCCGAGACGGCGGGCGAAACTGAAGAGGCCTTTGCCGCCGCAGGCCATGTTGTGTGCAGCAACGCGCGCAACCACCGCTACGACGCCGACGTGCCGCTGCTCATTCCCGAGGTCAACCCCGAGCACCTGGCGCTGATTGACGTGCAGAAGCGCAACCGCGGCTGGACGGGCTACATGACGACCAACCCCAATTGCAGCACCACGCACATGGTCAGCGCGCTGCACCCTCTGCACGAGCGCTTCGGCGTCACCAAGTGCTTTGTTGTCACCATGCAGGCTGTCAGCGGCGCGGGCTACCCGGGCGTCAGCAGCATGGATATTATGGACAACGTGGTGCCCTATATCAGCGGTGAAGAGGA
>DIAV01000053.1:0-2901 GCA_002415895.1 Anaerolineales bacterium UBA5069 | reverse complement strand
AATGCCGATTTGGTGGTGAGCGCCCACTGCAACCGCGTACCCGTGCGCAACGGCCACCTGATTACCATGAGCGTTGAGTTTGCCGACAAGCCAACCGAGGCGCAGATTATTGAGGCATGGCGCGACTACAAGCCGCTGGCGCAGCAGCTTAATTTGCCCAGCGCGCCCCAGCCGGCCATTATCTATGATGATCGCCCCGACCGTCCGCAGCCGCGCCTCGATCGCCTGGCGGGCAGTGTGGCGGGCATGGCCACAGTGGTGGGCCGCTTGCGCGCCGACCCGCTCTTCCACTACAAATTTGTGGCGCTGGGGCATAATACAATTCGCGGCGCGGCAGGCGGCAGCCTTCTCAACGCCGAGCTACTGGTGGCACAGGGCTACCTGGGCGTTGCGGCGCAAGCCATGGCGCGCAACCTGCAGATCGCGTAGAATGCGCTGCGCGCAGCGTTCCTGGACAATGGCGGTTTTACACGCCACTGTACTGCGCCACTGTGACGCGTCACTATAATGCGAAGTTCTGACAGTACGTGTTGTTGTTTGTTCCGCGCTCCTTGCGTGCTGGAGAGGATTTGCAATGCAGAGTTTGCGTGCTGAGCCCTTGCAGTGGGAAGCGCATGGCGCTTTGCCCATCGAGAATTACGGTCGCGCCACCCTTGCCGATCTCTTTGATGACTGGGTTGTCTACCGCAATCTGGAGCCTTTAGACAAGCGCGTGCCCGGCTTCAAGAACTCGTCCTATCTCATGGGGATTAGCGACGACCACATCCCGCGCAAACAGGAAATCGAGTACGCCAAGGCGGCCACGTGGATTATCCAGAAGGCGCAGGCCGTGCGCGGCCAGCGCCGCCCTACCGCCGAGCTGCTCTTTCTGGGTGATACCCTCTTCAATGATGGCCAGGCCTTTCGCAACATGGCGACCGTCACCGGCTGGCGCGGCGCATGCTTCATTGGCGCCGACCGCACCGAACACGAGCCGTCCAGCAGCGTTGAAGATAACGGGCTGATCACCAACGCCAACCGCTGGGCGGCGCTGGCCCCCTGGCTGGCGGGCGTGCATGGCAGCGGGCTGCATCTGGATGAGCGCACCGCCGTTGTCGTTGACATTGACAAAACCGCGCTGGGCGCCAAGGGGCGCAACGACCACGTCATCGACCGCGCCCGCCTCGAGGGCATCTTCCGCACAATGACCGCCGTGCTGGGCGAAGATCGCTTCGACAAGCCGCTCTTCGTTGAACAGTACAACGAGCTCAACCGCGGCAAGTACCACTTCCTGACTGCCGACAATCAGGATTACCTTACCTACATCTGCCTTGTGCTCAACGCGGGCATGGTAAGCTTCAACGAGCTCATGGCTGAAATTGACAGCAGCAGCATGGAGAACTTTGACCAGTTCATCCGCTGGGTGGACAGCCGCATGATGCTCAACGATGCAGGCAGCGAGACGCTGCTCGAGGTGCATGAGGCGGTGCTGAGCAGCGTGCGCGCAGGCGATCCCACGCCCTTCAAACGCTTCCGCCGCCAGGAGTTCATCTGCACGGTGGAGCATATGGGCAACATGGCCGACAACACGCCTGTGAAGGAACTGCTGGGCGGCGAGATCACGTTGACCGAAGAGGTGTGGCAGGTGGCGGCATGGCTCAAGCAGCGTGGCTGCTTCCTGCTTTGCCTGAGCGACAAGCCTGACGAGGCCTCTGCCCCCAGCAAGGGCTATACTGCGGAGCACCCGCCCATTCACCGCGCGCCAACGCATCGCGTGGGCGCTGATCTGAGCAACATGCTGGCTGCCATTGCGTAGAGCTGAAATCTGCAGCGAGGCTTGCAACTTTGGAAGCCTCGCTTCGGTGCGCAGGCGCAATCTGTGCGAGAATGGAGCGCAGGCAGCGAAGTTGCTCCCCGCGTGATCCGCCGCATGTGTGCGGCTCTTATGCATCTGGCCCGCTGAGGACCATTAACCGATATGGCAAACGAATCACCCAATCAGACGCCCAACAAGCCACCTAAGCCGCCCGTCAAGGATCCAAAGGATCCCAAAGGAACGGACCCCAATGGCAATATGGGCGGCTACTTCAGCCGCACATGGTTTTGGATCCTGCTTGCGGTTGTCATCCTCTTTGGCTCGCGCTTCTTCTTTGGCGGCCAGGTGGAGACCACGGGCATGATTGGCCTTGACGAAGTCGCCTCCATGGTCAAGCTCGACCAAGTGGAGGAGATCGTTGTGCAGGGCGAGGTCATCATCGTGGACCCAACCACGGGACCCACGGTGCGCAGCCGCAAGGAAGACAACGAGAGCCTTGTCGCCACACTCGGACGCATGGGCGTTCCCCAGGAAAAGCTCGATACCCTGCCCATTCGCGTGGAGAATGCGCCCAATTCAAGCGCAATCCTGAGCTGGGTGCTTATGCTTCTGCCCATGCTCCTCATCTTTGGCTTCTTCATGTTCATCATGCGCTCGGCGGGGGGTGGCGGGCAGAACCGCGCCATGCAGTTCGGGCGCAGCCGCGCACGCAAACTCGACACAGCCGATCGCCCCACCGTGACCTTTGCCGATGTGGCCGGCTCTGATGAGGCCAAGCAGGAGCTTGAGGAAGTGGTTGAGTTCCTCAAGGAGCCGCAGAAATTCGCCGCACTGGGCGCACGCATTCCCAAGGGTGTGCTCATGGTGGGCGCGCCGGGCACAGGCAAGACTTTGCTCGCCAAGGCCGTCGCCGGTGAGGCGGGCGTCCCCTTCTTCAGCAGCTCCGGTTCAGAATTCGTAGAGATGTTCGTGGGCGTGGGCGCAAGCCGTGTCCGCGACCTCTTCGAGCAGGCCAAGAAGAATTCGCCCTGCATCATCTTTATTGATGAAATCGACGCCGTTGGCCGCCATCGTGGTGCAGGCATGGGCGGCGGCAACGACGAGCG
>DIAV01000001.1:7912-10152 GCA_002415895.1 Anaerolineales bacterium UBA5069 | reverse complement strand
TCGCCGTTGCCCAGGATCAGCGTGGACGAACCACGGGCTATCTCCGCTGCCTGGGCAATCGCGCCCCAGTCGGCGCTGCCTGCATAGGCTTGCCGCAGCGTGCGCCCGTGGATGGCAATCGCCGCAGGCTCGCTCTCCAGCAGGCGGGGGAACCACTCATCCACCTCCGGCACGTCGTAGCCAATGCGCGTCTTGACGCTGACGGGCAATGCGCGCCGCTGTTGATAGGCGGCAGGCAGCGCCGCGTGGCGCGCCTCCACGGCGGCCACAAAGCGGCGCGGCACGCGCTTGTCGTCGCGCAGATTGCGGCCATTGCGCCAATCCTCCACGCCTGCCTTGGTCTCGGCCACAATCTCCTGGGCCACGCGCGGCGTGCGGATCAGCCCGGCGCCCGCGCCGCGGTGCACAATGCTGTGGCTGGGGCAGCCCATGTTGATGTCAATGCCGTCGAAGCCCAGCTCGCACGCCAGGATTGCCATATGGCGAAAAAGTTCGGGCTGGTGGCCATAGATCTGGGCAATGACAGGGCGCTGGCTCTCGTCAAAGAGGAAATCCTTGAGCAGGTCGGCATCCCCAATGCGCAGCCGTTCCACCGCTGTGAACTCGGTGTAGATGAGCATGGGGTTGCCATACTTCTTCTGTATATAGCGAAAGGGCTGATCGCTGACGCCGTTCATGGGCGCAAGGCCCATAATGGGGCGCGGCAGCGTATCCCAAAAAGTCTCAGTCACAAGCATCTCCAACAAAGTGCGCAGTTAGGTCAACGCGCCAGGCTACCGGGCGCGATTGCCAGGTTGCGTTGCAAGATAATACCAAAGCCCAAGCGCTCCTGCACATTGGCAGCGACAACAGCACAGCAGGAACACAGATAACGGCGGAAACAACAGGGATCGTTGCGGATATCCGCGTATATCCATGCTTTTTTCGTTGTTATCTGTGTTCCTGCTGTGCTGTTGTCGCTGCAATTCTTCATGCACCGGCGTTCAGCGCATAACCAATTTCTTCACGCACCCACGCATCCGTTTCCACGGCAAGGCGTGCACGCAGAAGGGGCGTAACCTTGTCCATGCCCACCTGCGCCCCCACCTGCCCCAGCGCCCAGGCGGCGTGGCCGCGCGGCGGCAGAGTTTCATCATGCAGCGCCTGCGCCAAGGCAGGGATTGTGTGGTGATGCCCCCAGTTGCCCAGCGCCACGCAGACATTGCGCAGCATGCCTGCACGCGTGGCGCGCAGCACGGGCGAGCGCTTGAAGTGCGCGGCGAAGGCCGCATCGTCAAGCCAGTAGGGGGCGATTGGGGCAAAGCCGTCGAGCAGCGGCGGTGCGATGCGTGCGGCACGCGCGCGCAGTGCCTCAAAGGCAGGGGCGCGCCCATCCAGGCGCGCGTTCCACGGGCAAACCGCCTGACAAACATCACAGCCGAAGATGCGGTTGCCAAAGTGGGGCCGTAGTGCAATGGGAATCGGCGCCTGCGTCTCAATCGTCCAGTAGGAAATACAGCGCTGCGGGTCAAGGTGAAAGGGGCCGACGAAGGCTTGCGTGGGGCAGCCATCCAGACAGCGCGTGCAGCGGCCGCATGTGCCCGTGGCGGAGCCCGCAGTGCTGGCGCGTGTCACCGGGATGGTCCACGCACCGAAATTGGTGGCAGGGGGCAGGCCGCTGAGCACAGCGCCGAGCGGCGGCTCAGGCGGTGGGGGCGGCGCAGCGGGCGCATCTGTGTCGCCAATCTCCTCGGGTACAAGCAGCGCAGCGAGCAGCAGCCAACTGCCCAGTTCGGGGTGAATGATGCAGCAGTTCTTGCCGAAGAAGCCCAGCCCGGCTACCTGCGCCCAGTCGCGCTCGAGCAGAGGGCCGCTGTCCACAAGCCCCTTGGCAAGCGTGCTGCGCCCCGTTTGGGCGCGCAGGAAAGCATCGATGTTGTGCAAGCGTGGGCGCAGCACGTCGTGGTAGTCATCGCCCCAGGCATAGGCGGCGAGCAGGCCGCGTGCCGGATCGTCGCGCACGGCCGGCGGCAGGGTGGAGATGGGGTAGCGGGCGGCGAGCAGAATCAGCGTGCGCACGGGGGCGCGGCCGGGGCCCACCAGCAAGGCAGGGTCGCGCCGCAGCAGGCGGCTGCGCTCAAGGTAGTGCATTTCCCCTGCGCGGCCTGCATCCAGCCAGCCGTCAAAGAAATCTGCGTGGAGGGCGCTGCCGGCGGGCGCGAAGCCACAGAGGGCAAAGCCAAGACGCAGCGCCTCGGCCC
>DIAV01000001.1:0-7845 GCA_002415895.1 Anaerolineales bacterium UBA5069 | reverse complement strand
TAACCGAGGCGACGCAGCATCTCCTCGCGTTTGCGCCAGCGCTCCCACACCTTTACCCACAGTTCAAGGTAGACGCGCGCGCCCACGAGTTCCTCGATCTGCGGGCGCGCGGCCTGCCCAATCTGCTTGATTGTGCGCCCACCCTTGCCCAGTACGATGGCCTTCTGTGTGTCGCGCTCTACATAGAGCACCGCCGAAATGTAGATGAGGCCATTGTCGCGCTCGCTGTATTCGTCCACCTCTACGGCAATGCTGTGGGGCACTTCCTCGCCCAGCAGCATGAGCGCTTGCTCGCGAATCAGCTCGGCCACCACGAAGCGGGTTTGGACATCGGTGATCTCGTCCTCGGCATAGTAGCGGGGACCCACAGGCAGCAGGCTGCGCACGCGCGCCACAAGCTCGGGCACGCCCGCGCCGCGCAGGCCGCTGGCAACCTGCATGACGAAGGTATGGCCCGGGGTCTCCATCCACGGGATCAGGGCGCGGTAGGCGGCGGCGTTTTCCTCACGCGTGCCCGTGGGTTGATCAGCCTTGTTGAGCGCAAGCACCAGCGATCGAATGGGCGTGCGCGCGTCAATGCGCTGGAGCAGCTCGGCAATGTGCTCGTCTTCGTCGGTGGGGGGCGCGCTGCCATCCACCAGCCAGAGCACCACGTCGGCGTCGGCAATTGTCTGCTCGGCCACACGCACCATGTGCTCGCCCAGCTTGTGCAGCGGTCTGTGGATGCCGGGGGTGTCGAGAAAGAGGATTTGCGCGTCGGGCATTGTGACAATGCCCAGAATCTGGTCGCGCGTCGTCTGCGGCTTGGGGGTGACAATGGCCAGTTTCTGCCCCAGCAGGCGGTTGAGCAGCGTGGATTTGCCCACATTGGGGCGGCCGATTACGGCCACATAGCCGCTGCGGTGGTCGGCGGGCAGTTCGCTTTGCTCGGGCAGCAGACTCATATCCATGAAGTGTGTCTCAAACAATGATCCTTGATCCCTGATCACGAAAGATTATCGCAAAGGTGGCGGGGGCTGGGGCAGGGTAATGTTAAGCGTGCCTGTGGCCTCGTTGGGTTGCTCCATGCGCCAGCCAAAGCTCGCGCCCAGCGTGCGCAGGTGCGGGTCGGCGTTGAGTGCCTGCTCAATCATGTAGGTAGAGCCGGTCAGCAGGATAATATCACCGGGCTGGCGCATGGCGCGCGCCGCCTCAAGCGCGTGGCGCGGGTCGGCCACAACAAGTGTGGGGGTGTCACCGGCGAGGGGCGTCACCTCGGCGGCCACCTTGCCGGGGTCCAGCCCCTTGTAGGATGCGCCGGTGACGATAATTGTTTTGGCCATTGCGGCGAGTGCGCCAAAGATCCTGGCCGGGAAGCGCTTGCCCGACATACCCAGCACGAGGATTTTGCCGGCGTCGCCAAACTGCTCGCGAATTTCGCCCGCCAACGCGTTGATCTTCTCGTAGTTGTGCGCAATGTCGGCATAGATGCCCTCATCCACACGCCAGAAGCGCCCCAGCAGGCGCGCCTGGGCAAAGGCGCGCAGCATCTGCGCCTCGTCGATCTCAGGGGCAAGGTGGCGAATCACCGACGCGGCCAGCGCTGCATTCCACTTCTGGTAGGGCGCGTGCAGCAGCGAATCGGTGGGCACGGGCAGGCCGTGCCTGGCAAGGCCACCGACCAGTGTGTCGACATCCTCCTGTCCCACAACGCGCAGCGGCGCGCCCACATGCGCAGTCACCTGGCGGATGATCTCGATACTGGTGGGCTGCACTTCGGTGGTGAAAAAGGGGACTTCGGCGCGCGCTGCGCCGGCCTTGTCGAGCACGCGCTGCCAGAGCGGTTCGCCCAGCAGGTGCGCGTGATCGCTGCCCACGTTCGTCAGCGCGACGGCCGCGGCATCCACAGCACGCGTCTGGTCATAGCGACCGCCAATGCCTGCCTCAAACGCTGCCCACTCCACGTCGTGGCGGTCAAAGAGGCAGAGCGCAATCAGAATCGAGACTTCGTGGAAGGTGTGCACGTGTTCGGGGCGCTTATGCACAAGCTGGGTCACGTAGGGCCCGACGCGCTCCTCCCACGCCCACACAATATCGGCCTGGCTTACAAATTCGCCGCCCACGCTAAAGCGCTCGCGGTAGTCGAAGAGGTGGGGGCTCATAAAGGCCCCGGCCTTGCCCAGCGTGCCCAATCCCATTTCCAGAAAACGACAGGTGGAGCCTTTGCCGCCCGTGCCCACAACGTGGACCAGGCGCGTGGGGTGGCCGGCAGGCCAAAGCGCCGCAACCGACTCGCGCAAAAGTTCCAGCCGCGCGAGTTTAACAGCCGACCACTCGGCATGAAAGATCTGATCAACAACGTTGTAATAGGGAAAATTGGTGCTGGGCATGAGTATGGGGCCGTGGGCTAAATGGTGCATCAGACACGTACGCTATCCCTCGCGTACGTGTCTGATGCACCACGAAAGAACAGGATTCGACACACAGACGCAAAGGAACGCAAGCACAGCAACGACAAGAACTGCCTTCCTTGTTGTGCTGGACTTTGCGTTCCTTTGTGTCTGTGTGGCTTTGCGTCCAGGTGTTTACATTGTCGCGGCGAATTCGCTGCGGCGGGCTTCAATGGTGCCGAGCAGTTCGGCAAAGGACTTGGCAAACTTCTCCACGCCCTCGCGCTCCAGTTCGTCGGTCGCCTGCTGCATGGAAACGCCCAACGCTTCGATTGCGGCAATGTCGGCGGCTGCCAAATCCACATGGCTGTCCACAGTGCGCGCCACAGTCCCGTGGTCGCGGAAGGCATCCAGCGTAACGGGCGGCATGGTGTTGACGGTGTCCGGCCCCATGAGCGTGTCGACGTACATCAGGTCGGGCAGGTCGGGATTCTTGGTGCTGGTGGAAGCCCAGAGCGGCCGCTGGACGCGCGCGCCTGCATTGGCAAGCGCCTGCCAGCGCGCGCCGGCAAATTTCTCTTCAAATTGGCGATAGGCAAGCTTGGCATTGGCCACGGCGGCCTTGCTCAGCAGCGCGCGCGCCGCGGCGGCCTTGCTCGAGTCATCCTGCGCGATCTGCTCCAGGCGTGCGTCGACATTGGTATCAACGCGGCTCACAAAGAAACTGGCGACACTCGCCACACGGTCAATCGGCTTGCGGGCGGCATGGCGCTCCTCAAGCCCCTGAATGTACGCGTCCTTGACGGCGGCGTACCGCTCCAGGCTGAAGATCAGCGTGACGTTGATGTTGATGCCATCGGCAATCAGGCGACGGATGGCGTCGATGCCCTCCAGCGTCGCGGGCACCTTGACCATGAGATTGGGGCGATTTACAAGGCTGTGCAGGCGGCGCGCCTCGGCCACGGTGGCCTCGGTGTCATACGCCAGCGTGGGCGCAACCTCAAGGCTTACAAAGCCGTCGTGGCCGGCGGCGCGCTCATACACGGGGCGCAGCACATCGGCGGCGGCCTGAATGTCAGCCACGGCCAGCGCCTCAAAGACCGCCTTTGGGTCGCTCTCATGCGCAAGCAGGGCGCGCAGGTCATCATTGTAGGCGTCACTCTTGGCTATCGCCTGCTGAAAGATCGTGGGGTTGGAGGTGACACCGGCAACGCCATCATCCACCAATTTCTGCAGTTCGCCGGTGCGCACCATGCCCCGCTCAATAAAATCGAGCCAGATGCTCTGGCCACCTTGATATAGTTCCTGAATGCGATTCACAGTCAGCCCCCTCTCGAGTATGCAAACGCCACAGCCGCGCAGACACCAGCACAAGCGCTCAGCAGAGCGCCTGAGGATTATACCACGCCAGCGCCAGCGCACGCGCGATTGAGCGATGCCCGCATGAATGGCTCGCCTGCGCGCATGCACAACAATCTCACAAGAGAACGCTTTACATTTTGGAGACGGGCGCACGCTCGCCTGTGGTACATTAGTCCCATGCACTTTGACGCGCTTTGCCTGGCCTGTATGGTGGACGAACTCAACGCAACCCTTTGCCCCGGACGGGTGCAGCAGGTTGTGCAGACAGGCGCGCGCAGCCTGGGGCTGGAGATCTACGGCCACGGCGCGCGCCACACACTGCTGCTGGACGTGACCGCCGACTTCCCCATGGGCTATGTGGCGGCGGGCAAGGCGCGGCGCGGCGGCCCCACCGACACGCCGCTGCTCCTGCTACTGCGCAAATACGTGCGCGATGCCGGGCTTGTGGCTGTGCGCCAGCCGATTGCCTATGAGCGGCTGCTGGAGCTTGAATTCACCAACAAGGAGCACGGGACAACTGTGCTTGTGGCCGAGTTCATTGGCCGCGCGGCCAACATAATTCTGCGGCGCGCGAATGGCATGATTCTCGATTGCCTGCTGCGCGTGCCCGCAAATGTCGCCGGCGCGCGTGCGGTGATGCCGGGCCGCCCCTATACGCCGCCCCCCGCGCAGGGCAAAATCTCACCGCTGGACGATGGCGCACCCGACTATTACGAACGCCTGGCCGCGGTTCCGGCGTTCGAGGGTCCGCTCTGGAAGGCGCTCGTGGCCCACATCGCCGGCGTGAGCCCGGCGCAAGCGCGCGCAATGGCGCAGCGCGCCACAGGCACTGCCGAAGCCCCAGCGCACGCAGCCCTGCTGCCGGCGCTGGTGGATGCGCTGCAATCGCTTTGGCTGCCCACACGCACGGGTGCGTGGTCGCCCGGCTGCCTGGTGCAGGCGGATGGACGCGTGACGGCGTATGCGCCCTATGCAATGTACGCACAGCCAGACACAGGCGCGCGTTGGCAGCCGCAGCCCACACTCAGCGCAGCAATCGCGGCCACAGTGGCAACCCGCGCCGTACCCCTTATGGACGCTGCCGAGCAGCGCGACGCGCCGGCGGCTCCTGCGCGCCCGCGCGATGACTATGCCGTGGCGCGTGCCGCGGTTGCCGCCAACGTGCGCACGGCGCGCGCGCGTGTGCAGCGCCAACTGGCGGCGCTGGCAGGCGACGACCCCGCACCCGGCGCTGCCGCCGCGTTGCGCACGCAGGCCACCTGGCTACTGGCGCTCCAGCATCGCATTGCGCCCGACCAGGCCGTTCTGGAGGTGAGCGCTGAGGAAACCGGCGCTGAGCCTGTTGTGGTTCCTCTTGATGCAGCGCGCACACCCGTGCAACAAGCCGAGGCGCTCTTCAAGCGCGCGGGCAAGCTTGAACGCGCGGCGCTTTTCATTCCCGCACGCCGCGCCCATTTGCAGAATGATCTCGACTACATCGACCAGCTCGAGGCCGATTTGACACAGGCACAAAGCCAGCCCGAGATTGCCGCCGTGCGTCAGGCGCTGCATGCGGCGGGGCTGCTGCCTACCGCCAAGCCGAAAGCCGAGCGCGCGGCGCCGCCGGCCGGGCCGCGCCGTTACACGCTCGAAGGCTGCACAATCTGGGTGGGGCGCAACGCCCAGCAAAACGACAAACTCACCTTCACTACCGCCAAGCCCGATGATTACTGGCTGCATGTGCGCGGCGCGCCTGGGTCACATGTGCTGGTGCACTGCGTGCAGGGCGAGCCGAGCGCAGCCGTGCTGGAGACAGCGGCACGCCTGGCCGCGCACTTCTCCACACACAGCGGCGAGCGCGCCGCCGATGTGATTGTGACGCAACGCCGCCACCTTGCGCGCCCGCCGGACGGTCGCCCTGGCCAGGTGCATGTGCGTCAGGAGTCGGTGCTGCGCGTGGCCGCCACCCTGCCCGAGGGGCTGCACGAGCAAATGGGATAGACGCAAGAGCGCCTGTACGACGGATGACACAGGCCGTCATGCCTTGTGGGCGCAGCGCAGGACGCTGCGTAACATTTTCAGGGTGGAAAGAGACAGGTGACAACGGATACTCGTTGTCACCTGTCTCTTTCTGTGTCATCTTGTGGCTGAATTGTGGGATTACTCGATGGCAATGCCGCCGCGGCGCTCGCGGCGCACTTCGCGCTCCTGCTGTTCCTTCTCGGCGGCGTTGGTCTTCTCGATGATCGACTCGAGTGCAGCGTGCATGGCCAGCAGTGTTTCGCGCCGCGCCGCTGCCGCATGCACCCAGAATTCCTCGGAAAGCCCCAGGTCATTGTGGCGCAGTTCATCCACAATGCCGGTGGCGCCTTCCAGCATCCACGCCAGCATGTCAAACGCATTCTCGCGTTCGTCAGCAGGGCGGCGCGTGGGACGCGTGTAGTTGGGTCTGTACCTGGACTGTGCACCACCTGCAGGACCATTGCCGGCTGGTGCTGCGCCCGCTGTATCGCCGGACTCTGCGCGCGCGCCATTGGACGCGGGCTGCGTCCTGGAACTCCGGAGGTGTATCTCCGGTGCGGGTGTAGACGGCTCGTCACTGCGCTTGCGGGTGGATGCCATGGGTTCCTGTCTGGTCAATCAACTGCGGATGATACACGCAGTATAGCACGGGCAGTGATTGAAGCCTGCCATTTGAATCGGGGCGGCTTGCTGCCTGGTGTCTGCGTTCGCCTCAGGGCGCAGCGCGCTCGGCAACCACGCGCATTACGCGATAATCCTTGCTGCCAAAGTAGTACTTGTACGCCTCGTCACCCTGCATGAAATCAAAATGGGTGTTGCCCACAGCAATTGCATACTGGATTGCATAGGCAAGCTGCACCCACCCGGGGCTCAATTGCGCGTGCGCCTCGGGTTCATAGCCCGAGTTATAAAGCAGGAAGCGGCGGTCATACTCAAAGGCAAAGAGGGAAGCCGCCTTTTCGCCGTTGATTGTGAGAAAGCTCAGCCGCAGCCAGCCTGCATCAAAGAGAGCGCGCGCCGCGGCGTGGAAGAAGCGGCGCATGGGCGCTGTCATGAACTCCGACTTGTCTGTGCGGCTGGCGCGCTGCAGGGCGATGAAATCATCGACCTCGGCCTCAAGGCTGTGCTCCTTGCCCACAAAGTAGAAGCCGATGTCGGCCTCACGCTCGGCCCGCCGCTGCTTGCGGCGAATTTCATGGCGCTGCTTCTTTTCAACCTGTTCCTGCAGGTAGGTTTCGTAGTGCAGCGGCAGCGCGAATTGCGGCGCAACG
The DNA here is from genome assembly GCA_002415895.1 of Anaerolineales bacterium UBA5069. Classification (GTDB taxonomy): domain Bacteria; phylum Chloroflexota; class Anaerolineae; order Caldilineales; family Caldilineaceae; genus UBA5069. The sequence continues at coordinate 842 of DIAV01000001.1, read as the reverse complement.
TCCTCCTGAAAGGTGCGCACTGCCAGACCCGCCGCCTCGAAGAGCGCAGGCATTGTCTGCCAGGTGCGGCTCTCTTCAGGAAGATTGCAGAGATCAACAAGATCCCACGCCGGCGCGTCGTCACTCAGCAGCCAGGCGGCGAAGTCTGTATAGACAGCCTCTTCGAAGCTTTCATCCACAATCATGTCGAGATAGTCGCTCACCTCAATACAGCCCACAATGTTAAGCTGCGTTTTGCCGGCCAGCGCGCCCGCAGTAAAGGTAATGCGGTAGAGGGGGGCAATACCCACCAGCCTGCCGGAGCGCGCCTCGCGCCAGGCAACAATCCACAAGTCGCCCTCACCCAAATAGCGCCACCATGTGGTCTGCCACTCGTAGGTCAGGAAGGGGGGGTGCAGTCGGGCACGGTGGAGCAGCGCGTTCCACTCGTTGGCCAGGGCGTCAAAGCCGTTGGTCTGCGCGCCTGGCGCGTAGACAGTGCGCACAATGCGCGGCCCGCCGGGGGCAGTGCCCGCGGCATGGCGTGTGGCTGCGCTGGAAGTGGCTCCTTCAACAATTTCACTCATGACAACTCCTGCGCCGTGATCAGAACGTGGCGTACACGTGATGCCTGTGGATGATACTTTCTATGCGCGCAACAACCCCGCCGTCGTCATAGGAACGACGCAGGTGGGCTGCGCAGTTCGCGCAAGTATAGCCCAGTCACATGCGGGCTTCAAGTAAGCCGTCATGCGCTTCAGGGCTTCTCAAAAGTTGTTGGAGCAACGCGCGCATGGGCACAACAGCAACCTCACCCCCGGCCCCTCTCCAGACTGGAGAGGGGAGAAAAACAACGGTGGCTG
>DIAV01000282.1:4531-6679 GCA_002415895.1 Anaerolineales bacterium UBA5069 | reverse complement strand
AGATGTGTATAAGAGACAATCCGGCAAGGGTGACGTGCTGGCCCACATTGGACAGGTTGAGTTCGCCACAGGTGTGCGTCTTCAGCATAACGGATATCTTTCCATGTGGGGTGGATACGCGCAGGGGCGCGACACACCGGCCGTGTGGTTCGTCATCATTTGACGTAACGATTGAAAGCTCTAGAATACAAGGGCCACACAAAATGACAACTTACCGTAAGGCGCAGGTACCAGTGGGCCGGCCGGTGTTGTTGCTTGTGTGTCAGGCCATTATACGGAGAGACGCGACTGCTGGTCAACTCGAGCGAGCGCTCTGCTGATAATGACGCAGCCCCTGTGTGCGCCTGTGTCTGTGTAGGGCCTGACGTTGCACCGCCATGCGCAACTGCAAATCAAGACCCGCCTTGCCTCTTGCAATCAAGGAGCGTTCATGTCTTCGTATCCCCCACTGCGCGAACCAATGCGCAACGTGGACAAAGCCTGGCTCGACATGGATTCCCCGACGAACCTCATGGTGATCAACGGGGTGATGCTCTTTGACGCGCCGATTGACTTTGAGCGCTTCTGTGCGGTGCTGGAGGATCGCCTTGTGCGTCCCTACCGCCGCTTTCGCCAGCGCATTGTCGACCGACCGGGTATTGGCGGTGTCTACTGGGAGGTTGACAAGCGCTTTGATCTGCGCAGCCACATTCGCCACATTGCGCTGCCTGCGCCGGGCGATACAGCCACGCTCCAGGCATTTGTGAGCGACCGCCTCAGCGAGCCGTTTGATTCGACGCGTCCGCTCTGGCGCTTCTATTTGATTGACAATGTAAATGGCGGCTGCGCGGTTTTTGGGCGGCTGCACCATTGCATTGCTGACGGGATTGCACTGGTGCAGGTGCTGCTTTCGCTGACGGACGCCCAACCTGACGGCCCGTCCGACGCCCCGCCCGCAGTCCCGCCCGATTTTGAGGTTGGCCCGGCTGCGCGCCGCCCGAGCAACCGTGGCCTCTCGCTGCGCACACCCTTTACGCTCATGCGCAGTGCTGCGGAGTACACCAGCCGCTTTGTCCGGGCAGCCGCGGATGTCTCCGTGCAAATGGCCGTGCAGACGGCCGTCAACCCGCGCCATGTGGTGGAGACGGCCTATACTGCCGGGCTCATCTCGGTAACGGGCGCGGCAATTCTGGCCAAGCTGCTGGTGCTGCCGCCCGACAATGATTCGGTCTTCAAGGGAGAATTGGGCATTCGCAAGCGCGTGGTCTGGTCGGAACTGGTGGCGCTGGAGGATGTGCGCACGATTGCGCGTGCGGCGAATGCGACAATCAACGACATTCTCGTCACAGCCGTGGCCGGCGCGCTGCGCCGTGCCATGGAAGCGCATGGCGGTGCGGTGGACATCCGCGCGATGGTGCCTGTAAACCTGCGCGACCCCAGCAAGCCCCTCTCCAATTTGGGCAACGAATTTGCGCTGGTCTATCTCAATCTGCCGCTGCAACAGCCCAGCGCAGCGCTGCGCTTGCGCGAAGTGAAGCGGCAAATGGATATGCTCAAGCAATCGCCCGAGCCGCTGCTGATTTACGAAATTCTGAATGTGATCGGCATGTTTCCCGGCGAACTGGCGGAGTGGGCGACCACATGGTTCAGCACCAAGGCCTCGGCTGTGCTGACGAATGTGCCCGGGCCGCGCACGCAGCTTTATTTTTGCGGGCAACCTATGCGCCGCATCATGTTCTGGGTGCCGCAAACGGGGCGCATCGGCCTGGGCATGAGCATCATTTCCTACTGTGGTGAGGTCTCGATTGGCGTTATGGTGGATGATGGTCTGGTCGACGATCCCGACGCCATCCTGGCGGCTTTTACGGATGAACTCAACGTGCTGCGCGACGTTGGCCCCGCGCTGCGCGCAGCGCCGGCGCAGGCGTCCAGCGCGGTGGACGCAGTGTTGAATCCAGAGAGCGGCGCAACACCCATGCCATCCGGTGCAGCAGCCGCGTCGTAGGGGCTGTGCGTCGCCCCCAAAGCTGCACGTCACGCGCCATGAACCGAGCCACGCGTCGAACGCAGGTCAACTTGATGCCATCCACCATGTCTGAGCATATGGCCGACAGCGAGGCGCTGGGTGGCGCGGTGACAGATCTTTCGGGTGACCTGCCGGTCGATCTC
>DIAV01000282.1:0-4402 GCA_002415895.1 Anaerolineales bacterium UBA5069 | reverse complement strand
GTGACCTGCCGGTCGATCTCTCGGCGGATGCACTGCTCAAGGTTCATCACCAGTTGAGCATCGTTGCAGACAAAGGGTTGACGGTGCGTGCTCTGCTGGGCGATGTGCGCCTGCTGGCTTCGCCCGCGTTTGGTGTAGGCAGCTCGCTCCTGGATGTTGCGCCTGAACTGGTTGATCGCAGAAGTGACCTGGATGCTTTGCGTGCCGGGCGCATGCACGCGCTTGAAATTGGGCTTGTGCGCCGTGAGAGTTCCGACAGCGGCCGCTTTGTTTGGGCGCAGACTGTGGCCGTGCGCGACGCCGGCGGCAGCCTGACGGGCGTCATCCACATGCTTGCCAAAGCCACGGCGCTTGGCGCGCGCTGGGAGGCGATTGAAGCGCAGCGGCGTGAGGTGGCCGAATTGCGAATTCGCATTGCCCAGCTCACGATGGATGTTGCGCTGGCCCAGGGCGAACTCAAGCGGCTTGACGACGCAAAGTCCCAATTTGTCTCAGCTGCGGCACACGAAATGCGCAACCCCCTCGCCTCGCTGATTGGCTACCTGGAACTCATGGAAACCGAAGATGTGCGCAATCTGAGTGTCACGCAGCGTGATTCTCTGGATGGGATCAGCCGCAGCGCGCAGCGCTTGCGCTTGTTGACCAACAACCTGCTTGACATTACGCGCATTGACTTCAATCGTCTTGAACTGCTCATGGGCAAGCTGGACTCGCTTGATCTTGTGGAGCAGGCGCTGGGCGAAATGCAGCCACTCTTTGACAGCAAGCATCAGCGCATCATCATCAAGGCCGACCCGCACCTGCCTGAAATCTGGTGCGATCGTTTGCGCGCGATGCAAATCCTCATCAACCTGCTTTCCAACGCGCACAAATATACACCTGAGGGTGGCACGATTACGGTGCAGGTCGGCCCGCAAAAGGGACAGCCCATGCTCTGCATCCGTGTCAAGGACAACGGCATTGGCATCCCCGTCGAGGATCAGTTCCGTCTTTTTACGCGCTTCTTCCGCGCGAGTAATGCGGGCTCCGAGGATGGCGCAGGGGCGGGGCTGGGGCTCGCCATTACGCAGGCGCTTGTGCGCCTGCATGGCGGCAAGATGTGGTTTGAGAGCAAGCTGGGCAAGGGCACAACCTTTTTCGTCACATTCCCTGTGGCAGGTTGAGGCTTGGGCGGTTACCCATGCGGTGCATTGTGTGTGGCCCGCACCTTCTCTAATTTGAAATGAAGGCGGGAGAGGCATACAATACTCTTTATGCCTTTAATCCTGCACGCGGCATGGCTGCGTATTGACCCCCAACTTCCGGACGGTTCTCTATTCTTCTGGGCTGAAAATCAAGAAGAGAACGCGTCTGCACCAACCGGTGCAGGCGCAGATTCGCGCCCGCGAACGGCGGGCGCGACCGCTCAGAATGGCGCTCGCCCGCGCAGCGCCAAAGTGCGATCGCACCCCTTGCAGGCGCCCGCCGCGCAGCTGCGTTCGCTCCTGGTTGAGCAGATGCCCGCGCTGGCCGCCGCCGAGCTACTGCCAATCAGCGCCTCGGTCTGGACGCCTTCGGTGGATGGGCTGCCCTTGCTGCAGCGCACGCTGCTTTCCACAGCTGCGGGGCGCTCCACCACCGCCGAACGCGACAGCGCCCTTGCCCCGTGGCAGGTGACGGGTTTTGCCCTCGCCCCTCTGGATGCGCTGCGCTGCCTCACCCAACTCAACAATGGCAACAGCGAGAAGAGCTCGACCACGGCGACGATTTATCATCGTCTGCGCATGGGCAAGGATTTGCTCTTTTGGAGCCACGTTGCCAAGTTTGCGCTGGAGTTGCTGATTAACCAGGATTATCTGCCGGCCCTGCACGCGCACGCCGATGGCTACCTGGTGGCCGCGTGGCAGCCCTATGTGGGTGACGAGCGACTGCAAGCACGCTTCGACAACCTCGTGCGCATGATGCCGCCCGTCTGCCGCTCCTATAATCTCGCCAGCCTGGCTGAGGCGCCTTCAGCCGCGCAACTGGTTGAGCATTTCGTTGCGGCGGTGATGGATGCCTCGATTCGCCGCTGGGGCGCAGAGATCGCGCCGCGCGCAGGTAACGCTGCCACGCCCGCGCCCATGGCGGCCCCTGCCCAGCGCTGGCTGGCGCAATTGCTCAACGGCAAACGCCGCCTCAACCTGCCCCCGCAGGAGGCCTACACCTTCTACCAGCAGTGGCAGGGGTGGACGGAGCAGCTTCAGTACACAAGCGAAACCTCCTTCCGCGTCGCCTTCCGCCTTGAGGAGCCGAACGAAAGCGCACGCGCAGGGTCGGCACGCGCCGCCGGTGCGCCGCAGTGGACGCTCCACTATCTGCTGCAAGCGCGCGACAACCCCGATTGGCGCATTTCGGCGCACGACGTGTGGCAGGCGCAAACGGGTTCGCTGCGCATGGGCAGCCGCCGAGTGGACCAGCCGCAGGAGCGCATGCGCGCCGGGCTCAACGCAGCCGGGCGCATCTTTGCACCCATTGTGCGCAGCCTGAGCCAGCGCTCGCCCGAATCGCTGACGCTGAGCACGAGCGAGGCCTATGATTTTCTGCGCGAGGCGGGACCTGTACTCGAGAGCAGCGGCTTTGGCATTATTCTGCCCACGTGGTGGAATGCCGACCGCCGCAGCGGTCTGGGTTTGCGCCTGCGCCTTTCGCCGGGCGATGATGAGCGTTTTGGCGGCCGCAATCGCCCCGGCGAGCAGGCCGGTTTGCTGGGCGAGGTGAAGTTTGAATGGGAGCTCACGCTGGGCGGCAAGCAGTTGGGCCGCAGCGAGTTTGAGCAGATGGCCGCCATGCGCACGCCGTTGTTACGCATGGAAAATCGCTGGATTGAGTTGGACCCCGAACAAGTGGCCATGGCGCAGCGCTATATTGTGGAGCGCCAGCCATCGGGGATTATGTCGCTGTTGCAAGCGGTGCGCGTGGTGCAGAGCCTGAACACCGAAGGGGATGCGCCGCCGCCGCCCACGTCGCCCGCCGTGCTTGGCTTACCCCCCAGCGTGCCGCAGGTGCTGCCTGTAGATGCTGTGGATGTTGAGGGCTGGCTCAGCGACGTGATCAGCCAACTGCAGGAGCAGGAACCCGATGCAATTGTCATGGAGCCGGAGGGCTTCATTGGCACGTTGCGCCCCTACCAGCGGCGCGGTGTGGGCTGGCTGGCCTATCTGCGCCGGCTGGGTCTGGGCGCTTGTCTGGCTGATGATATGGGGCTGGGCAAGACGGTGCAGGCGATTGCGCTGCTGCTGCACGAGCGCACGCTGGCCGCAGCCAAAGGCGTTGTCGCTGAGCACAACCCCGTGCTGCTGATCTGCCCCACCAGCGTTGTGGCCAACTGGCGGCGCGAGGTGGAACGCTTTTCGCCCAGCCTGCGCGTGCTTGTGCACCACGGCGGCAACCGGCTGACAGACGAGCCATTTGTCAAGGCCGTGGCGCAGCACGACATCATCATTACGTCGTATGGCACAGCGCGGCGCGACGTTGAAGTGCTTAAACAGTGGCGCTGGAGCGATCTGATTCTGGATGAAGCGCAGAATATCAAGAACCCCACCGCCAAGCAGACGCAGGCCGTGCGCAGCCTGCCCGCACGCAACCGCATTGCGCTTACGGGAACGCCTGTTGAGAATCGCCTCTCGGAGTTGTGGAGTATTGTTGAGTTCCTGAACCCCGGTTATCTTGACACACATGAGCGCTTTCGCCAGCGCTTCATTGTGCCGATTGAGCGCTACAACGATGACGATCGCGCCGCCGAGTTGCGCCGCCTTGTACAGCCTTTCCTGCTGCGCCGTGTCAAGTCGGACCCAACAATCATCTCCGATCTCCCTGAGAAGAACGAGATGGTTGTCTACTGTTCGCTCACGGAGGAGCAGGCGGCGCTCTATGAAAAGGTGGTCTCCGAGACGCTGGCCGAGCTGGACCGCAGCGAGGGCATCCAGCGGCGCGGGCTGGTGCTGGGTCTGCTCACACGCCTCAAGCAGATTACCAATCACCCGGCGCACTACCTCAAGCAGCCGGGGCCGCTTGCCAGCCGCAGCGGCAAGCTCGAGCGCCTGACGGAAATGTTGGACGAAGCGCTGGCCGTGGGTGACCACGCGCTGGTCTTTACGCAATTTGTGGAGATGGGCACGCTGCTGCGCAACCATCTGCGCGAAATCTTCGGCGTGGAGGTGCTCTTTTTGCATGGTGGCACACCCGCACCCCAGCGCGACGAGATGGTGCAGGCCTTCCAGGCGGAGGATGGGCCGCCCATTTTCATCCTCAGCCTGCGCGCAGGCGGCTCGGGGCTGAACCTGACGCGCGCCAGCCACGTTTTCCATTTTGACCGCTGGTGGAATCCCGCGGTGGAAAACCAGGCCACGGATCGGGCCTTCCGCATCGGCCAGAAGCGCGC
>DIAV01000167.1 GCA_002415895.1 Anaerolineales bacterium UBA5069 | reverse complement strand
GTCTTCGTGTCTTTGTGTCGCTGTTAAGCCGTGTTGCTGTGTCGCGTTACACGCTGGAGACGCCCTTGACCTTGGTGGTGGCAACACTTGTTTCGGTGGCGCTGTTGTGCTCGGCCATGTAGGCCGCCGCCTCCTTCATCACGGGCGTGGGCTTGACATCCTTGACGCGCTTGCGCACATACTCTTTGAGCTGGTCGGCGCGCAGCACCGGCACCGACGGCTCACCGGTCAACTCCAGCTTCGTGTCGGCATTGAGCAGCACCACCGCGCCCTCAATGGGGGCCTCGGTGAAGTCTGCCTGTGTCTCGCCGGCTTGGGATTCAGCCAGATACTTGCGCAGCTTCTTCTCCTGATCCGCAAGGTCACTGGGGGGGTGGCCCACACCCTCGCGCGCAAAGAGCGTGAGAATGCGTCCCATACCCCAGCCCTCGCGCCACTTGTTGCCCGCCACGCGAATCGTGCCCTTGTCGCTGCGCATGGCAAAGTTGATGATCTGCGAGGGTGTCACCAGGGTGTAGGCAGTGGGCAGGCTGAAAATGAAGAGCGAAAAGCGATCATCCAGCCCCTTGAGGCTGCGCTCAAAGGCTTCGTCCGGGCGGCCGGGCGTGGCGGAGCCGGCCCAGCGACGGCGCGCATAGCGCGTAATGAAGTAGCTGCCCAGGCTGGCGCAGACAAAGCCCAGCGGCAGCGCTGCAAAGCTGATGAGTGCCCAGTTGCGCACCAAGAACTGCGCCAGCGCGCCGGATGGATTCGTGCCCGGCGGGTACATGGTGGGCACGAAGCTGGCCAGCAGGCCGATGAATAGAATGATCAAACCGGCTGTGCTCAGGCGGCGGCCCAGCTTGTCCCGTTTGGCAATGTGCGTGGTGTTGCGGAATACCTTCATTGGATCTTGTGCATCCTTGCTGATATGGCTGCGGGCTTGCAGTGTAGCCCGCAATGGTCGCTTCTGTTATTGAATCCTAAAGGTGAGGCTTAGGTTGGCCTAATCAAAAAGTTGACATCCATCGCGAGCAGCGCAACAATGGCATAAGTACATATGCAACCCCAATCGCACGCATGGACCTCCCATGAGCACTTCCCTTCCACCCACGCAGGAAGCCCGCACCGATAAGGGTACAGTAGACGCCGCGACCGCTGTATTGGGGGGCGAAAGCAGCCGCAACCGCCTGGCACGCATCATCCCATTCCTTGGCCCGGCCTTTATTGCCAGCGTGGCCTATATGGACCCCGGCAATTTTGCCACCAACATCCAGGCGGGCGCTTCCTACGGCTACATGCTGCTCTGGGTGATTGTGGCCAGCAATCTGATGGCCATGCTCATTCAGGCGCTATCGGCCAAGCTTGGAATTGCCACGGGGCTCAATCTGGCCGAACAGTGCCGTCTGCGCTACCCCGCGCCGCTCACCTGGTTCATGTGGCTCATTATGGAAATTGCCGTCATGGCAACGGACCTGGCCGAGTTCCTGGGTGCGGCGCTGGGCTTCAACCTCCTCTTCGGTATGCCCCTCTGGCTGGCCGGCATTGTGACGGCGGTCGCCACCTTCATCATCCTGGGCATGCAGCGCTACGGCTTTCGCCTGATCGAAATCATCATTACGGTGATGGTGGCGGTCGTTGCGGTTGCCTATGTCGCCGAGACGATTCTGGACAAGCCCGACTGGGGGCTGGTGCTTTTCCACTCCTTCGTGCCCCAGTTTGCCGGACCCCAGAGCATTGTGCTGGCCGCCGGCATTCTTGGTGCAACCGTCATGCCCCATGCCATTTTTCTGCACTCGGCGCTCATGCAGAACCGCATTACTGTGAAAGATGCAGAGCACAAGCGCAAGCTCTATCGCTTTGAGATTGTGGACGTGCTGGTTGCCATGGGTCTGGCCAGCTTCATCAATATGGCCATGCTTATTATGGCCGCATCCACCTTCTTCGACAAAGGTTTGACTGACATCGCGAGCATTGAGTCGGCGCACAAGACGCTGGAGCCGCTGCTGGGGGCGGCCGCGAGCACGATATTCGCCATTTCGCTGCTGGCGGCGGGGCTTTCCTCGGCCACAGTGGGCACTATGGCCGGTCAGGTGGTGATGCAGGGTTTTCTGCACCGCCACATTCCGCCGTGGGTGCGGCGCTCCATTACCATGGCGCCGTCACTTATCGTCATCTGGATGGGGCTTGACCCCACGTGGACGCTCATTTGGAGCCAGGTGCTGCTGAGCTTTGGCCTGCCCTTTGCTGTAATTCCGCTCGTGCTCTTCACACGCCGGCGTGATATTATGGGCGAACTCGTGAATCGTCCCATTACCACATTTGCGGCGTCGCTGATTGCCGCGCTGATTGTGGTGCTCAACTTCTACCTGATCTACCAATTGCTGTTCGCAGGTTAATCGGTGCTGTGGGGGGCTGGTCAATGTTCAAGCACCTGCTGATTCCGCTCGATGGCTCGCGCATGGCCGAGTCTGCGCTCCAGCCCGCGCTCTATCTGGCGCAGGCGTTGGGCGCGCGCGTTACCCTGCTGCATGTGATGGAGCATGACCCGCCCGAGGAGATCCACGGCGAGCCTCATCTGACATCGCTTGCTGATGCCTATGCGTATCTTGAGGGCATGGGCGCGCGCGCGTCACGCCTGGAGAGAGATGTGCCCGTGGATTTGCACGCGCACCCCAACCCCGAGCATGACGTGGCACGCTCGATTGTCGAACATGCCCAGGAGCTTGGCGTAGACCTGATTGTGCTTTGCACGCATGGGCGCAGCAGCCTGCGCCGCTGGCTTTTTGGCACCAACGCCCAGCAGGTCATTGCGCAGGGGCGAACGGCCGTCATGGTGGTGCATCCCGCAGAGGCCCACGCACAACCCTATCGCTGCGGGCGCATTCTGGTGCCGCTGGACGGCGACGCCGAACATGAGGCCGGTTTGGCCGTGGCGGCCACTGTGGCGCGCGCCTGTGGTGCCGTTGTGGATCTGCTGGTGGTCATTCCCACGCTGGGCACGTTGCCGCTCAAGAGCACGGTGACGGCGCGCCTGCTCCCCGCCACAACGCGCGCCGCACTGGAGATCTCGCAGGAGACCAC
>DIAV01000103.1:16867-17614 GCA_002415895.1 Anaerolineales bacterium UBA5069 | reverse complement strand
TCGTGGCGGCCGCCGAACCCGGCGCGAGCGACAGCTTCACCTTCACTGTCAGCGACACGGGCCCGGGCATCCCTGCATCAGAGCAGAAGCGCATCTTCGAGCCCTTCCAGCGCGGCCAGGGGGACAAACGTTTTCCGCAGGGCGTAGGGCTGGGGCTGAGCATTGCCACGGACATTGTGCAGGCGCATGGCGGCGCGATCACGCTCGAGAGCAGCCCGGGCCACGGTGCGCGCTTCACGCTGGCAATCCCCATTGACTAACGCGACAGTCGAAAAACAACATCTCAACGCAAAGGCCCAAAGTACGCAAAGGAAAGCATCGGCGCGGTTTGATTTTTGCCGTTGCTTTCCTTTGCGTTTCTTTGCGTACTTTGGGCCTTTGCGTTGAGATGTTGCTGTTGTGCTTTGTGTTGAGAGGTTGTTTACCGCTGGTAGGCGCCGGCGGGCTGGCCGTAGCCGGTGAGTTCCACATAGCCGCGGCCTGCAACCGGCGCGCCACCCATCGTCCCCTCGGCGCGCACGGCCCCCTCCCAGTAAATGAAACTCACCTGCATTTCCTGGTCATCCAGCAGCGGCGTCACCGTCAACTGCAAATCCTGGCTGGGTATCGCAATCTCCCATGCCACGGGGTAGGTTGCGCCCGTGCGCGGGCTGGTCCACGTGCGGACGGGTGTAATCGAAAATTCATCCTCGTTCAGGGGAATCTGCGTGCCGTCGGGCCACGCCAGCGCAGCCAGCAGAGGCAACT
>DIAV01000103.1:0-16819 GCA_002415895.1 Anaerolineales bacterium UBA5069 | reverse complement strand
CTCAGGCCGGTGATGGTGACGCTGCCTGCGGGCGTTGTCACCGTGCCCATTGTCTCCAGCCCGGGCAGGCTGTAGTAATACGAGGCATTGCCCGGCTCCAACCCCTTTGCGTGCAGCCCCTGCTCGCCCTGCAACATGGGCGGGCGTGTTTCGCGCAGGGTGAGGTCAATCGCCACGGGGCCATCGGCATGGTCTGCGGCAGCAACAACCTGCACGACGCCCGGCGCAAGCTCGCGCGCCGACCAATCCTCCAGCCAGACGCCGTGGGTAGGCTCACCCTGCGCGCCGGCAAGGTCACCCGCGCCGCGGCTGAAGCGCTCAAAGCTGTAGTGGGTGCGCGCCGGGCCATCCGTCAGCGCAAAGTGCGCCATGTAGACCTGGTTCGCCGCCAGCGTGGAGGTGCGTTCTACGGCCTGCGGCGTGAGCGCATTGCGGAAGATTGTGAACTGGAAGCCGTACTCGTCGCCGGTGGCGCTTTGCAGGTTGCCCGTGTAATACCACCACTCGGTGCGATAGCTGGGGTGCGCGCCGTGGTCGCGCGGGAACACAAAGGGGGCGGGCTCCAGCGCACGCGCATAACCGGCATCATCGGGCACGCGCATGGCCTCCACAACGCTGGCCGCCAGCGCGGGGCTTGCCGTCTGCGCTGCGCAGCCGGTGAGCAGAAGAGCAAAAGTCATCACAACAGCGAGAAGTCGAGACAAATGACCTGTATTCATGCGACAAATGTTACTGGCATGTGCAGCCAAAGTCTGTCATCTTGTTACCGATGCTGCTGCAAATTGTCCGCAGCCCCGTGTGTCACGATTGTGTGCGACGCATGTTACAGACGTGGCAAGCGTGCTGTGCCAGAATGGAGACCTGCACGCTGACGCGCTGCAATTGAAATGGAAAATTCACAGTGCCCGTTAACGGGTATGCACAAGGAGACGAACCCCTCATGATTGACTTTGCCGCAGTACGCGAAAAACGCATGACCTTTGCCGAATTGACAAGCAACCTCACGCCCGAGGATTTGCGCAGCATGAGCCATGAGATGGTGGACACGCTGCTGACGCTTGTTGCCAATTGCGAGGACGCCGATGTGACCTTCCAGCCGGTGGATCCTGAGGCCAACGACCCTTACGCCAGCGGTGAGGGCGCCAATCAGGCCAACGACGCGTGGACGCTGGGCCATGTGATTGTGCACACAACCGCTTCGGCCGAGGAAGCCGCCTTCCTTGCCGCCGAGATGGCGCGCGGGGTGGAACTGCATGGCCGCTCGCGCTACGAAACGCCCTGGGAGAGTGTGACCACAATCAATCAGGTGCGCCAGCGCCTGCAGGAGAGCCGCCGTATTCGCGTGGCCAGCCTGGACCTGTGGCCCGACCACCCCAATATGGAGATTTTCTTCCAGTTTGGGCCGGACAAGCCCCAGTACAACGCCGTGCAGCGCTTTGCATTGGGGTTGCGCCATGAGCACGACCATCTGGACCAGATTCGCGAGATTGTGCGCCAGGCGCACGCCGCGCGCGAATCTGAAACGCGCGAGTCGGCAGTCGGCAACTGAGACGCAGCTTTGGGCAACCACGGGTGCACGCATATAATCAATCGGTGCGCGCCGCTTGCCGGGGTGCGCGGGTCAGTTGTGATGATCTGAACAACGGGAGCCTGCCATGAGCAAATTGGGAGCAGCAGTCTGGGGCGGCGTGATTGGCGCGTTGGGCGCGGCCGCGGTGAGTTTCCTGCTGGGGCCGGCACGCGACACAACCTACGATGAGCGCTATCAGTCGCGCCTGGATTATGCGCTGGCCGAGGGCGCGCGCGCGGGCGCAGCGCGCGAGCAGGAGTTGCTGGTTGATTTCAAGACGCGCAAAGTGGCGCTGGCCGACAAATCTGCGGCTGTTGAGAAGAAGAGCAAGAAGCAGGCATAGGGCGAGGCGCCAACAAACGAAGAACAGCAACATCTCAACGCAAAGGCACAGAGGACCGCAAAGAAACGCAAAGGACAGCAACAAGAGGACACAGATAAAAGCGGAAACTGCAAGGATAACAGCGGATATCTGTCTGTATCCCTGCTTGTTCCGTTGTTATCTGTGTTCTCTTGTTGCTGTTCTTTGCGTTTCTTTGCGGTCCTCTGTGCCTTTGCGTTGAGATGTTGCCGTTATGCCGTTAAGACTTTAGGCATATGGCTGGCAATGGGGGCAGAAATGGGTGCTCCGCTGTGCCACAACCATGCGCTCAATCGGCCCGCCACAGCGCGGGCAGGGCTGCCCTGTGCGCCGAAAGACCTGGTGCTCATCCTGAAAACCGCCCGTGATCCCTTCGCTCCCAACGGGGCGGCGGTAATTCGTGCTTGCGCCTCCCAGGCTGCTGCCGCCCCGCTCCACCGCGCGCGCCAGCAGGTCGCGTATGGCGGCATGGACACGCTTGACCTCGGCAGGGCGCAGACTGCCCGCAGACCGCGCCGGGTGAATGCGCGCGGCAAAGAGCACTTCATCGGCGTAAATGTTGCCAATGCCGGCAGCGATGCGCTGGTCCAGCAGCAGTGCCTTGATGGGGGCCTTGCGCCCAGCCAGCATCTTCGCCAGCGCCGCCACAGAGAACGAGCGGTCCCACACCTCGGGGCCCAACGCCCCCACCACGGTTGACGGATTCTGCACCAGCCACATACGGCCAAATTTGCGCGGGTCGCGAAAGTGCAGCGTGTTGCCGTCGTCCAGCGTGAGCAGCACATGCGTATGTGCGTCGGCGGCGGCGTCGCCCGCCTCTACAGAAAGGCGCCCCGTCATGCGCAGATGGACGATGAGGTAATCACCCCCCTCCATCTGGAAGATCATGTATTTGCCGCGCCGTGTGAAGCCCACGAAACGCTGCCCTACAATGCGCGCCAGAAATTCGTCCAGCATGGGTGTGGCAATGGTGCGTTGCCAGGTGACTTGCGCGGCGGCGACTGTGCGCTCGCGCAGGAGCGGCTCCAGATCGCGCAGCGACGTTTCAACTTCGGGGAGTTCAGGCATGGGAGCGCGCCCGGCCGCGACTGATCAACCAAAGCAGCGTGAGCAGCAGCGCCACCGCACCCAGCGCCCACGCGGCCAGCGGCAGCCACGCCACCCCCCAGCTTTGATTTGAGAAGGAGGCCTCATCAACAGTGGTGTCAGCCGCAGCAGGCAGCACTGCGGCCTCTACGCTGCTCTCGGCAGGGGCTGCAGCCACTGGCGCGCTATCGCCTTCTGTTGCTTTGGCTGCCAACGCAGTGGTTGCGGTGGTCGTGGTCGTGGTGGNNGGTGCGGCAGCGCTCAACATAGCGGGAGACTCGCCCGCATCGGCTACGGGCGGCGTGCTTTCAGGTGCAGCCGCCATCATGGCTGCGGGTTCTTCTGCAGCAGCGTCCGGCGCGCTGGTGTTGCCCACGGATTCCTCCTGGGCGGCCGCGCGCTGGGTGCTTGCAGCAGCAACGGGCGCACTCTCGTTAGCCTGCGCCGCGGCGGGCTGCTCAGCCGGCGCCGCCTCCGCGCTTGCGGCCATGGGTGCAGCCACAGAGTTAGAACTGGCAGCATCGGCGGCCATTGTAACCATCTGCGCAGCAGGTGCAGCGCTCTGGCTTTCCATGGCCGCGCGCGATCCTGTAATCGCCTGGCTGCTGGCAAGCAGCACCACAAAAAGGGCAAAAGCCGCGGCGGCACTGTTGCGCAACGCGATGTTGCCGCTGCCGAAGAAAGCCCACAGCGCATCCCAGATGCTGTTGCGCGGGGCAGGCGCGGGCTGGCGCGCTGATGTGGCTGCAGGGCGGTGTGGCTGCCCAACCACAGGTTCGGCAATGGCGCCACCGGGCACGCCGGCCGCTGCTGCCTGTTCGGCTGCCAGCAGCGCCGGCAGCGCATAGGCGCGCGGCAACTTCACCTGGGGCAGTGCGCGCAGCAGCATCACCGTCTGCCGCAGCGCATCCAGCCGCCAGGCAGTCTCAGCGTCACTGTGCAGCGCTGCCTCAACCAGACGGCGCTCATCATCATTCACGGCCCCATCCATGTAGGCCGACAGCAAATCATCGGAGATGTGGGGGGAGCCTATGGGGTTGGGGGTTGCGCGTTCAGTCATAGCAAAAACACCAATTACAGTGCGTACGTCGCGGCCGAGAGAGAACAATGCCCAATGGCATGACTGTCGGTCAATTTCTACACGCTTCTAGGACGGAAGTTGGACGGCAATAGTTCCGGGCGGCGCAACAGGTAGTCGCGCAGGCGCGCGCGGGCGCGACTAATGCGCGATTTAACGGTGCCCATGGGCTGCTCAATGATTGTGGCGATCTCGTCGTAGGCGTAGCCGTGGACATCACAGAGCACAAGCACCATGCGCTGATCAGGTGGCAGCGACTTGATCCCCTCTTCAATCCAGCCGTTCAGCTCGGCGCGTTCGGCAAAGTCATGAGGTTGTTCGCCCGCATCCACATACTGGGGCGCGTAATCGTCTTCGCCATCGCCGCCGTCCAGGCTCTCGGTGTTGCGATAGTGGCTGGAGCGAAGCACGTCGTAGCAGGTGTTTACGACAATGCGCATGAGCCAGCTCTTGAAACTGCCGCCATGATATTGCCCCAGCGCACGCCACGCCTTGATTACGCTCTCCTGTACGGCATCATCGGCGGCCGCGCCATCCTGCAGCGTGCGATAGGCGACGCTGTAGGCGAGACCCTGGTGATGCTGGATCAACTGATTAAACGCGTCCACGTCGCCACCACAGGCGCGTGCAATCAGTTCGCTTTCGGGAAAGGGGCTGCTCATGTGCGGTTGGGGCCGGCTTTGCGGGCCAGGCCAGCTGGTTGCGCCCGGCTAACGGGCTGCTTCGATAATTGAATCCAGAAGTACGTGCCTGCGGCGTTAAGGCAGGCCGCCGCACCTGCGCCACGCAAGCCCACCCAAAAATCGCTCCCCATTTGACGATTCCAGGGGTGGCCTGTATACTCCCCATGCTGTATGCGTATGCACGGCAGGCGCACTTGCCTGCAACAAACACAAACAGCCTGCAGAATTGATGGGCCGGAGTGGCGGAACTGGCAGACGCGCACGACTCAAACTCGTGTGGATAACATCCGTGTGGGTTCGATTCCCACCTTCGGCACAGCTTGTTGGTTGTTGGCGACATGGGCACAACGGTGCAACTGCACCGGTATGGACCCAGCCCTGCAACGGTCGCCATTATAGCAGGGAACGCGCGGCGGTGAAACTCATCGCTTGCCAACACGCTCTTCCCTGCGTGAGCAAGACGCTCCTGCGACTGCGCAGAAGTGCTGCGGCAAAGCAGCCGCTGGATTGCCGGCTCTGTCAGAGTGACCCCAGTCTGATTGGCTTTACGTCGGCCTTTGCCTGCATGTGCGCTTGTTGAGGATTTCACCGAATCGTATGACCGAACCGTCGTTCAACCTCCTTTCGCCCCCCGTAGCCTCAAATTCCCTGGCGCATGCGCTGCCCAATACGCCGTCGCAGCGAGGATTACGCGCCTTGCTGGGTACTGCTCTGCTGCTGGGCCTGCTGTTTCTGGGTGCCTGCGGACCTGTGGGGGGCGGCAATGCAGTCGACACAAGCAGCGCCGAAGAGCAGACGCGTGCCGTTGCCACTACTTTTGCCGCCGATGGCAACCTGGAGACGGCGCGCGCCGCAATCGACGCGCTGGATGTCGCCAATCCCGGCCAGTGGCTCATCTTTATGACCGAAGGCGCGTTGGCCGATCCGTCGTTTGATCCTGCGCTGAAGCAGGCACTGGTCAAGCTTACGCTGGCGCTGGGTTACAAGGAAGCCACAATCGAAGCCTATGCGCAGGCCAATGGCCTGGCCGACGCCGCAGGCAACCTGGCAGGCAGCCAGGCCGCCGCCGATGCCGCCACCGTTGCTGCTGCAATCGCCGCCCCCGTGCCCGCCCCCGTGCCCGTTGTGGAGCCGGTTGCTGTAGCGCCTGTGGCGGCGGCCCCTGCCCTTACAACCACCGCGCCGCTGACAACCGTCGCTGCGCTCACGCCGACAGCCGTTGCAACTGTGCAGCCGGTTGCAGCGCAGGCAACAGCCAATGAATTGGTCAACCTGCGCGCGGGCCCGGGTGTTGAGTACGGTCTTGCCGGTTCATTGGGGCCGGGCGAAGCCGCCACAATCACAGGCAAGAATAGCGCCGGCGATTGGTGGCAGGTGCAAACAGCCGTTGGGGCCACCGCGTGGGTTTATGCGCAACTGGTAGCCTCCAGCGGCGCTGTGGAATCTGTTGCCGTTGCTGCGGAGATCCCCGTTGCACCCACGGCGACGCCTGCGCCGATTGCCGCCGCGCCTGTGGGCGATGTTGCTGCACCGCCTGCCGCAGTGGCGCCGACGGAAGCCGCGCCGGCTGCACCGACTGCGCCTGCTGCATCGCCAAGTGATCAGCCCACCTTCCGCATGATCGACCGCCACATGTGGGCCAAGGCCGACAACGGCGATTGCCGGGGCCAGCATTTGCTGCGCATTATTGTTGTAGATGCGAACGGCGCCCCGCTCAACGGTGTTACCCTGCAAGGCATTTATACGGGGGCGGTTCTTGTTACCGGCTCGCAGGGCAAGGGTGATGGGCGCATTGAGTATGATCTTTACGGCACAGGTGAGGGCTTCCGCGTGATCAAGGACGCGGATGGCCGTGAGGCGATTAGTGACAACGCCGAAGGCTTTACCACCAAATCGCTGGACATTGACCAGGCCACGCTGATTGCCGGTGGTTACTGCACGAATGATTCGGATTGCCAGGATTTCTACGCTTCCTACGGCTGCACAGGCCACCACAGTTGGGAAGCGACTTTCCAGCGCAATTTTTAGTCTGCGATTTTTCAAGTCGTCTGCGCCGCAACCGGCGCAGTTGACGTTTCACCCATTGCAGTGCCGCTCCGCCCAGGTTGTGGGCGGGCAGGAGGCGCATTGAAAGATCAATTTCTAAGCTTTGCGCCGCTTTTTGCCGGGCTTACGGATGCCGAGCGCGAAAAGCTGGGCGAAGGTTTCACCCAGGGGCAAATAGCCAACGGGAGCACACTCTTCCGCGCTGGTGATCCAGCGGGCGGTCTCTTCCTGCTGGAACAGGGTTTTGTGCGCATGACCACCGAGGGCGGCCAGACGCTGGCCACGCTCGGCCCGGGCAGCATTCTGGGAGATGCAGCGCTCTTTCGCGCCGCCCCCGAGGATGTGACCGCGCAGGCAGTCTCGGCCGTGGACTACTGGATGCTTTCGGATCGCGCCTTGCGCGACCTGATTGTGCAGAACCCCGCAATTGGCATCAAACTGAGCCAAAGTTTTGGCGCGCAGATTGTGCAGATGGAGGAATACCTGGTCTACCGGCTGAGCAAGACGCCGGAACTCCAGACGCTGCCCCAGAACACGCTGCAGGCGGTGGCCTCGCAGTTGCGGCCGCGCGTCATTGCGGCAGGCCAGCCGCTCTTCCGCGTTGGCGAAATGCCCACGGGTTTCTACGTGCTTGAATCGGGCGCGCTGGAAGTGCGCGGCGAGGGCGCGCCGGGCGCGCAATCAGCCAGCACGCCTGCCGCCAGGCCTGTGCAACCTGTGGCCGACAGCAGCGCCACCAGCAGCACCAGCGCCTTTACGCCCCGTTCGTTGGCGCCGTCTGCAACCACCACAGCCGCCACGCAGCCCGCGGCCAATGGCGGCTATACCGGTGAGAGCAGCGCGCGCAGCGAAACCGCCCAGCAGAGCGAAAGCAGCCCACGCAGTGAATCTGGGCAGCCGGTTACCCCTGGCTCGATTGTGGGTGCGCTCGCCCTGCTCACGAATAAGCCGTATACGCAGTCGGCGCTTGCCACCACCGATTGCCTGGTGTGGGGTTTTTCTGCCGACACCTTCCACGCCGTAAACAGCCGCCACCCGGGTCTGCGGCGCAGCCTGGCGCGCTCCATGAAGGCGCGCCTGAGCCGCACCGACCAGGTGCAGGCCGTCGCGCGCCTCCAGCAAATGCCCCTCTTTGCCGACGCCCCCGTCCCTGTTATGCAGGCGCTGGCGCAGCGCATGGTGCTCCAGCATGTGCCTGCGGGCGACCGCGTCTACCGTGTGGGTGAAGGAGGCGAGGCGCTTTATCTGGTGGAGCAGGGCGAAATCGAGCTCACTGCCGAGAACGCCATGGGCATCATTGAAGAAAAGGCGCGCATTGGCAGCAACGGCTTCTTTGGCGAGCTCAGCGTGCTCACCGGCCAGGTGCGCAATGAAGACGCCACCGCCACGCGCAACACCAATCTCTGGCTGCTCAACAAGGCCGACCTTGACGCTGTGGCTGCGCAGAATCCGCCGCTGAGCCGCGTGCTGAGCCAGGCGCTGGCCACGCGCCTTGAACAAGGTTCGGCCCCCAATGTGGATGACTCGCGTCTGCGCAATTTTGAGACGCTGGCCCCGCTTAGCGCCACCGAGATGCAGCAGGTGGGCGAATACCTCAAGCCCACGCGCTTCCGCGCGGGCGAAGCCATTTACCGCATCAACGCCCCCGCCGACCAAATGTATTTCATTGAGCGCGGCCAGGTGCGCATTCAGCCCATTAGCGGCGGCAGCTATGTGCTGGGGCCGGGCGATGAATGCGGCGAGCGCTCACTGCTCAGTAACCAGCCGCACAACGCCTCGGCTGGGGCCGAAACCGACGTTGACGCGTGGACATTGAGCAAGACGGACTTTGCTGTGCTCATGAGCGTGGCGCCGGCTTTGGCCAGCAACATGAGCCGTGCGTTGAGCCAGCGCCTTGGGCAGCCGGGCGCCATGGCTGGGCCGCCGCCCGGCTTGCAGAATGCGCCCTACGGCCAGCAACCCATGCAATCCGTGCCGCGTGGCCGCCAGCCCGCTGGTCCGGCGCAGCCAGGCCAGCAAGGTTACGGGCAGCAAGGCTACGGGCAGCAAGGCTACGGGCAGCAAGGCTACCAGCAGAGTCAGCAAGGCTATCCGCAAGGCCAGCAGGGTTACCCGCAAGGCCAACCGCAGCAGGGCCAGCAGGGTTACGCGCAGGGCCAACCGCAGCAGGGCCAGCAGGCCTATCCGCCACAAGCCTACGGGCCGCAGGGCTACCCGCCGCAGGGTGGCGATTATGACGAATATGACGAATACCCTCCCGCCAAGGCCCCGCGTCAGGGGCTGGGCGCGTGGTTTGGCGGCCTCAGCACCTGGGGCAAAGTGCGCACGATCATCCTGCTGCTGCTGATCCTGTGGATGCTCGTGGTGGTTGTGCCGTGGATATTCCTGCGCATGGCTGGGCTGGTTTCAAGCATGCGCAACGCCGTTGCAGCGGCCGGGCCGGGTTCAATTAGCGCAATCTATGAGAAGGGCAGCTACGAAGTGGCGGCTGAAGATGCCGACCTTGCGCGCGCGCTTGCTGCCGCCGATGAGCAGGCCGCCCCTGCACCCACCTACACGCCCTATCCCACACCCACGCCGCTGGTTGCGCCCACACC
Organism: Anaerolineales bacterium UBA5069; assembly: GCA_002415895.1. Taxonomy (GTDB): domain Bacteria; phylum Chloroflexota; class Anaerolineae; order Caldilineales; family Caldilineaceae; genus UBA5069. The sequence continues at coordinate 7,398 of DIAV01000103.1, read as the reverse complement.
CGCGCTCATGGCCCTCTCGCAGCCCGTAGGCGTGGCCTTCACCACCGACTTGGTGGGCGTGGCCGGGCCCGCTGATCCTGCCTTTGCCGCGGTCTCTGTAGATGCCGCGCCCGAGGCCGCGCCGGCCGCCGCCGTTGAGGCTGCTGCCGCCGCCGCGCCCGAGCGCCCGCGCACCTTGGACACGCGCCTGGATGCCCTGGGCGTCACCATTACCGACGCTCCCGTTGGCCCCGGTGAGCAGTATTGGCGCATTATTGAAGTGCGCTTTGCCGATGAGCAGGAATCGGGCGGCAAGCACCACATCTATGTGGATGCGTTGGACGAGAACGGCAGCCGCGTGGTGGGGCAGCCTGTCACTGTCTACTGGGGCGATGGCAACCTGACGCTGCCGCTTGAAGACAAGCCTGCGCCTGATTTTGGCTATAACTTCCAGATGTATGCGGCGGGCTATGCCTATAATGTCAAGGTGGAGGGTATGCCCAGCGATATTCTCAACGGCGCAGGCATGGGCGATGTGATTAACCGCTTCAAGGGGATTCACACCAGCTATTACGTCACCTTCCAGCGCGCAACAAGGTAAGCCGAGCGATGGGGCAGGGCCATTTTACAAAGCCAGTTGATATGCAGCCGGGGGCAGAAAGCCCTCGGTTTTTGATTGCGCCCGCAAACGACAGCCCAAATCGCAGCCCCAATACGAGCATCAGCAGTGCGCGCACGAAGAAAGCGCGGGCTTGCGTACTTACCGGATGCACCACTTACCAGTGACCATTTGTAACGATTCAGGCTAGCGAAAAGCGTGCAGACTGCGGCGCATGGGTGAGGCAGAGCAGATTGCCGAGCTGAAGCAGGAGGTGGCAGCGTTGCGTGCGGCGCTGGCCGATGCGCTGGCACTGATTGAGCGCCAGCAGCAGCGCATTACCGCGCTTGAAGCGCAGTTGGGGCAGGACAGCCACAACTCGCGCTGGCCGCCCGGCTCTGCGGTGCAAGCGCTCTGCCGCCCGCACGCCGCCAGGCCATTGACGCCGCCTACATGCGGTTGCTGAGTGCGGCAGAGCAGGCCAACCCGCCGCCTGTGGGCGGCTGGCCGCAAGGCGCACGGGGGCCTGTGCGCAAACCCAAAGCACTCAATCTGGCCGAGCGCCTCTTGACACAGCGTGCCGCGGTGCTGGCCTTTGTCGATGACTTTGGCGTGCCGTTTGACAACAACCTGGCCGAACGCAACATCCGCATGGTCAAGGTGCAGCAGAAGGTGGCCGGCTGCTTCCGCTCGTGGGCGGGCGCCGAAGCGGCGGTGCTGCGCAGCTACCTCTCGTCGCTGCGCAAGCAGGGCCACAGCGCTGCCCAGGCCCTGCTTGCACTCTTTGCGGGCCATCCCATCCCCGTCGCCCTGCCTGAATAGTCATTACCAATTACCAGTTACCAACCCTTCACCCATTCAACCCACTCCAGCGCTCGCCGTTGCGCAGCACGGCGTAGGGCTGCCCCAGGCTCTCGCAGGTCACAATCAATTCGTCGGGTGTAGCCGTATTGAAGGCGAACATGTCGTAGTGGCAGGGAATGAGGGTGCGGGCTTGTATCTCATATGCAAGTTTGGCCGCCTCCTGCCCGCTGAGGTTGCCCGCCACCCGGCGCTCCGGCGCGCGCCCGTTGATGGGCAGCAACGCCACGTCAACGGCCCACGGGCGCAGCCGCGCGGGCATACCCGGATAAAAGAGCGTGTCGCCGCTGTGGTAGATCGTCCACGGGCCGACATTGACAAGATAGCCCAGGAATCTGTGGTGGCCTGCGTCGTCGTACTCCAGTGCTTCATGCGCCGCAGGCACACCCGTGATACGGAAGCCGGCCACGGTGTGGCTTACGCCATCGTCCATGCCAACAATCTCCGCTGCAGCAATGCCCAGCCGCTCGGCCGCAAAGGCGCGGTTGGCTTCGGGCGCCAGCAGCACCAGGCGCGGATTGGCAGCCAGCAGCGGCTTGAGCGTGTCGGCGTCAAGGTGATCCGTGTGGTTGTGCGATGAGGTCACCACATCCACAAAATCAAGGCGCGCCGGGTCAATGACACGGCCGGTCATGCGCAGATGCGGCTTGTCCGTGGCTGCGTATTTTTTGGTGAGGGAGTCGGACAAGTAGGGATCAAAGAGCAAATACTTGCCCTGCCAGTCGAGCAGGAAGCCGCTTTGGCCAAGCCACCAGATATGCAGCGCGTGGGGTGATTGCGTACGCGCGGCGCGCACATCATTCAGGAACGCATCATCAGCGAGGTAAGGTGCTTGCATGGCGGGCCTCGTGACTGGGACAGTGTGAACTGCCTTGGCGAAGTCGATTGCAGCGTGCATAGTGCATTGCACAAATTGCGGCGCGCTGTGCCATTATAACCTGCATGCGGCTTCTGCGCTGCGCGGTTTCATCTGGCGCCGTGTGGAGCTGAATTTCTACTGCCCACCACTGCGGAGAGAGAGCGATGGCTGAAATACTGGGATTGGACGCGTTCGCAGAGGTCGAGCGCGTGATCGTTGTGGCCGCCCACCCCGACGACCTCGAGTGTTGCTGTGCGGGCGTTCTGGCCAAGCTCATCGCGCGCGGGGTCGCGGTTGTCTCCGTCAACTGCACGCTGGGCGACATTGGCGCGCAGGAGGATACGCTGCCACGCGTGACGCTGGCCACGGCGCGCCTTGCCGAAACCGCCGCCGCGGCGCACATTCTGGGGCTGGCCGAGACCATCAACCTGGGCCACCATGACGGCGAGTTGGTGCCCAATCTGGAACTGCGCGCGCAACTGGCGCGCCTCTACCGCATCACCCAGGCCGACACGCTCTTAACCTTTGATCCGTACTGGCCGGGGCAGATTCACCCCGACCACCGCGCCGCCGGACAGGCAGCAATTGACGCCTACATGCCCTCCAAAATGCCCCTCTATCATCCGGAGCACTTGCGCGAAGATGGCGCAGCGCTGGGCAAGTTGCAGCGCGTCTTTCTCTTCAGCACCGATCGCGATCCCAATGTGCTGGTGGATGTGAGCGATGTCCACGCGCACAAACTGGCGGCATGCAAGGCCCATGTGAGCCAGTTCCCCAAAGGCGAAGAGAGCCTGACCTGGCTCAAGGAAATGGACGCGGCAACGGGCAAAGCTGCAGGCTATGGCTACGCCGAGGCCTACCGCACCATGAATGTGTGGTAGCGCGGCGCGAATCTTGGATCACACAGGCGCCTGCCCGCGGGCAGGCGCCTGTATAGGGCGGCATCTCGTTTAAACAACATCTCACGCAGCGCGGAAGCAACTGCAAGTCTCGGCCAACTTATCGCAGTTCTTTGCGTTGAAACGTTGTTCTTATGCCGGTATGATTTTAGTTGGTTGTTACAGGGTGGGCGATGACGATGATGCGGTGCGAGTTGTCGTCGCGCGGCCAACAGCTTACCAGCGTCAAGCGTTCCTCGCCTGCAGGCTGAATCCACTCCCCATTTTCAAGGCGCTGCTCGGCTGTTGCCGTGCGCTCGGGCACAATCATCACCTTGTCAATCAAATACTCAAAGGGTTTGTCGCCCACATAGAGCACGGCCTTGTCGCCGCGCTTGAGTTGATCGAGCTCGCGGAAGACCGCGCCGAGAATGTTATTGTGGCCGCTGAGCACTACATTTTCGCCCTGGCCGGGCTCGGCGCTGTTCTTGTGCCAGCCCGCGGCATACTCCGCGACATCCCACTGGCTAAAGACCTGCCCCTCTTTGCTCTTTGCTGTGCTCCAGCCCAGTTCGGTCACGCCCGTATCCAACTTGATGGAGGGGAGCACCAGGCGCGTGGGGATGCCTGTTTCGACTTCACTGGCGGCACTCGCGGCAACAGCGGCGGCCTTCTGCGCGCTCGGTGCATCCGTGGGGCGCGCCGCCACGCCTGCGGCGGCGGCCTCGGCAACTGTGGGCTGAGCCTGGGGCTGCTGCGTTGCCTGCACTGCAGGCGCGGCCTCGCTCGCCGTCGCGGCCTCGGCGGAGGAGGAGCCGCAGCCCGCCAGCGCCAGCATGGCAATGAGAATGAGTGGCAGCGCAAGGCTGCGCGTGGGCAATCGATGGGCAAAAATCATGGGGCGTCTACCTGAAGGGAATGTGTTCATTTGGATGGTTGCGATGACTTCAATTGAGTTGCATTAGCCTGCACGTCATTAGAAACTGGACGACCAGGATTGAATGTTACACGTGGGGCGCGCCAATCGCGCAATTGCAACGCCCGCATGGAGTTCTACACCGCGCCATGCTGTTGCGCCTACGGCTGCGGTGCTTCCTGTCTGCGCCCCTGCGCCACGGCGGCAAAACGCTCGGCGGGGCCACCCACGGGCGCAAGCACTGCGGTGAAGGCACTTTCGCCCCCGCGCGGAATGACATTGTACTCCGGCGTCACCTTGCGCATGGCAATCACACGTCCCAGCGGATCATAGGCAGTGAGCACAACCTGGACATCCACGGCATCCTCGGGGCCTGTATTGCGCACCTTGCCGGTGACCGTGTAGGAAGCGTAGCGCTCGCCCTGTGACTGGATGTCCGTCACCTCGAGGTCGCGGTAGTAGCTGCCCACATACGCGGCAACGGCATGTGTGGCAAAGACGCGGTAGCGATCAAACGCGCCCGGGTTCTCGCCAAAGGTGACGGCAAAGGGAGCGTCCTGGCCGGGATCCACGAGATCCAGCGCCACGAGTCCTTCCACACGCGCAATTTCGGCGTTGCTGGCGTCCAGCAGCGAAACACCGACGCGCACCTGCTCCAGCGATTCGGCGCCGGGGTTCAGCACCTCGCCCAGCACCCACAACCCTCCCACATTGCTCTCATTGAAATAGACATTCTGCACCTCCACAGCCAGCGGCGTGGGCGTCGGCGTTGAGTTTGCATCGGTGACTTCCTCCACCTCTTCAGGGCGGGGAATGACCAATTGCTGCCCCACCTGCAGAAAGCGCGGGTCAAGAATGCCGTTGGCGTCCTGCAGGGCCGCGACCGAAACCCCATACTGCCCCGCCACCCCCAGCAAGCTCTCACCCGAGAGAATGGTGTGGATGACGGGTGTGGGCGTAATTGTCGGCGTGGCTGTGGGCGCGGGTGTGTAGGGGGCGGGCGTTGATGTGGGCGGCAGCGTAGCCACCTCCACGGCAACGGCAAGGGTTGCTGTCGGTTCGGGTGTGGGCGTTGGCTCCAGGGTGATCACCTGCCCACACGCAGCCGCCAGCAGCGCGACCAGCGCCAATGCGCCAATCACGCCGGGCAGAACGCGGGCAGAACGCCGCCCATTGAGGAGTTTACAGACGAGGGACGCACGGGGGCCGCTCGGTGCCGCTTGAAGGTTCATCGCTGCGAGTATAACATAGGGGAATGAGAAAAACGTCTCAACGCAAAGGCGCGAAAAACGGCAGGCAACGCAGAGGAAAAGCAACTGCAAAAGTCATAGTTGCAGATTCTTTGCGATTCGTTGCGGTCTTTCCGTCTTTGCGTTGAACTGTTGTTCTCATGGCGGTATGAACTCTATCGCAAGTGAAGAAGAGGAGTTATCGTGGCAAAGATCGCAATGATATCGGATTCGCATGACAATCTGCCCGTGCTGCGGGCCGCACTCGCAGCCGTGCGTGCCGCCGGGGCCGACATGCTTCTGCATTTGGGCGATTTGTGTGCGCCCTTTGTGGTAACGGAGCTGGCGCAGGGCTTTTCCGGGCCCATTCACATTGTTATGGGCAACAACGATGCCGATGGCCGCCTCCTGCAGGTCATGGCAGGCCGCAATCCCAATGTGACGCTCTATGGCGTCTACACCGAGTTGCAGGTTGAGGGCCGCATGCTGGCTCTCATCCACTATCCTGAGCCGGCGCAGCGCATTGCGGCCTCAGGCCAATTGGACCTGGTTGCCTACGGCCACAACCACAAGAAGCACGTTGAGCAGGTTGGCGACACATGGCTCGTGAACCCGGGTGAACTGCTCGGCCTCGTCGGCGCACCCACCTGGGCGCTTTACGACACAGTTGCGCACACAGTGGCGTTGCATGATGTGGAGGCGAAACGGTGGTAAGTAGTTGATTGGTTGATTGGTGATTATGATACCGGCGCCAATTACCAATCAACCAATCAACCACTTACCACACCACGCTTGCCCCGTCACTTCACCGTGGCCAGCACGCGCAGGCACTTTTCCACCTCATCCATTGTGTTGTAGTGGACGAGGCCAATGCGCAGCAGACCGCCGCTCGACTCCACGCCCAGCCGCTCGCTAATGGAGAGCGCGTAGAAGTTGCCGTTCCATGTGAAGATATTCTCCGCAGCCAGCGCCGTGGCCAGTTGTTCGGGCGTGGTGCCCTCCTTGCGAATGGAGACCGTTGCCACGCGTGAGCTCATGGCCTCGCGCTCCGTCAGGCCATAGATGCGCACACCCTGAATGGCCTCCAGGCCGGCAATCAGCCGCTCCATCAGTTGGAGTTCGTAGGGAGCGAGCACCTGCCATGCCGCGGTAATTTTCTCGCGCCGGGGCGCCGCCGCCGAGACGCCGCCGTAGCTCACGCCCAGGCCTGCAATGTAGTCAATGGCCGCGCCCACGCCCGCCAACCCCTCGTGATTCTTGGTGCCCGTTTCCCATTTGCCCGGCAATTCCTCGCCGGCGGGGCGCACACGGTAGGCGCGCAACCGCTTGAGATGCTCGCGCTTGCCGTACATAATGCCCGCGTGGGGGCCAAAGAATTTATAGCTGCTGCACATGAGGAAGTCGCAATCGAGCGCCTTCACGTCAATCAGGGCGTGCGGCGCGTACTGGACAGCGTCCACAAAGGCATAGGCGCCCACCTCGCGCGCCCAGGAGATCACCGAGGCAACGTCATTGATTGTGCCTGTTGCATTGCTGGCATAGCCCACCGCCACCAGCTTGGTGCGGGGCGAAATGAGCGAGTGGAAGTGCGCCATGTCCAGCGTGCAGCTTTCGGGGTCTATGTCGGCAAAGAGAAGGCGAGCGCCTGTGTCCTCGGCCAGCATGAGCCAGGGCGCCACGTTAGCGTCGTGGTCCAATCGGGTGACGATGATCTCGTCGGTTGGGCCGAACTCGGCCTTTATGCTCTGCATGAGCGCAAAGGTGAGGCTTGTCATGTTGTTGCCGAAGACAATTTCATCGACGTCGGCCCCCAGCAGGTCGGCCGCGGCCTGGCGTGTGTTGTCAATCGTTACGTCGGTACGCATGGAAGTCTCAAAGACGCCATGTGTATTGGCGTTGCGGCGAATCAGGTAGTCGCTCATGGCATCAATGACGCTCTGCGGCACCTGTGTGCCGCCAGGATTGTCGAAGAAGATGGCGGGCCTGCCGTTGAAGTGCTCCTGCAGGGCGGGAAAGAGCTTGCGTACGGCGTTAACGTTGTAGGACATGGTGGCTCCGAGGGGTGGGTGTGAGGTTGA
>DIAV01000405.1:5709-5894 GCA_002415895.1 Anaerolineales bacterium UBA5069 | reverse complement strand
GAAACGCCGACTGAGGAGCCAACGGAAACGCCGACTGAGGAACCGACGGAAACGCCAACCGAAACGCCAACCGAGGAACCGACTGAGGAGCCAACAGAAACGCCGACTGAGGAGCCAACGGCCGAACTTACGCTCACGCCAACGCTTACAGTGACCGAAGAGATCACAGGCACACCGGAGATCAC
>DIAV01000405.1:4083-5510 GCA_002415895.1 Anaerolineales bacterium UBA5069 | reverse complement strand
TCACAGGCACACCCGAAGTCACTGTCACACCTGAAGAGACGCCTTCGCCAACAGTCGTAGCGACGATCCCGCTCACTGAGATTGTGCCACTGCCGGGGCCACTGGTGATCACCCCCGGCCTGCCCCCTGTCGTGGGTATTCAGGCCGACCCGCTAACAAGCCCCAGCGATGAATTCGTGGTCATTGCCAATGGCGCAGAGTTCCAGGATATGACGGACTGGACACTCACGAATGAAGCAGGCGACGTCTATACCTTCCCTGCCTTTGGCATGGCGGCCGATGGCTATGTGCGAGTGTGGACAGGGACCGGCGTGGATGGCCCCGTGGAGCTCTACTGGGGGCGCGACGGGGAGGATTTGTGGAACGCCCTGGCTGACACTGCCACCCTGCGCGACGCCGGCGGCAACATCATCTCTCTCTGCGCCTACACAGCGGATGACTTGAGCGCGGGGCTACGCGTCTGCCCTGTACCCACAGGCCCATAGGCCGCATCTGCACAGTGCAAACGCTTGACAAACAGCGACGCCTCCCAGCATTGGGAGGCGTCGCTGTTTGTCTATGGCAGACAATCGCCAGGGCTGCGAAGACAGGCTACGTAACGCGGAATGCACGGCCTACGTATAGCCCAGGACAAACGATCTCTTCTTGGGGAAGAGAATCTCCAGCAGCGCTGCGCCCTTCTGGTTGGCCCATACATCCGGCAGGATATCACCAATCTCATCCAGCGTGCGGTGGCCAAAGACAACGTTCCAGAAGAGGTGCCAGGGAAACTGGGCGTCGTAACCATCCTTGCCGCTGATGTTTGTCACATCCAGCAGGCGGCCCGCCTCAAATTGCAGACCAATGCCCGTGAGTCCGTAAAAGCCCACACGCAGCTCGCCCGTGTAGCGGTTTGCGCCCGAACCCACAAGGCGCGCCTCAAGTGCAGGCCCAATCAGCTTGATGAAGCCCACTGCATCAGGCACGCGCAGATACCACGCATATTCGCGCCGCTTGTGTTGCCCACCAGGTGAACGATTAATCAGCGTATCCAGCGTAGGATGAATGCCAGGGCCAAAGGTGAGCACTGTAGGAGCCTCGCCGTAGTGTGCCGCCGCCCATGTCTTCAGGCCGCGTATCACGTCGGGGAAGGTGGCCAGGTACGAGGTGCTGTCATCCACGGCGTAGATTGCACAACGCAACTGGTGGGGGTGGTGCAACATTTCCATCACGGCCACAACGCCCACAGCCTGCTCTTGTGCATCAACAATGACAAGGAAATTGACAAGCGAAAAATGGCCCGGGGCGCGTGCCTCAAACTCGTGGCGGATCATCTCCATCGTCAGTTTGTCACTCAACACGCACTCGCGCGCTGCACCATCCAGCCATGCAAGGATCGCGGGGCCATCTTCAAGCGTGCCCGGGCGCAGCGTATATGCAGCTTTCTT
>DIAV01000405.1:3498-3994 GCA_002415895.1 Anaerolineales bacterium UBA5069 | reverse complement strand
GGCGCTGCGTGCATGCACCGCATCAAAGAGCGCGCGCACAAGGTGACGCCCTCGATAGTCGGGGTGGGTAGCCACAAGTTCCGGCCGCCCCACAGCAAAGGGAATGCCCTCGTAGCGCCACGTCTGCGGGATCAGCAACGTGGCGGAGGCCATGAAGTCATCGCGCGCCGGGTCCACCACAACAAAGATGTCGTCAGGCGTCACGGTGGGATGACCATCCATGAGGTCACGCGTCCACACGCGCAGCCCCTCCTGCACGTGGGGCGGATCATCTTCGCCGTTAATCTCGGCATAGAAATCGGGCAGCCGCGCCCGATCAGATGCGTACCCTTCACTCAGCGAACGCACAATGAGGCCATTGTCCAGTACTTGTTGCATGCGTGACTGCTTTCGATAGTGTTTCGAGAATGTATGGGTCGTGTGAGGGTGGGCGCGGCAAGAGAATGCCTGCGCCATTATAGCAGAAAAAAACTACAGCGAGGCTTCCCCATGGGGA
>DIAV01000405.1:0-3355 GCA_002415895.1 Anaerolineales bacterium UBA5069 | reverse complement strand
TTTGCCCGCCGCGCGCCCTGGCGCCCTTGCGCCAAAGAGTGCAGATTCGGCCTAGACGAGCCGCTCGGCAATAATCTCGGCTACATCCTTAACAACAACGCCCTGGCCGGCGCCCTTGGCGGCATCATTCATCATTGTCAGGCAGAAGGGGCAGCCCACAGCAATGGTATGCGCGCCTGTGGCGGCGGCTTCGGCGTAGCGCACCTCGTTGACCTTGGCGCTGCCGTGCTCTTCTTCCTTCCACATCTGGCCGCCGCCTGCACCACAGCAGAAGGATTGTTCGCCGTGGCGGGGCATCTCCAGCACAAAAGCATCGGTGCTGCGCAGCACGTCGCGCGGGGCGTCAACAATGCCGTTGTGGCGGCCCAGATAGCAGGGATCATGGAAGGTAATGCGGTCCACAGCCTCGCTGCCCTTGCGCACGCTGATCTTGCCCGCCGCCGTCAACTCGCTCAGCAATTGCGTGTGGTGAATGACCTCGTAGTGGCCGCCCAACTGGCCGTATTCCTTGCCGATTGTGTGCAGACAATGGGGGCAGGTGGTGACAATGCGCTTCGGCTTTGCGCCGTTGCCGCCCTTGCCCACGCCCACTTCGTTGAGCGTCTCAATGTTGCCCTTGGCCATCTCAAAGTAGAGCGCCTCGTTGCCCGAGCGGCGCGCCGTGTCGCCCGTGCATGACTCAAGCTCGCCCAGAATGGCGTAGTTCACGCCCGCGGTGTTGAGAATCCTGGCAAAAGCACGCGCCGTATCCTGCGCGCGCGGGTCATACGATGGCGCACAGCCCACCCACCAAAGCATCTCAAAGTCGGGATTGTCCTCCACCGTGGGAATCTCAAGCCCATCCGCCCAGTTCATGCGGTCGCGGTTGCTCAGGTTCCACGGATTGCCGTTGCGCTCCATGCCGCGGTAGGCCAGCTTGAGTTCCTTGGGATAGGAATCCTCCATGAGCACCTGGTGGCGCCGCATGTACATGATGTCAAACATGGGCTCATTGCCCACAGGGCAGATATGGACGCACGCGCCGCACGATGTGCAGGCCCACAGCGCCGACTCGGTCATGGCGTAGTCAAGCAGATTGAATTCAGAGGCCGCACCGCCCGCCAGCGCGCTCAGGTTGCCGTTGAGATGGTAGCGCTTGTTGACTTCCAGGGCCGAGGGCGAAAGCTCCTTGCCCGTTACATACGCCGGGCAAACATCCTGACAGCGGTTGCACATAATGCAGGAATAGGCATCCACCAGGTGCGTCCACGGCAGGTTTTCGATTTTGGCAACGCCGAATTCTTCAATCGATTCGTCGTCGAAGTTGATCGGCTCCAGTGTACCCAGCGATGTGCGTTTGGGCTTGGTGAGGAAATTCATCCCCGACATGATGAGGTGGAAGTGCTTTGTATAGGGGAAGTAGGGCAGGAAGGCAAGGATGGCGCCAATCGCCAGCCACCAGAAGATATGCTCGCCCACATGCAGCGCGGGCAAATTCATGCCGGTAAAGAGGGTGGCCAGCGCGCTGCCAAAGGGCTGCCAACGGTCCACGGGCATGCCCTCGGCGCGTTCAGCGGCCAACTGAAAGCCCTCGCCAAGGAAGCGCGAGCCTGCATGAGTAAGCATGAAGAGGCCCACAATGAGTGAGTCGCGGCGGATTGCGCCATTGGCCACCGGCTCCACCAGCTTGATGTTGTCGCGATATTTGAGGCGCGGGCTGTTGAAGACAAAGCGGCGCAGCAGGAAGTAGATCATGCCCACCAGGACGGTTACGGTGAAGATGTCACTGAAAAGGCGGTAGACATTGCCAATCCAGGTGTCGCGCCCCAAAAAGGTGATGGGGAAGTAGCCCTCAATCACGTCGCCAAAGTTGACGAGGAAGTAGAAGATGAAGCCCGCCGAAATGCCAAAGTGGAAGAGGGTGCTCAACCGGCGCGTCCGCCACGCAGGCAGCGTGCCAATCCACTTGACAGCGGCCTCCCACAGGCGACGCAGCATGAAGCCCGGCGTGGGCTTGTCGCCGGAGCCGCGCATGACAACGCGGTAGACTTTGGCAAAACCCACATAGGCAAAATAAACCGATGCGGCGACGGCTACAACAAAGAGTATCTTTTCAACAAGGGTGAGCATGAGCACTGCCTCCATAATGATGCGGCCTGCGGCGATAATACGCCCTGCGGCGACGATGCTCGCCTGGGGCGACGATGCTCGCCTGGGGCACGTGTTTCAGCCTGCGGCCCAACAGCCGGCCTGTGGCATGAGAATTGGAGAACCGGGGCGCCTTAATTATCTCTGCCGGCAGTCATGAGGGGATTGCCGTGCAGTGAAACGCGAGCACAACGCAGCCGCCGACAACGGCGCTGCTCCGGCCACGTGCACAGCATACGCGATTGTGAGGGGATTCACAAGGGACAGGTGTACCGTTGACTTGCGTCAAACGACCATAGTTGCGCGCTCATTGGGGGTGAGAATAACAGCTTGGCGTGAGGACGCAGGGGCGCAAGGTCAAAGCCGCAAGGAAAAGCAAAACAGGATGAAGTCCAATCAGGGGAATACGCGCAGGCGCAGAAGCGGGAGCATTAAAGTGTTGCTTTCACCAGGGCTTCGGTTTGGGACGCGGTGCGGCCCCTGCCTGCTTCTGCTCCATCTTGAGGCGCATAAGTTTCTCCTTGTTGGGCAGGTCGTCGCGCAGGAGAAAGGGCGCCCACAGGCCGTCCACGCTATCAATATGCGCCTGCCAGTAGAGGAGACGGTCATACTGCCACTGCAACTCTTCGGCAATCACATCAGCGGCGGGGCGCTCGGTCGCGGCGTAGGCAAAGGCGGTCAGCCCATAGCTGGGCACGCCGATCGCGTGGGTTTCAACGTGGACGGTTCCCACCACATGGCCCATGGTGCGGGCGGCGGCGCACGCGGCGCGATTGTCTGCCACCGCGCTGGCTGCGTTGTGCGCGCCAATGGCTGCCCGCCTGGCAACGGGCATCTTGATGTCGCCGTGCGCCCAATCCAGCGCGGCGTCCAGCGCGGCGCGCGGGCGCACATCGTGGGGGTAGGCATTCTCGAAGATCGGCAGCACACGCGCACCGCAATCAATCGCCCACAGCACAAGCGTCCTGTGTTTCTGCTCTTCGATCAGCGCGCGCAAAGGCTGCAAAACTTCGCTTGTGCGTGTAACCAGCAGCTTCTTCACACAGCCTCCCGGCAAGTTATCTGTTCACGCAGTGGGGTGCGCCCAAAAAACATCTCAACGCAAAGGCGCAAAGGATCGCAGAGTAGCGCAAAGAACAGCAACAACGGAACACAGATAACGGCGGAAACTGCGAGGATAATTGTGAGTATCCCTGCTTTTTCCGCCGTTATCTGTGTTCCGTTGTTG
>DIAV01000124.1:481-11283 GCA_002415895.1 Anaerolineales bacterium UBA5069 | reverse complement strand
GCTGGCGCAGAAGCCCTGGATCGTCCCCATTCCCGGCTCGCGCCGGATCGAACGTCTGGATGAGAATATGGGCGCAGCGAACGTTCAATTGACGGCGGACGACCTGCGCGAAATCGATAGCGCCATGGCACAGATCACGGTGGTGGGCGACCGCTACTAGGCTGAATGCACAGCCCCAGCCACACCGCAACGCAAAGGTGCGCAAAGGAACATAAAGGAGAAGTTGATCATGCAGATCATCAAGAACGGCTCGCGGCCCTCCACCAAAGGCGTGGCGGACTACTTCACCGGCGGCGTGCGCGTCGATCCGCTCCTCGAGGCCCCCGCGCCAGCGCGCGTGCGCGCCGCGCTGGTCACCTTCGAGCCGGGCGCACGCACGGCGTGGCACACCCACCCGTTGGGCCAGACGCTGATTGTGACGGCAGGCTGCGGCCGCGCGCAGCGGCAGGGTGGGCCAGTTGAAGAGATTCAACCCGGCGACGTGCTTTGGTTCGCGCCGGGTGAGAAGCACTGGCATGGCGCTGCGCCCACCACGGCAATGACCCATATCGCCATTCAGGAACATCTCGACGGTGCGGCGGTGGAGTGGATGGAACAGGTCACCGACGAGGAATACCTGGCTTGATAGGGTCGATTGAATGAAGACAACTGTGAGCGGGGACGCGCTCCTTGCGGCCGGCAACAGGAAGCAGGAGATCCTATGACAACGTGGACAAGCGGCGAACTCACCAGGATTGGAGACGCCGAAGAACTGCAGATTTCGTCACGGAGGCAGGATGGTACGCTGCGCCCGTCGCGGACGATTTGGGTTGTGCGCGTGGGCGACGCACTCTACGTGCGCTCTGTCTATGGGCGCGCCTCGGCCTGGTTCAAAGGCGCGCAGGCTGTCCATGCGGGGCGCATACACGCCGGCGGCGTGGAAAAGGACGTGGATTTCGTCGAGATGGATGATAGCGTCAACGACGCAATTGATGGCGCCTACCGCACCAAATACCGCCGCTATGCGGCAAGCATCATCGAAAGCATTATGAGCGTGGAGGCACGCGCCGCAACCCTCAAACTCACACCGCGGTAACAGGCACGGCGTTCGGCATGCTCAAAAATCGCGCCTATTGACGCAAATAGGATACGATTGTCATAGCCGCATGCAGTGCAGACAATGAGTTCGCTACCATAATCCCGCCGGCAGTCTGCTGCCGGCGCAAAAGGAGAAACATCATGCAGTACACATCGCTGGGCCGTACGGGCCTGCAGGTGAGTCGCTTGTGCCTGGGCACAATGAACTTTGGGCCGCAGACAAGCGAGGCCGACAGCTTCGCCGTGATGGATCAGGCGCTCGAACAGGGCATCAACTTCTTCGACACTGCCAATGTCTATGGCTGGAAGACTGGCGAGGGTGTCACCGAGCAAATCATCGGCCGCTGGTTTGCGCAGGGCGGCGGTCGGCGCGAAAAGGTGGTTATTGCCACCAAGGTCTATGGCAAAATGGGCGAATGGCCCAACCAGCAACATCTCTCGGCTTACCATATTCGGCGCGCCTGTGAAGAGAGTTTGCGTCGCTTGCAGACAGATCACATTGACCTCTATCAAATGCATCACATTGACCGCCGCACCCCTTGGGAAGAGATCTGGCAGGCGATGGAGCAACTGGTGCGCGAGGGCAAAGTGATCTATGTAGGCAGCAGCAACTTTGCCGGCTGGGACATTGCAACAGCCCAGGGCGCCGCGGCCGCGCGCCACTTCATGGGGCTCGTCTCCGAGCAGAGCCTCTATAACCTGAACGCGCGCATGATCGAGCTGGAGGTCATCCCGGCCAGCCGCCACTATGGTGTGGGCATCATTCCCTGGAGCCCCTTGGCCAGCGGGCTGCTGGGCGGCGTGCTGCGCAAGGCAACCGAAGGGCGCCGCGCCGAGCCGCGCCAGCAGGAAGCAATTGAGAAGCACCGGCCGCAACTGGAAGCCTACGAGGCATTCTGTCAGGAGATGGGCGAACAGCCTGCCGACGTTGCACTGGCCTGGCTGCTGCACAATCCGGTCGTCACAGCGCCGATTATTGGGCCGCGCACCCTGGAGCAGCTCACCGGTAGTCTGCGCGCACTTGAGATTCACCTCTCGGACGAAGCAATGCACAAGCTTGATCAGATCTGGCCCGGGCCCGGCGGTGAAGCGCCCAATGCCTACGCCTGGTAGCGCACTCCAGAGCTGACCAAGCAGCCAACTGGCACCGAGGCACGCGCCGCAACCATACAACTGGCGCCGCGCAGCCAAACGACGGCGCAATGGATAGTGGCACCTTCTGAGGGCGAAAGCTGCAACAGTGAAAGGGGCAGGGGATCATCGCGACGATCCCCTGCCCCTTTGCGTCGGGCAACAATTGCGCCGGCAGAGCGCCCACCTTTTGCGCTATGCGCGCTTGCGGCACACGACGATAATGCTCGGGCTTGCTTCGGTCAGCGGCTCGCGATTCCAGTCGCCGTACTGGCGCAGGATCATAAAGCCCTGGTAGTGCAGCAGCGCCGCAAGCTCCTGCGGGAATGTGTAGCGCAACGCCGTGCGGGTGACCTGCACATGTTCCTGCTTGCCCTCACGCCAGCGTTTGTAGCCTGTGAGATGCACAATTTGTGCAACATGATCGTACACCTGCGTATAGGAAGTGCGCACGCGATAGCCCCTCGAATCGATCTCGCTTTGCGCACCTTGTTCCGCGGTGTTGGTTTCAAGGTTGACGAAGAACCCTTCATATGGAGCAGCACGGGTTGCAAGGCCGCCCCAGCGTGGGTTACGTGTTTCAAACGCAAAGAGCCCATCGTCATGCAGATGCGCATAGACGCGCTGCAACACGGCCGCCTGCTCCGCGTTGGTCACAAAGGCTTGAAACGCGTTGCCTGTGAGAAAGATCAAGTGAAAGCGCTCGTCAAGGCGAAAGGTGCGCGCGTCGCCTTCCACCCAGCGTATGGGCAGACCGGCCGATCTACTGCGCGCCCGCGCGAGCATGCCCGGAACAATATCCAATCCAGTCACAGGAAAGCCCAGTTGTGCAATCGGGATGGTGACGCGCCCCGTGCCGCAGGCAATCTCAAGCACCGAACCGCCGGCTTCCTCTGCCAGCGCAGAATAGAAGGCTACGCCGGTATCGCTGGAATCCCCAAAGTCATACGCAATGGCGTCAGAAAACGCTTCCAGATTGTTGTGGTCGATCAATCATTCACCTCACCAACTGTGCAGGTGCTCGGTGAAGGGAAGATGCGCACAGTGAATCACTGTGCGCATCTTCCCCTTGCTGAAGTCCAACTCTCAACGCAGCTTCAGTCTAAATGTACCCAAAGAGCGGCGGAAAGACGATGACAACGATCGCCGCCCATACAGCGTAGACCGGCAGGTAATTCGTCTGCCAGCGTTCGAGGTCCGTGAACGCTGCGCGCCCTCGCTGAAAGCGGATATAGAGCAGGGCAGACCACGCCAGGTTCACCAGCAGAATCACATTCATACCCAGGCCGGCCACGCGGTTCGGGGTGAACCCGAACTCTGTAATGCGTGCGGCGATAGCCCACAACGCGAACGCGTTGGCCACGAGCGCGCTGACAACCAACACAATCTGCACCACATCAAACGCGCCGGGAGGCGCCTGCGGGTCCCGGGCCGAGACAGAATAGAGCAGCAGGCCCAGGACCAGCACCAGGAGCATGTCGAAGGCGATGAGCACGTCCCGATCGATGTCGATTGCGCGCCCGGTATAGAGCATGGCCCCCAGAAATGCAATGAGCACGGCGGCAAAGAGGGGCGTGAAGAGGCGCGTGAGCACGGGCGCCATGTTCTCGATGACGCTTTGTTTGGCCTCCACCAGCCAGGAGGCGATGATAATCGCTCCAACCGCGCCACAGGGCAGCAGCCATGACTCGAAGAAGGGCTCAATGTCGATGCCGATGGACATGAAGATCTGCAACGTGAACGCCAGGAGCACGCCGCCACCCAAGGCGATCAGCACATAGTAGATAAAGAGCTCACCCGAGAAACGAATGAAGTCCATGCGCCCTGCAACCTGGCTCCAGCGGCCGCCGGCATAGGCGATCCCCACCACCAGCCAGAGTGCGATGGGCAGATGCAGCGCTGTCAGCGCCTCGGTGTGGCCTTCGGGACCAAAGGGATAGATGTTGGCGAAGAAGGCCGCGGCGACGAATGCCACACCCAGCCAGCGGACTGTGCGGGTGTCAAGCCGCCGCTTCCAAACGAAGTAGCCTGTGAGCAAGGGCAGTACAAAGAAACTCAAATTGCGGGCGAAGAAGCCGGCATCGTCGTTCAGCGAGAGCCCGAAGAGCGCAGGCACTTTGATAAGGAAGGCCGCCGCTAGCGCAAGACAGACCGCGACGATTGCATCCGTGCGCGCCTGTGCGCGTGATACCCCACTATCCGCCGGAAGAACGACGAGTTGTTTCCAGAGGCGCTCCGAGTGTTCGCGCGCGAACTCGCGCGAGAGGGTGTCGAGGTCGCCCATGCGCTTCACGGCCACCAGGAATGCTTCATCGGTGGCAAGGCCCGCGTCGATCAGGCCTGCAACCTGCTCGCGCAGATGGTCTTCCAGCTCGGCCACATCAACGGCTTGAATCGCCTGGCGGCGGCGGAGGTAGCTTCGCCACTGATCAATCTGCGCCTCGAGCAATACCTCTTGATCTGGAGTGGGCATGGTCAGGCTCCCTGTGTAAGTGGTGCGGCCGGGCGGCCAAACACGTCGCCGGCCGCAATGGGATTTGCAAGCGATTGCCAGATGCCGCGCAAGGTGGCATCCACCGCTTGCCACTGCTTGCGCTCCTCGGCCAACTGCGCCTGGCCCTGGGATGTGATGCTGTAGTACTTGCGGCGACGTCCGCTCTCGGCAATTTCCCACCGCGCGTCGATAAAGCCAAGCCGTTCGAGCCGATGCAGAACGGGGTAGAGCATGCCGTCCGTCCACTCCATGCGCCCACCGGAGAGTTCGCGCACGCGCTGGAGGATTGCATAGCCGTAGCTGTCGCCTTCGGCCAGGATCGCCAGCACGATCGGGGTCGAGGAAGCGGCGATCAGGTCTTTGTTGATCTCCATGTGGCTCTCCTTGTGTCCACGCGTGGTCTGTCGCCAACAACGGCGCTGTGCTTACATAGCAGTATTATACATAACAGCGCAATGTATGTAAAGCGCGGGTTTGCGCGCGAAAGGGCTTCGCAAAAGTCGTGAGGGCGGCGCACGCATGGGGATGACAGCAACCCCACCGGCGGCCCTCGGCCCTTGTCCATTGCACAGCAGTGCAGGCGTAATCTTCTGGGAGTCGTTGTAAAAGCTGCTGGCTCCCTTACCACGCATCAAATGGTAGCTGACGGTATGCACGCCCGCACCGACTACAATGCGTCGCTGGCCGTGCTGGGCGCGGTGATTGGCTCATGGCTGGGGTGCCCGCTTGTCGACCCCATCATCGGCCTGCTGATTGGCGCGGCCATCCTCTTCATCACATGGGATGCTACCAAGAGCATGTGGTATCGACTCATGGACGCGATTGATCCTGAGTATTTGGCACGTGCCGAGCAAGTGATAGCCGGGCAAATGGGAGTCGAGTCGCTGCACCGCTACTGCACCGGCCACTGCACCGGCCCTGCACCGGCCCTGCACCGGTGCGCGCCACCTTATGGGTGTAGTTGCAGCCGGTGAGACGCGTTGCAGCACGACAGGCTGTTGGCCAGGTCAGCCATAGACGCGCTGGGACGCAGCTGCGGCGAACGCGTCAATCTGCTGCTGGAGATTCGCCTGCGCCAATGTGGGCTTTGCGGCAGGCGAAGCCGCCCCGTGGTTGCTCGCCCGGGCTTCGGCCTCACGCGCGATTGTGCCCAATACGGCAATCAGGGTGTCGACATCCTCTATACTGTTCTCGAGGCCAAGGCTCACCCGGGCCACACCAGGGAGTTCGAGCCGCGGGATCAGGCTCACGATCAGGCCCTGGAAGAGTTCCAGCGCTGGCGGGATGTGGAGTATACGTTTGACCAACAGATGCGCGCAATGACAGCCGTGCCGTATCCCAATCCCGCCCCGTTCGGCCAGTTCCCTTGACACCCGTTCGGAGACCATGCCCTTCATGTTAAATGGTATGACACCACCTTTTTGGGCGAATTTGGGCGAGCCCGACTCCTTGATCCCGTAGAGTGTGAGGGACGAAATTTGCGCCATACCGCGCAATGCCCGCGCAGTCAAGGCCTGCTCCTCCTCCTGGATCACATCCAGGCCGATGCGCTGCAGGAGGACAAACGCCTTGCCCAACGCCGCGATGCCCCCTGCGTTTTCTTCGCCGGACGACTTGATCAAAGCCATCTCCGCCGGGTTCAGGTTCAACAATCCCTTCCTGGCCACCAGCGCGCCGCTGCCAAAGGGCGCGTACGCCTTATGGGCAGAGAAGGCCAGATAGTCGATGTCGCATAATTCCATGTCAACCGCGCGGTGGGCAACCAACTGCGCTGCATCCACCAGCAAACGTGCGCCATGCATGTGAACGATACGACTGACCGCCGCCAGGTCGTTGTAGACGCCAAGGACATTTGAAGCACCGCTCACGGCCACCAGCTTAATGCGCTTCTTGCCGTGCTCGCCCTCCTGGTTGTAGGCACGCAAGCGCGCATCCAGCTCGGCCAAATCCATGACACCAGTTTCATCCACCGGCAGCCGGATCAGCGCGACACCGGGTATCATGCGCCATACCAGTTCGTTGGAGTTGTGCTCCAGCAAGGTGTTGAGGACGACCGACTCGTCACTCTGATCCGATTCGCTGCGCAGGCTATCGGCCACCATGTTGATGGCTTCCGTGGTGTTTGAAGCAAAGATCACATCATAGACCGACAGCGGCGCGCCCAACAGGTCGGCACAGATTGACTTGACCTCGTTGATAATCGCCTGCTGGACTTGCCTGGGCTGGCGCCATGTTTGCCAGACAGCGTCCCAAATGGGCGTGAAGGTGCGCGTGCTGGCGCCGTTGTCCAGATTGATGTAAGGGCTGGCGCCTGCAACTGTTGGAACGCGCACATCGCGCCCGATCAGGGTCCGCCGAAGTTCGTCGAGCAGTGCGCGCCCAGCGTATTGCTCCAGTTCGTCGCGGTACAGAATATCAATCGCCGCCAACGCGTCGGCGCCCGTTTCGTGGAAGGCGCTTTGTCCGAACGCACGGATCAACTGCAGCGCCCTGGCAAAGGCGATCACGTTGACAATGGCGGGGGTGCCTGGCTCCAACCGGGCGGGCGATTTGGCCCAGATCACCCATTTGGGCGCGATTAGCCGCGCTGTTCCGCCGCCAGTCTGATACGGGACGCCTCCAGGCAGCGCACGGCGCTCGATGGCCACCGCCGTAATTCCAAGAGGTAGGCCAATGTCCTGGCTCGACACACATTGAAAGCGCCCAGGGGCAAGTTCTCCCTTGAGCAACTCTGCGCTTCTGGGGCTGACAAAGACGACTACGTAGCGGTCTTTGTTCAGCCTCAGGTGTTCCAGAACGATGTCCCGGGCCTGCTCGTAGAGACGGGTGGTCACAAGCGAGCCATGGCCACTGCCGCGGTGGACATTTGAATAGGTTTCGAGCGCCGCGTACACGCTGCGTTTGAGTTCAGCAAATGCTTTGGGCAGTTCATTGCCTTGTGGCGCAACTCGATCGAATTCCTGAAGTTGAACAGACCCAACGGGTTCTTTGTGTGGATTAGCACTGTCTTTCATCGCAATTTTCTCCTGATTGCCATTCAACCGCCACAAATGCCAAGCACTGGCTCATACCCGGACCGGCGCTGCACTCCGGCCCGGTGCGTCGGCGCCCACTAACCCATCTGTGTCCAACCCGTCGGCGCTCTCAATCAGACTCACCAGCCGCGTGACAAAGCGGGCTGCGGGCGCGCCGTCGACGATGGCGTGATCGAACGCTACGGTCAGGTTCAGAATGTCGCGCGCTTCAATCCGGTCCGCCACGACAACCGGCTTGCGCACAATGCCGCCCACAATCAAGCACAGGGTGTGGCTGACAGGGGCGATGCCCCAGCCACCGCCGCTGCCAAACATGCCCACGGCGGTGACGCCCACGGTGCCCACCGATGCCACCCACGCGCCGACGGGGTTGCGGCGCTTGACACTGCGGATGATGCCGTTGAGCGCATCCTGCACCAGCCCCGGCAGTGCCTGATAGACGCGCAGCCAGGCAGGGAAGCCCTGGCGCGGGCTTGTCTGCGTATGCTGCACTCTGCGAATTTCCTGGTGGACCTCCATAAACGTTTTGTGATTTACGCGCCGCACCACATAGCCGGAGGGGACGCGCGTGGCGCCAAATTGGCGCTCGATCATCATGCCAACGTCCACGTCGTCAAACTGGACGAGTTGATTGCGCCCCTTGCGATAGGCTTGCACCGATTTGTCTTCATCAACGGCGCGCCCCAGGCAATAGACCAGGTAGCCGGTGAAGGACAAGCGCTCGCCCGTGCGCGCCTTGTATGCCTCCATCGCCTGGCGGGGGGCCGTTACGTCCACCTCCAGCAAGGCGTACATTGTGGGCCCGCCGGATGCGAGATCCTGAAAGTTGAGGACGACGCGGCGCTCCGGTGGGATTTGCACGATGTAATGGGGACCCACTGTCTCGGCCATGAATTGGCACCCTCTCTGCATACACGTTCGTGGAGGCGCAGCGCTGCGCCACACGGTGGTTTACGTTGAAGCCGTCTCCGCAAGCAATTTGCCCGCAGCGCCAGGTCGCGCTGCCTTTGCCGCCTATGCAGGGATGGGCGCCTGCACAGGCATGGCGGCCCGCAGCGCCAGGTCGCGCGGGTCGCCCGTTACGCCGCCAATGCGGTTGGTCACATAGGCATAGGCAATTCCCGCCTGCGGGTCAGCATAGCCAAGCGCACCGCCGGCGCCGGGCGCGCCAAAGGCCCCCGTGTGGCCGAAAGGCCAATTGGCTGAGGGCTTCATGAAGCCAAGCGCATACTGGAGCTCACCGTGCAGGCATTCATCATAGAAGCCGTGTTGCGGCGGAATCGCGGGGGCCGCGAGCGCGCGCAGTGTCTCGGCGCGCAGCCCCAGTTCACGGCCGCCTGTGACAAACTCGCTGTACGCGCGGGCAATCGCGCGCGCTGTGCCAACGCCCCCACCAGAGGGGATTTCGAGGTCGCGCGCATAGATGGTTTCTGCGTCCAGCGGGACGAGGGTGCCTGGGTTCGCCATGAGCGAGCGGTAGAGAACCGACTGGCGGTTGAAGGCCGCCAGCACCATGGGCAATGGCAGGCGCGCGATCGACTTGACGAGGCCGGGCATTTGCAGGGGCGCGAGCCTGGCGTTGGGGATTGTCTCGGGCAAGCGGAAATAGAACTCCAGCCCCAGTGGCGTTGCGATTTCGTCCTGGAAGAACTGCCCCAGGCTGCGGTGCTGTGGATCAATGCGCCGCAGCAACTCGCCTTCGTAGAAGCCGAGGCTGATCGCGTGATACGCCTGACGCGTGCCGGGCGCCCAGGCGGGTTTCTGCGCAGCCATGATCGCCGCGAGCCGGTCGGCGTCGGCAATCACGCTTCTGTCCACCAGCTCATCGAAGGCATAAAGCCCTGCCTGATGCGCCAGAAGTTGCCTGACCGTGGTTGCTTCCTTGCCCTGCTGCGCGAATTCCGGCCAGTATGTACACACGCGCGCATCAAAGTCGAGCCAGCCGCGCGAATGGGCAAGCGCCATGGTCATGGCCGCCAAGCCCTTGGAGGCCGAGAAGACGAGGACCATAGTGTCCTCTTGCCACGGCTCGCCGGTTGCTTGATTGCGAATGCCTCCCCACAGATCGACCACCTTTTCGCCCTGGTGGTAGATACAGCAGGCGCCGCCCAACTCATTGCGGCGCGCGAAGTTCTCTGCAAACGCCTCGCGCACGCCCTCAAACCCTGCGCAAGCATACCCGTGAATCTCGGTGCGCAACGAAGCTCTCTTTGCCATCGCGCATCTCTCCTTTCCACAACCATGAAAGCAATGCCGCAGGTCTGCAGCGGGTTTCACCGAGTGACTCTATTAGCGCTCGAAGACCATTCCTCTTCACCATGCCGATGAGCAGGCGCGCACTTCACGCTCAACACGCTCCACAGTACTCCGCGTAACCCTGCGCGGCAACCATCTATGGATATATCTAGGACATTACATGCCTGCGTACAGTGCTGTAGCGCACCGCTGTTGCGTGCAGGCAAAGCCGTTAATCGGCGCAGTCAATTGTCTGCCGTCAGGAGGTATACTCAACACAGTGGCAACGGTGGCCCCATGGCGCAATCCCATGCCTTTCTTGCTGTGGTTGTTCTTTGCGCCTTGGCGATCTTGCGTCAAGTCGTACAACCCTCACTGCGGTTTCAGCTTGGAGGAGCAGACAAATGGAATACGTTCGACTCGGCGCCACAGGGATGCAGGTCTCGCGCATCTGTCTCGGCTGCATGGGCTTTGGGGATGCAGCAAACTGGGTTCACAAATGGGTGCTCAACAACGAGGACAGCCGGCCAATCATTCAGAAGGCCCTCGAACTGGGCATCAATTTCTTCGACACAGCCAACGTGTATTCAATTGGGGTGAGTGAGGAGATCCTCGGGCGCGCGCTGAAGGACTTCGCACAGCGCGACGAAGTCGTTATTGCCACCAAGTTGCATGGCAAAATGCATGAGGGGCCGAACGGCTCCGGTCTCTCACGCAAGGCAATCCTGAGCGAGATCGACAAAAGCCTCAAGCGGCTGCAGACCGATTACGTGGACCTTTACCAGATCCATCGCTGGGATTACGAGACGCCCATCGAGGAGACGATGGAG
>DIAV01000124.1:0-360 GCA_002415895.1 Anaerolineales bacterium UBA5069 | reverse complement strand
GCGTGGCAGTTCCAGCAGGCGCTGCATGTTGCTGAGATGCACGGGTGGAGCCGCTTTGTTTCCATGCAGAATCATCTGAATCTCATCTACCGTGAAGAGGAGCGGGAGATGCTCCCGCTCTGCCGTGCGCAGAAGATTGGTGTCATCCCCTATAGCCCGCTCGCGGCGGGCAGGTTGACGCGCGACTGGTCGTCGGAAACCACGCTGCGTTCCGAAACCGATCAAGTTGCAAAGATCAAATATGATACGACCGCCGACACCGATCGCCAGGTGGTGGAGCGGGTGGCGCAGATTGCCGAAAAGCACGGGGCGCCACGCGTACACATCGCGCTCGCGTGGCTGTTGCAGAAGGAGCCGGTG
>DIAV01000220.1:1512-14343 GCA_002415895.1 Anaerolineales bacterium UBA5069 | reverse complement strand
AACCAATTACCCATTCCCTGTTCGCGCAGCGCATACAATTGATTCCACAGCCGCTGGGCGCTAGAATGAAGCCTTATGAGCGAATCAACCCAGGGCGTCTCGGTGCCCTTTGACCCACAACGCAGCGAATCCTTCTTCGACGATGCCGATCGCGCAGATCAACATGGCGGCGAGGCGGCCCTGCTGGAAGCGCAGGCCACTGCCCTTTTTGCAGGCGACCTGCATGTTGAATCCGTTGAGATGCCCATTGACCCCGATCGCGATGGCCTGGTGGTGCTGCGCGGCCAGTTGTTGCGGCCCAGCTTCGAGGTCTTTCCGCGCTGGCTGCGCGAGCTCAACCAGCGCGGCTACACGCCGCTGTTGCGCCCTGATCCAGACGCCGGCCACGATGCCGCGCATGTGATTGTGCGCATTGGCCAGGGGCTGGGGCGGCGCGCCGCGTCGCGTACGGCAACGCACGTGGTGCTCTTTCTGCTTACAGTGCTCAGCACGCTCTTTGTGGGCGCTATTTACAGCGACGCCGCGCTTCAGGCTACCTCACCGTGGGATCTGCTGCGCCCCGCTATTCTGCTGCAGGGCTGGCCCTTTGCACTGGGGCTGCTCTCCATCCTCACGGCGCACGAATTTGGCCATTACTTTGCGGCGCGCTTCCACAAAGTGGCCGTCACGCTGCCTTACTTTATCCCCATGCCCCTTGGCTTTGGCACGCTGGGCGCGTTCATTCAACTGCGTGAGCCAGTGCGCGATCGTCGCCAGCTCTTTGACATCGGCGTTGCAGGGCCGCTGGCGGGGCTGGTGCTGGCCGTGCCGATCTTTATGTTGGGCCTTTCCATGGCACACACCGAAATTGTGCCGCCCACACCCGGCATGACCTACTTTGGCAACAGCCTTTTTACGTTGGGGGCGCAGTTCCTCGTCTTTGGCAAATGGCTGCCCAACGCCGCCGGTGAGGATGTGGTTGTGAATCAGGTGCTGCTGGCGGGCTGGATTGGCCTGCTCGTCACGGCGCTCAACCTGCTGCCCGTGGGCCAACTGGATGGGGGCCACACCGTCTTTGCCATGTTTGGCGAGAAGGCGCGCACTTTCAACCTGATTGCGGTGGCGTTGCTGGCCGCGTCGGCGGTGGCGGGGCTGGCTGTCGTGCAGCAGTTCGCGCCGTGGCTTGCGCCTGTAGGCTACACCGGCTGGTTCATTTGGCTCATTCTCATCTTCTTCGTCATTGGCCCGTTTCACCCGCCCGCGCTGGACGACGTGACCGAACTGGACGGCAGGCGCAAGGCGCTGGGCTTTGTCATGATTCTCATTTTTGTGCTGACCTTTTTGCCCGCGCCGCTGCGGACGCTGTAAGGGCTGCTGCGCATGGATAATGTCACTGCCATCGGCTGTACCATTCTGCCGGCCAAGGCGCCCACGCCCCGTATTCATTTGATTACACTGCTGCTGGCCACCTTTCTGGTGCTGATGGCCGGGCTGATGCGCATGCTGCCCCTGCTGCCCGATACCGACGAGCCGATTTTCGTTGAATCGGCAATGCGCATTGCCGCATCGGGCAACCTCGACCCCGGCTTCTATGGCAACCCCGGCACCACGCTCATCTACCCGCTCGCGCTGGGCGCGCACCTCTGGCACGCAGCCACGCAGCAGGGCATGTTGCTGCGCCCCGACCCGAATCTCGCAGCCGATTTTGCGGCCACGCCGTGGCACTACTACTATCTGAGCCGTTTGCTCACGGTTGCCTATGGCCTGCTCGGCGTTGTATTCACCGCTCTTGTGGGCAAACGCGCCTTTGGCCGGCGCGCCAGTGGTTGGCGCATTGGGCTGGCGGCGGGCTGGTTCTTCGCACTTGGCCCACTGGTGGTGATGCACGCACGGCTTGTGCGCACCGACAGCGCCGCCACCGCCTTCGGCATGCTTGCGCTCTATCTGATCCTGCGCCTGCTGGATGCGCCTTCGTGGCGGCTGCACCTCGCTGCGGGCGTGGCAATTGGCCTGGCAATTGCCGCTCGCTACTTCATGGTTGCGCTCGTCGCCCCCCTGCTGGCCGTCGATCTTCTGCTCTACCTGCGCAGCCGCACGCTGGGGGCGCAGCCCTTTGCCTGGCAAGGCGCGTTCCTGGGGCTACTCTCCGTGCCTGTTATTTTCTTGCTCTCGGTGCCCACGCTGCTGCCCAACTTTGCCAAAGTGGTGACTGACCTGCGCACCGAGGCGCGCAGCACGCACATGGGGGCCGACGGGCTTTCCTTCTTTGGCAACCTGCGCTGGTACGCAACCACTGGGCTGGTGCAGTCGGTGCAGTGGCCGCTGGCAATCGCCGTTTGGGCGGGTATTATCCTGCTTGTGGTTGAACGTGCGCTGCGTCCGCTACTCCTGCTGCTCTTCGCCCTAACCTTCCTTGTGGGCGTCTCGCTCTCGCCCCTGCACTGGCATCGCTGGATCATCCCGATTCTGCCGGTGCTGATGCTGGCCGCCGCGGTCACTCTTGACCGCCTCGCGACCTGGGCTGCACGGCGCAGCCCCCGCCTGGCAACGGCCTACTTTGGCGTGGGCGTGCTGTTGCTGCTGGCGTGGCCACTGGGGAAGACGATTCTGATGGACGTGCGCGATGCCGGCCCAAACACGCGCCTGGAAGCGCGCGCGTGGATGGCGGCGCACTTGCCGCCCGCGAGCCGCCTCCTGCAGGAGAGCTACGGCGCACCGCTCGATAATCTCTCCTTCCGCGCCGAAGCCATTCGCTCGCTCGCGGACACGGGTGATCTCTCCGCGCTGCGCAACCTCGGGTATGATTATGTGGTTGCCAGCAGCGCAATCTATGATCGGATCTTTGCCGAACCGGAGCGCTATCCAGACGAAATCGCCTTTTACAATCAATTATTCGCCACCAGTGCGCTGGTCAAGGAATTTGATCCAGCCTGGTACGAAAGCGGCCCGGTCATTCGCATTTATGCACCCTGAAACCCTGCGCCTGTTGAGGGCGCCATGTATCAAACGAGTTGATCATAATGACTGAAAGAACGCAGGGCAGCACAGACAAAGCCCTTACCATGCAGGAGATGATCCTGCGCCTGCACGAATACTGGGCGGCCCACGGCTGCACAATCTGGCAGCCGTACAGCGAAAAGGTGGGCGCGGGCACCATGAACCCGGCCACGGTGCTGCGCGTGCTTGGCCCCGAACCGTGGAACGTGGCCTATGTCGAGCCTTCTTTCCGCCCGGACGATGGCCGCTATGCCCAGAACCCCAATCGCATGCAGATGCACAACCAATATCAGGTGATCCTCAAGCCGGACCCCGGCAACCCTCAGGAGCTCTACCTGGGCAGCCTGGAGGCAATTGGGCTGGACCTGACGCGCCACGATGTGCGCTTTGTGGAGGACAACTGGGAATCCCCCGCGCTGGGGGCGTGGGGCCTGGGATGGGAAGTCTGGCTGGATGGCCAGGAGATTACCCAGTTTACCTACTTCCAGCAGGCGGGCAGCCTGCCGCTGGACCCCGTGAGTGTTGAGATTACCTATGGCCTTGACCGTATTGTGATGTACTTGCAGCACAAGGAGCAGGTGTGGGATGTGGAGGTGGACGGTGTTCACACCTACCGCGAAATCTACGCTGACGCCGAAGTGGAGCACTGCATCTACGACTTTGAACTGGCCGATGTGGATCGCCTGAAGACACTCTATGAGATCTACCGTGCTGAGGCGGACGCCTGCATTAAGCGCGGGCTGATTGTGCCGGCACACGATTTCATCCTGCGCCAAAGCCACACATTCAACCTGCTGGACGCACGCGGCGCGATTGGCGTAACAGAGCGCGCCAAGTTCTTTGCCGCCATGCGCAACCAGGCACGCGCCGTGGCCGAGCTGTACGTCAAGCAGCGCGCGGCCAATGAGTATCCCTGGCTGCGGAACGGCGACGCCGAGAACACAGCGGTTCGTGCATCAACTTCGGCAACGCAAATTGTTGCAGTGAGCGCCCCGCAAACGCTGCTGCTCGAGCTTGGTTCCGAGGAATTGCCCCCCGCCGACGTGGTGGCGGGGATTGCGCAGATTGAGGAGAAGCTGGCCGCGCTGCTGGCCGAGGCAAAGCTTGCCTATACCGGCCTGCGCGTGACCGGCACAACGCGCCGTCTCGTCGCGCGCGTGGAGGGGCTGGCCCCCATGCAGGCCGACGAGGTGGTGGAGAAGCGCGGCCCCACGCTGGACCGCGCCTATGATGCTTTCGGCGCAGCCACGCCCGCCGCGCAGGGCTTTGCGCGCGGGCAGGGGATTGATGTGGCCGATCTGGTGACGCGCGAGAATTATGTCTACGCCGTACGCAGCGTGGCCGGTCGCCCCACGGCGGCTGTGCTGCCCGAACTCCTGCTCAAATTGCTGGATGGCTTGCGCTGGGCCAAGACCATGCGCTGGAACAGCAGCGGCATTGGCTATCCCCGTCCGCTGCGCTGGATTGTGGCGTTGTACGGCGACCAGGTGGTTCCCTTGCAGTGGGCGGGTGCAACCAGTGGCCGTACGAGTCGCGGTCCCCGCTTCCGCGATGCTGCGGCGCGGCTGCCCGCAGGTGAATTCACTACCTTTGCAGTGGCTTCGGCGGATGCCTACGAAGAGGCTGTTGCCGCGCAAGGCGTGATCCTGGATCGCGGCGCGCGCAAGGCGCGCGTGGCCGAACTTGTTCACCAGACAGCGGCCACGATTGGCGCCGTTGCCCCGGATGAGCCCGCTCTGCTCGATGAGATTACCGACCTGGTGGAGGCCCCCTTCCCCGTGCTCGGCCACTTTGAGGAGAAGTACCTCGACGTGCCGGAGCCTGTGCTGATTGGCGTCATGAAGAAACACCAGCGCTACTACCCCGTGAAGAAGGATGGCGCGATGATGCCCAACTTCATTACGGTGGCCAATGCCGACGAACTGGCGCGCCCCGAGGTTGTGCGCCAGGGCAACGAGGGCGTCATCCGCGCCCGCTATGCCGACGCCGCCTACTTCTTCCGGCAGGACACAGGCCGCCCGCTGGAGAGCTTTACGCCGCGCCTCGCCACGCTTACCTTCCACGAAAAGCTTGGCTCCATGTTCGACAAGGTGGAGCGCCTCAAGGTGCTGGCCCCGCAGGTGGCGCAGGCACTGGGCGCCACGGCCGAGGAAATGCAGGCCGTGGCGCGCGCCGCCGCACTGAGCAAAAGCGACCTGGTGACCAACATGGTCATCGAGATGACTTCGCTGCAGGGCGTGATGGGCGAAATCTACGCCCGCGCCGGTGGCGAGCCGGTGGCAGTGGCCACGGCGCTGCGCGAGCAATATCTGCCCAAATCTGCGGGGGATGCCAACCCCGCCACCACCGCCGGCCTCGCGCTCTCGCTGGCCGACAAGCTCGACAGCCTGGTGGGGCTCTTTGCCGTGGGCGCGATTCCCACAGGCAGCGCCGACCCCTTTGGCCTGCGCCGCGCCGCGCTGGGTATTGTGTACAACCTGCTGGAAACGGGCACCTCGTTTGACATGCGCGCCGGGCTGCAAATGGCAGCCGCACTGCAACCCGTTGAGGTGACCGAGGCCAGTCTGGACGAGGCAGCCACCTTCATTGCGCGCCGCCTGCAAGGGGTGCTGGCCGATCAGGGCTACCCCTTTGACGTGGTGGATGCCGTGCTTGCCGTGCGCGCCGCTAATCCCGTAGCCGCGCGCCGCGCCGCCGATGCGCTGGCCGTCATGGTGCGCGAGCCCGACTGGGGCGACACCTTCACCGCCTACGCACGCACGGCGCGCATTACGCGCATGCTGCCCGAACGGCTGCCCCTCAACGCAGCGGCCTACGCTGAGCCCGTGGAGCACGCGCTGCACGAGGCCGCCGCACAGGCAGTCCGGGCGCTGGCCGCCGTGGACGAGCCCGCTGCCATCCTCAGTGATCAACTGCGTGCCCTGCAGGGACCCATCAACGCCTACTTCGAGAAGGTGCTTGTGAATGCCGAGGAGCCAACACTGCGTGCGGCGCGCCTCGCATTGGTGCAGCAGGTGGCCGCCCTGCCCGCTGCCGTTGCCGACCTGAGCAAGCTGCAGGGCTTCTAGACTGAGAACAACAGCAACAATTCAGCGCAAAGGCTCAAAGGAAACAGAGAAACGCAAAGGAAAGCAATAGCACAGAAAGATCGTAGCTTCTCCTATGCGTTGCTTTGCGCACCTTTGCGACTTTGCGTTGAACTGTTGCTGTTGTTCATATACCCGTATCGCTTACGCCGCGCCATTGGGCGCGCGCCCGCGAGTGGTCCGGCTTGGGTGGGGCTTTGTGAGGGATAATCAGGCGGACTTGCGCGCGATTGCGCTGCGCAATGGACCTGCTTTGGCGTCAACTTGGTTGTCGCTACACGAGGGCGATTTTGGCTCACTTCAGCGCCATGCTATGATGTGACGTGCCTGCACCCCGCAGGCGCCGTTTTGCGCGGCACATTCATGGGTTCTTAAGGGCTTGCTTATGCGCCGTTCAGAATCCCTGCGATATTACAACCGCAGTGTGGGGCGGTAGCGTAGGCTTGTACCTGGTTTGCTATGTCGCGGCATTTTCTTGACGCGCTTTTGTTCTTGACGAAGGAGTCGTACCCTGTATGCAGAATTCCCGACTGGATCGACGGTCAACTTCGTCGGGCGGCCTTTCCCGGCTGGTGGAGGGCCCCGCAGCCTGGCTGATCACCTTTCTGGTGATCCCAGGCCTCCTGGTGGCCGCGCTCTTCCTGCCCCCTGTCCGCTTGCTGGACCGCCTGCAGGATTTTACGATGACGCGCATTCCCGCCAGCGGCGGCGCAGTCAGCGATCCTGACGGGACGATGGTCAGTTTTCCCGATGAGGGTGTCGAGAGCGCCTTTTCTGCCGAGGTGACGAGCGTCCCGCGTGCCGACTTCCTGGCGGGCAATGCCGGCACTGATCTCTACAATGCCGTCGAGGCGCTGCCTACCAACCTCGTACCCAAGAGCCCGCTCTACGAGATCAACACCTCGGGAACGCAACCTGCGATCACGGCCATCCATGTGCCCATCCCCACGGACAGCGGCGCGTATGAAACGCTTGGCCTCTACAGTTGGGATGGTTTGCGCTGGAGCCACGTGCCCAGCACGGTAATCACCACAGGCAACCCCAACGAGGACGCGCTCGAGTCGTCGCTTACGGCTGTACCGCCCAACTTCATGGTGATGCAGAATACGGGCGGCGTCCCCTCCGCCACAATTGACCTGGGCGCATTGCCCGACAAGCCGCAGGGCGCAGTTGTCAACTATGAAGCCAAGAGCGGCCTGCAACTGCGTGGCGATGGCGCGCTCGACGGTGTGGCCCCTGCCAACACCAGCGGCACCACCATTCCCGTCATCCGCAACTGGGATGGCCAGGTGGTGCGCACAGATCTTATCAACAATCTGCTGCTCGACCCCGGCCAGCAGGACAATCAAATCGCCTCGGTTGTGGGCACCACTGTGGAGAATGGCTACCCAGGCATCATCGTGGACTATCGCGGTGTGGATGCCAAGCCAAGCGCACGCGCCGACTTTGCGCACCTCATCAGCCGCCTTGCTGACGAACTGCACACCAATGGCAAAACGCTGGGCGTGCGCGTGGAAGCGCCGATCCAGATTTCGGCTGAACAGTGGGACACACTGGGTTATGACTGGCGCGCCCTGGGTAGCATGGTGGATACGCTGATTGTGCCCGCACCGGTTGACCCGCGCGCCTATCAGGCGGGCGGTGAGATGGACGCGCTGCTCAAGTACGCCACTGGCGAGGTGGACCCCACCCGGTTGCAGATTGAACTCCCCGCCCAATCGGTTGAGCGCAGCGGCAACTATCTGCTGCTCAAGGGCTATCAGGAGGCGCTCAAACCCTTGCTTGCGCAGGTGCAGGCCACGGCCAATGGCGAGCAGATCGACCTCTCGCTTGCCAGCCCGCGCCTCATGGAAGCCGTCACCTGGGATGACACCGTGGGCATGTATCGCTACAGCTATGTGGACGACCAGGGGCTGGAGCGCACGGTCTATATCGAAGATGCAGGCAGCCTAGCCAACAAACTGAGTCTGCTGCAAAAGTACAATGTGCGCAACGTCACCATTCAGGCCAGCCCCACCGGTGACATTGACCCGGCCATGTGGGACACACTGCTCAAGTTTCAACAGGATGCCGTGCTGCCCGAAAGCAAAGCGGCGCTGAGCGTGGCCTACTCGGTCTTCAGTGCAGATGGCAGCCTGCTCGCCGAGCAGTCCGCCCCGCTGGAGAATGCCTCGATTTCGCTGCCCGTGCGCGCCGCAGGTGATGTGCGTGTGGATGCGACATTGCGCACGGCAACCGGCGCCGTGCTGCCGATCTCTGTCTCGAGCAAGGTGGGCGGCGCAGCCATTGCGGCAGCGGCACAGCCTGACGCTGTGGCCGCAGCCGTGACCGATGCAAGCGTGAGCACAAGCCAGGTTGTGAACGTGCGCGAAGGACCCAGCACGCTTTATCCCGTGCTGGGTCAATTGAACCCCGCCGCCAACTACCGCATTACCGGCAAGAATGATGCCGGTGACTGGTGGCAGATTGACCTGGGCAGCGACAAGCGGGGCTGGGTCATCAGCCAGCTTGTCACCGGCGCAGGCGCGCTCGACAAGGTGGCCGTTGCCACGGACATTCCTGAGGCGGCGGCTGTGGCTGTAGCCGCGGTTGCTTCTGCTCCCGCTCCCGCTGAAGCCGCGGCTCCCGCTGCAGAGGCCGCTCCTGCTGCTGTCGCCGCACCGCCGATTGCCGCCGCGGCGGCCCCTGCCGGCGCGCTGCCCTTTGGCTATGGCGTACAGGCGCATATGGTGGACACCAGCGACGCCATGATCCAGCAGGTGATGGGATCGACCAAGGGCATGGGCTTCAATTGGGTCAAGCAGCAGGTGGAGTGGAAGCGCTTTGAGGATACCCAGGGCGCCATTGATTTTGGTGCAATTGACCCCATTGTAAACGCTGCCGCCGCGAGCGGTGTGAATTTGCTCTTCAGCGTGATGAACGCGCCGCCGTGGGCGCGCGAAGGTGGCGCCGATTTGAGCGTTGGCGGCCCGCCTGCGGATCCCAATACCTACGGTGCATTTGTGGGCGCGTTGGCCGCCAAGTATTGCGGCGGCCCGCTCAAGGCCATTGAGGTGTGGAACGAAGAGAATCTCCACTATGAATGGGGCAACAAGCCGCTCAACCCTGGCGAGTATGTCAACCTGCTTGCCGCCGGCTACAACGCCATCAAGAACGCCTGCCCGTCCATGTGGGTGATCAGCGGTGCGCTCACACCTGCCGGCAATAATGGCGGTTTGGCTATGGATGACTTCACTTATGCCGAAGAGATGTTCAAGGCGGGTGCGGCCAACTATATGGACGCTATGGGCGCCCATCCCAGTGGCTACAACGTGCCGCCGTCGGTGACGTGGGAAGGTGCTTGCGAGGCGATTCAGAAGACCGGCAACTCCTTCAATGGCGCCTGTGATTCGCCGCACCACTCGTGGTCCTTCCGCAGCACAATGGAAGGCTACCGCAACATCATGAATGTCTACGGCGCAGGCAGCAAGTCGATTGTGCCCACCGAATTCGGCTGGGCGGCAGGCGGCGCGCAAAACCCGAACTACCGCTACGCCGACGACAACGACATGAACGAGCAGGCGACGTGGACGGTGGAAGCCTACCAGATGATGAAGTCGTGGGGCTGGGTTGGCCCGGCCATTCTGTGGAACCTGAACTTCCGCGTGGTGGCCAACGGCACGGAAAAAGCGCAGTGGGGCATTGTTGGCCCCGGCTGGGAGCCGCTGCCCGCCTACAATGCGCTCGCAGCAATGCCCAAATAGGCGATAGCCGATGAGCAACGGGAGAGACGCGGCGGTATCGCGTCTCTCCCGTCTTTTCTTTTCGGCGCGGCGTAGCGCGACGCTGTGCGCCATCTACACTGCCCGTTGTGCAGTGCGCTTCCCACCCCAAACTCCCCATCACCTTTTCCTGAGATCTTTAGCCTGAAAACTAAAGGCTCTAGCCTATAATCTATAACCTGCAACTTTTGATCTGGAATACGGAACCATGTCCCTGATCGCTGCTCCCCACAACAAGCTGCGCGCCGCTTTGCTTTCCGCGCTTGCCTCTCTGCTGATTTTGGTTGTTGCCGTCGCACTACCTCTGCGCCCCGCTCACGCCCAGGAGAGCCGTGGCACGGTGATCCTCACGAGTGGCCGGTTGAATGTGCGCGGCGGTCCGAGTGCAACCTTTGCGGTTGTGGGCAAGCTGCCCGCAGGGGGCGTTGTCAGCATTCTTGAGCGCAGCGCCGCCGGCGATTGGCTGCGCGTGGCGGCTGCGGATTTGGGCGTGGAGGGCTGGGTGGCCGCCTCATTCATTGAAGTGGATAGCGCCGCACCTGCTTTGCCTGCGTTGCCTGGCATGGGGGGGCTGGCCGGTGTCGCGCGCAGCGCGGCTACGCCGGCCGCAACATCTGCTGTGGCGTTGCCTACGCCCACGCCCAGGGCGAATGAGTCTACGCGTGTGACAGCGCCTGCGGCGACTCTGGCTGCAACAACAGGCACGAGCGCAAGTACAGCAACAATTGCGAGTCCCGCTGCCGGTGCGCCTGCCGCTGTGGCTGTTACGAGCGCATCTGCTGCCGCACCTGTGACGCTGGATGAACCGACTGCCTACGTAGTGCCGGCAGCCATGAATGTGCGCGGCGGGCCGGGCATCAATTATGCGCGCATGAGCGGCGTCACACAGGGGACGGCGCTGCCGATTACGGGCGTGACGGCGGGCGGCGATTGGTATCGCGTGGATCTGCCCACGGGCCAGGCGGGCTGGGTTGCCGCTGCGCTGGTGACGACTGCCGGCCCGGTTGAACGTATTGCCACATTGGCCGACGCCGATATCCCTGCGCCGCCTGTCGCGGAGGTTGAGGCAGTGGCTGCGTCTGCGAGCGCGCCTGCTGTGGGCGCGGCTGTGGCATCTGCGCCGCTGCCTTTGGGCGGCGGCAATTTCGCCTATGGCCTCACGGCCAACATGTGGCAGGGTGACAAGGCGGGTGTAGCGGGTTTGCTCAATGACCTGGGCGCGACGTGGGTTAAGCAGCAAGTGCGCTGGGAATATGTGGAGACAGCGCCCGGGGCAGTGAACTGGCAGGAGATGGACGCCATTGTGAACCAGATGAATGGGGCGGCCGTTAACGTGGCCTTCAGTGTGGTGACGTCGCCGGCCTGGACGCGCCCGACCAAGGGGGGGACCAATGGCCCACCCGAAGACTTCCAGACCTACGCCAATTTTGTGGGTGCAATGGCTGGTCGCTACTGCGGCCAGTCACTCAAGGCGATTGAGGTGTGGAACGAGCAGAATCTGCGCCGCGAGTGGGAAGGGTTCGACCTGAACCCTGCGCTCTATATGGATCTGCTCAAGCGCGCCTATGCGTCGATCAAGGCCGCGTGCCCGAGTATGGTGGTCATTAGCGGTGCGACGACGCCTGCCGGCTACAGCGATGTTGCCTTTGACGACATTGATTATTTGCGCGGCATGTACGAGAACGGGTTGGCCCGCTACAGCGACGCTGTCGGCATCCACCCCAGTGGCTTTGCCAATCCGCCCAGCGTGCGCATGCGCGATTGGGAATCGGGCGCGTATACGGCGCTCTCGCATGCCAATCACCGTTCGTTCTACTTTCTGAGCACGCTTGAGGAATCGCACGCGGTGATGGCGCAATATGGCGACGGGGCCAAGAAGTTGTGGCCCACGGAGTTTGGCTGGGGTTCGTCGCTCTCGCCTGATCCGGGTTACGAATACCAGGCGCGCATTAGCGAGCAGCAGCAGGCAGACTGGATTACGGAAGCGTTTCGCATTATGGGCGGTACGGGCTATGTGGGTGTGGCATTTTTGTGGAATCTGAACTATGACTTTGGCGAGATGCGCACCTTTTCCATTGTAGGCCGCCCCGCGTATGACGCGCTGAAGGCCCAGATTCGCCAGTAACCGGCAAGCTGCGGCGGCGGCTGCTGTGGGATGCTGGTGCAGGGGCGATTGCTGCAAATCGTTTTGATTAACCAATTATGTGCAAGGACGTGCTTATGCGAACGCGATGGAGCGTGGTGTTACTTGGCAGTTTGGTGGCGCTGTTGCTGCTGGCCGGCTGTGGCTCGCGCCGCAGCGAGGCGACGCCGACCCCCACGAAGACACCTGGCGGGCAACCGGCTGTTGTGCAGACGCCGATTCCACCACCTTTGGATTCGAACGCGCAAGCCGCGCAGCAGACACAGGCGGCCCAGCCTGTGGCGCCGGTTGTGGTTGCACCTGCCGCGCCCGCAGAAGGCGTCGCTGCTGAGCCTACGCCGGAGGCGCTGAGCGTTGCCACTGTGAACACCGATCTGCTCAACATTCGGCGCGACCATGACGCGGCCGCCGAAATTGCGCGCACGGCCAACCGAGGCGAGACCTTTGACGTGTTAGGAAAGAACTCCGACAGCACGTGGACGAAGCTGGCGCTCAATGGCGAAGCGCTGGGCTGGGCTGCCACTGAGTTTCTGACGATTGTGGATCCTGTTGTGGCTGCGCCCACTCCCGCACCTGCCCCGGCAGGTGCGGCAACACCTGCGCCCGTTGTCGGCTTCCTGCCGGCCACAATGCTTTCGCCCGATCGGGGCGCGCAGGCATTTCTGTGGTGGAGGGCTGAGATTGCTGACCGCGACCTGGACCTGTTGCGCGATGCGGGCTTCAACTGGGTGAAGCAAAGCTTTGCCTGGGAGACGATTGAAGGCGCGGGCAGCGGCGTCTATGATTGGACAGTGGCCGATCGCGTGGTGACGCATGTGAATCAGAAGGGGCTGAAGCTGATGGCGCGCCTCAGCAGCGACCCGGA
>DIAV01000220.1:0-1260 GCA_002415895.1 Anaerolineales bacterium UBA5069 | reverse complement strand
CCGCAGGCCGTGGGCTGTATTCAGGCCTTTCAGATCTGGAATGAGCCGAATCTGGCGCGTGAGTGGGGCGGCAATCGCCCGAATCCGGCCGAGTATGCGGCGTTCCTGGGCAAGGCTTATGCTGCAATCAAGGCTGTGCATCCCAACTCAATTGTGATCAACGCAGGCATGGCGCCAACGGGTGACAACAGCAATGTGGCCATGCCGGATGATATCTTCTATGACCAGATGTATCAGGCTATGGGTGGCTCCAGCAATGGCTATTTTGACGCGCTGGGGGTGCACGGTGCGGGTTTTGCTGCGCCGCCGGAACTGGATCCGGCTGAGGCAGCGGCCAACAAGGAGAAGTATGGCGGCTACCGCTTCTTTGCTTTCCGGCATGTAGAAGATATTCGCGCCATTATGGTGAAGTATGGCGACACCGCCAAGCAGGTTGTGCTGCTGGAATTTGGCTGGACCTTTGACAGGGTGAATGCGGATTACAAATGGCACGGCGCGGATGCGGGGATTGATGAGTATGTACAGGCTGAATATCTGAAGCGCGCCTATCAGTTTGCCGCTGCCAACTGGCAACCGTGGATTGGCCTGATGAGCCTGATTACCATGCCGAACCTGGATTGGCTCAACGATGGCAATCCGCAGGATGAGGAGCAGTATTGGTGGGCGATTATGGAGCCCAGCCCCATTGACCAGAAGTACTGGCGGCCTGCCTACATTGTGCTCTGCATCTACTTTCAGGAGGAGTTGAACGGCACGGCGTGCGTGCACAATCCCAATCGCTAGAGCAGCGCAGCGCTGGTGCGCAGGGCGCGTAAAAACGCAGGTCAGGCGCATGCGCCTGACCTGCGTTTTGATACGCATCAAGGAGTGCTGTTGGTCCAGCCGAGGAAGAATTGGAGTACTTCCTCGGCAACAAGGGAGACGCCATCCACCCAATCGGTCTGTTCGAGGGCCGAGGAAGTGAGGAGACTGTCGATGTCTACCGTCCAGCGCGCAGATGCAATCCAGCCGCCCAGGAGGCCGGCGACGAGGACGGTGGTGAAGAAGATGCGGGTGAGTGTGCGGCTGGTGCGGGCTATCATGTGGACTTTGCTTGGGAAAGGCTGCGCGAAGGTTTTGCGTGCAGCAAAGGGCATGGTATACTAAATGGCACGCAGCGCCAAAGATGCAAGGCACTGGCTTTGGGTGCGGCGTCTATCAACATCAGGGTGAGTAGCTCAGCTGGTTAGAGCGCACGGTTCACATCCGTGAGGTCGTAGG
>DIAV01000105.1:3089-5453 GCA_002415895.1 Anaerolineales bacterium UBA5069 | reverse complement strand
GTAGAGCAGCGCGCCCAGCAGCACGCCCAGCACGTAGACGGCCAGCGGTTCGAGATGCACGCGCCCCAGCGCGGCGCGCAGCCCTGCGCGCCGCATTGTGTGCCGCGCGGCCCAAACAGGCTCCAGCGCGAGCAGCAGCACCCACACGCCCACGCCAAAGAGATTGATGTAGGCTGTTTGCGTATGGCCTGCCAGCAGCATGAGCGCAACCACAAGGCCCAGCAAGCCGCCGTCAATGAGCAGGCGGCCCCGATGGCGCGGTTCTCCTTGCGCTGGGGGTGTCACCAGCAGCAGCGCCCACGGCAGCCATGCTGCGCCATTCATCTGGTTGATGTGACCAATCAGCCCGCCGTAGAAACCGCTCCCCGCGAGCACAATGCCCGCGACAAGCCCTGCAAGTGCGCCCGCACCCAGCCGCCGCATGAGCAGGTAGCCGCCAAAGGCCAGCAGCCATGCGTGCAGGGCAGCGCTCCACGCAATCTGTTTGGTCACATCCAGCCAAAGCAGCGGCCAGTGCAGCGGGTAGAGCACAGCCGCCTGCGGGTTGGCCAAAAAGGGCGCGCCTGTAAAGATGTAGGGATTCCAAAAGGGGATGTGCCCGCTGCGCAGGACGCTCGCTGCATATGCGCGATAGGGGTAGAAATAGAGCAGGATATCGCCCGTGGCCAGCACGCGATTGGTGAAGAGCAGGCGCGCAAAGAGCGCGAGCACAAAGCCCGCCAGGAGCAGGGCAATCAACAAATGGGTGCGGCGCGCAGTATGTTTGCTCATGGTGCGGGTGTGGCGCGGCTTGCATCAAACGGGAAGACCAGCGGCCATGGCGGCATGGGTGCAGCGCGATTGACGCACCACGTGCATGCGGCCTGTGCGTGATCGCTTTCGACAATTGTGTAGACGCGCATATTGCCCACGCGCAATTGCGCTGCCAATGCCAGCCCCCGCTGCGCCAGATCGCTCGCGAGATAGGGCGAAGGCGCCCAGTTTGGCTCAATCAGCGTGCGCGGCAGCCACGCACTCTTGGCCGCATTGTCGGCCAGCGCGGCGGATGAGGCAAACCAGCGCAATTCAATTTGGCCCGCCTGCACGGCGTCATACAGTGTGTACTGCGCATTCCAACCCAGCGCATTGTGGTAGAGCACCTGCTTTTGCGGCCCCTGTGCGGCCACCCACGCCAGCGCCTCGTTGAGACCGTCGTAAGCGCCGTGGTCGCCGCCGATGGGAAAGCCGCCGCGCGCCGCGATTGCCGCCGGCCATGCCAGCAGCGCAACCGCCGCCAGCGCGCCAACAGCGCCGGCCCCGGCGCGCTGAGACCGGCTCGCCATGGCAGCCCACCCACCCACCAGCAGCGCAATCACAGGCCCCAGCGGCAGCAGATAGCGATCCCAAATCTGCACAGTGGTAATCATGTGCAGCAGCAGGAAACCCAGCGCCCACAGCGCCAGCACCCACGCGCCGCGGTGATAGGGGGTGTCGGGATCAGCGCGCGGGCCCATGGCGGCCAGCGCGCCGGCCAGCGCCAGCCCCAGCAGCGCAAGCCAACCGGCCCAGTTGCCCCCCAGGTAGCGCAGCAGATTGCCCCAGCCCCGCGCGCGCGCAAGCCATGCGTCCAGCGGCGCAAGGCGCAGCGCGCCATAGTTCTGCACACCCAGCGCCCATGGCGAGGGGGCGCTGGCCCAGCGCACCGCATCCCACGCGAGGATGGGCAGCAGGACGATGGCCGCGCCCAGCGCCAGCCGCCCCAGCGCACGTGTGCGCGTAACTTGTCCGGCGCACGCAAGGGCCAGCGCACCCAGCAGCGGCACATAGAGCAAGCCCTGCTGCTTGGTCATAATGGCTGCGCCCAGCGCAAGGCCCGCGCCCAGCCAGCGCCCGCGCAGCCCCAGCGCCAGCGCCAGCGTGCCCCAAAAGAGCAGCAGCGTGTCTGTGTAGGCGGTGGGTGCAAAGGAGATGGCGTAGGGGTTGAGCGCCAGCAGCCACGCCGCGGCCACAGCCGCGCGTGTGCGCTCCCGCGGCCACAGCCGGCGCGCCGCCGCCGCCGCCAGCGGAACAGTTGCCGTAGCCGCAAAAACGCTTAACAGGCGCGCGCCAGCGTCCGTGGCGCCAAAGAGCGCCAGCGCAGCGGCCTGCATCCACAGGAAGAGGGGCGGCTTGTCGGGCCAGGTGTGCAGAAACCAGGGATCGTGCGCGACGGCACGCGCCCACATGCTGTAGATGGCTTCATCCTCGCGCAGGGGGTGAGCGTGCAGCAGCACCAGCCGCAGCGCAAACGCGGCGAGCGTGGCCAGGATAATCAGCAGTGCACCTCTGCGCGCGTTCACTGCAAGAACAATGCATTACGACGACGCAAAGCCGCAAAGACGCAGA
>DIAV01000105.1:369-3030 GCA_002415895.1 Anaerolineales bacterium UBA5069 | reverse complement strand
TCTGCGTCTTTGCGGCTTTGCGTCAAGGTTGTTTGCTGGATTACGTGCGGTTAATCGACAAAGCGGTACTTGACGAGCGTGCGAATGGCCGAGAAGCCATCGCGCCAGGTGATCTTTTTGCCTTCGTGGAAGGCGCGGCCATTGTAGCTAATGGGCACCTCATAAATGGTGTAGCCCCGCTTGAGGATTTTGGCAGTGAGTTCAGGCTCAATTTCAAAGCGGCGGCTGCGCAGCGGCATGGTGGCAATAACATCGCGACGGAAGCACTTGTAACAGGTTTCCATGTCGCTGAGCGATGTGCCGTAGAGCAGATTGGTGCAAATGGTAAGCATCTTGTTGCCGGCGGTGTGCCCCAGGCTCATGGCGGCGCGCGGCCCGCCCATGAAGCGGCTGCCGTAGATGACCGGCGCGCGCCCTTCCAGCAACGGCGCCAGCAGCTTGACGTAGTCGCGCGGGTCATACTCCAGGTCGGCATCCTGGATCACGTAGATGTCGCCCGAGGCTTCCTGGAAGCCAGTGCGCAGGGCGGCGCCCTTGCCGCCATTCTGCGTATGAAAAACGATGTGCATGTCCGTGGGGTTTTCGGCGCGCCACGTGTTAAGGATGTCGCGCGTGCCATCTGTAGAGCCATCATCAACGATGACGATCTCTCGCTCCAGCACCACGGTGTCACCAAAAGCGGGGTTATTGCCGTTGACGTGAACCGTCAGGTCCACAGCACGCACGCGCCTGACAATTTCTTCAATCGTCGCCCGTTCATTGTAAACGGGCATGATAATGGATAACTTCACAAGCTTTGGCCTGATCGACTAGCCGCCGCGGCGGCACGGGGTGCGCCGGTTACTGTTCGCTTACCTGATGGGCAAGAATAATGGCTTCAGCCACAGAGCGCATGGATTTGCGGTTGTTCATGGACATCTTCTGGATACGGCGGAAGGCATCATTTTCATTCAGCCCCTGCGTGTCCATGAGGATGCCCTTGGCGCGGTCGACGAGCTTGCGCGTTTCGAGGGCGTCACCCAGGCTGGCGACTTCGCGCTCGAGGGCGCGGAACTCGCTGAAGCGCGCGAGCACAACCTCGATGGCGGGCGTCAGGTCACTCTCGCGGAAGGGCTTGACGAGGTATCCCGCGACACCGGCCTGGCGCGCGCGCTGCACAAGCTCCTGCTGGCTGTAGGCGCTGAGCAGGAGGACGGGGGCAATGCGCTCCTCGGTGAGCAGGCGCGCCGCCTCAATGCCATCCATGTCGGGCATCTTAACGTCCATGATGACAATGTCCGGGCGCACTTCGCGCGCGAGGTTGACGGCGCTGCGGCCATCACCGGCTTCGCCCACAACGAGGTAGCCGAGATTGGTCAACATCTCGCGCAAGTCCATACGGATGAGTGATTCGTCATCGGCGATGATGACACGTGTGCGTTCCACGGCGTTCTCCTACCCTCTACGACCACGATTGAAATGCTATGCGATAAAACGGGTGCTTCTGCCGCGGGCCGGTCGCGCCGCTAATCGGCGTGCACCGGCCGTTTGGGAAAGATCACCGTGGCGCGTGCGCCCGGCAACGCGCCGGCGCCGTCTGCACCATTCCTGGGGAGATGCGCGCCACTCTCAAAGCGGAGACTGCCCTTAAGATCATCAGTCACCAGTGTGTGCACAATCTGCAAACCCAGGCTTGTGCCTGCCTGTGGTTCAAAATCAGGCGGCAGGCCATCCCCATCATCACTGACCTGCAACTGGACGGCATCACCCAAGTCTGTCAGTGTAACGGATATTATACCTTGTGTCCTGTCTTTCATCCCGTGTTCAAGTGCATTAAGCAACAATTCGTTGATAACAAGTGCTGTGGGGGTGGCCTGGCTGGCAGGCAGGCGCACATTGGGGCCCTGCACACGGATTTCAATCTCCTGCTCCGGGCTGAGCGC
Organism: Anaerolineales bacterium UBA5069; assembly: GCA_002415895.1. Taxonomy (GTDB): domain Bacteria; phylum Chloroflexota; class Anaerolineae; order Caldilineales; family Caldilineaceae; genus UBA5069. Next base: position 1,108 of record DIAV01000105.1, on the reverse strand, counting down.
AACCTCACGCACCTGGCCGGCGATGCGTGTGCAGACATCGCGCACGTTGATGGAGCGGCTGTCCGACTGGCTCAGATACTCATGAATCACGGACATGCTGAGCACTCGGTTCACGGCTTCGGTGAGCTGGGTGCGCGCGTCATCACTTGTGGAGCGGCGCGCCTGCATGCGCAGAATGGCGGCAATGTTCTGTAAATTGTTCTTGACGCGGTGGTGCAGTTCCTGAATTAGCGCGGATTTGACGTTGAGTTCGCGCTGTTTGGCGACGGCCTCGGTGGCGTTGTGCAGAAGGACCAGCACCTGATCCACATTGCGCTCGACCTCGCGTCCCAGCAACTGGCCTACGGGCTGGCGGAACCAGCGGCTCTGCCAGACGGCGCTGGGCATGCGCAGCGGAATCACGCGGCGCACCCAGGTGCGGCCGTCGGCCTCTTCGCTGCGCCGCTCAATGCACTCTTCATGCTCAAAGGCGAAGCTGACAAGCTCGTTATCGAGCACTTCAAGTTCGGCCAGGGGCTGCTCGTGCAGGGTTGCGGGCAAACCGGCGGCGCGGTACATGTTGGCCGCAATGCCGCTCATGTAGATGACGGAACGCCTGCGATCGACGAGGTAGACGCCGTCGTAGAGGCCAAAGCGGGTGAGGCGCGCGGCGCTGGCAAGCTCACCGCGTGCACACATCTCAATAATGTTGCGTGTGGCCAGTTGAAAGTGCCGGTCGCGCCGCCGCTGCCGCTCGTGC
>DIAV01000105.1:0-206 GCA_002415895.1 Anaerolineales bacterium UBA5069 | reverse complement strand
CCCTCGGCGCTGGCGCGATAGAGGGACGAGATCGACTCGGGCAGGCCGTGCGCGGCGATGAGAATTTCCCCGTTGGGCAGCAGCGTGCAGAGGAGCACGTCGGCGCGGCTCACATCCGCTGTAATGGCCATGCCCGCCTCAATGGCCTCGAGGTGGGCGCATTCCTCATCACCAATATGCAGGCAGGTGCGAACTCGAGCATCCAT
>DIAV01000140.1:6727-8438 GCA_002415895.1 Anaerolineales bacterium UBA5069 | reverse complement strand
AGATGTGTATAAGAGACAGCTGCGTCGTAGTTACGCGACGAGGCTCTCCAGCCGATCGACGAGGGAGGCGAGGACGGCGAAGGTCTCCTCCACCGGCGCGGGCGTTGTCAAATCCACACCGGCGCGCTTGAGCACATCCAGCGGAAAGAGCGACGAACCGGCGCGCAGGAACTCAAGGTAGCGTTCGGCCGCGCCCTCTTCGCCGGCAAGAATCTTGCCTGCCAGCGCGTGCGCGCCCGAGATGCCCGTGGCGTACTGATAAACGTAAAAGTTCATGTACAGGTGTGTGGAGAACTCGGCCCAGGTGATGCCCGTGCGGTTGCGGTCCACCACCACGCCATCGCCGTAGGCCTCGGTGAAGAGGTCTGCCATTAGGTTGATGAGAATGTCGGCTGTCACCGGCTCGTTGCGTTCTACGCGCTGGTGCACCTCCACCTCAAAGCGCGCCAGCGTGGGCATGATGAAGAAGTAGCGGTGGAAGTTGGACATCGCTTCTTCAATCACCGCAATTTGGAAGTCGCGGTCGGTCTGCGTGCGGAAGAGGTAGTCGCGCACCATGGCCTGATTGAAGTTCGAGGCGACCTCCGCCACGAAGATCGTATAGTCAGAATAAACCAGCGGCTGATTCTGCCACGTGTTGTACGAGTGGAGCGAATGGCCCAGTTCGTGCGCCAGCGTGCTCATGCTGAAGAGGTCGTCGTTGTAGCTCATGAAGATGTAAGGCGAGGTGCCCGGTGCGCCCGCCGAGTAGGCGCCGGCGCCCTTGCCCTTGTTGGGATAAATGTCCACCCAGCGATCCTCAAGGCAGCCCTTGCGCAGCGTTGCAACATATTCCTCGCCCAGCGGGGCCATGCCCTCACAAATCCAATCCACGGCCTGCTGGTAGGAAACAAAGGGTTTGGCAGCCGTAAGCGGAGCCTTCACGTCATACTCGTGGAGCTTATCCAACCCCATGGCCTTGGCGCGAATCTTCCAGTAGCGGTGCCAGGTGGGCAGATTCTGCTTGAAGGTGTCGATCAGGTTGTGGATGACTTCAGGCGGGATGGTGTTGCCGCCCACGGCTGCCTCAAGCGCCGAGTTGTAGTTGCGCGCGCGCGCCTTGAAGACCACTTGCTTGACGCCTGTGATAATACAGTTGGCCTGTGTGTTCTTCATGGCCAGGTGCGCGTCGGCGTAGGACTCCCATGCCGTGCGCCGCAGCTCGCGGTCGGGGTCTGTGGTGAGTGCGCCCACAGTGCCCTGCGCCACCTCAAACTGTTCGCCCGTGCTGCTCACGGCGGGCTTGAACTCCATTTCGGAGTTGGTGAGAATGCTGTGCGTGGCATTGGCGGTGCCGAAGGGGTCGCCCACAATACCCAGCACTTCCTCAACCTCGGCAGAGCGAATGTGCGGGGCCATAAGCGCCAGGCGGTCAAACTCGTGGCGATAGTGGGCGAGGCGCGGCTCTTCATCGGCCCAGCGGCGCAGTGTTTCCAGGCCAATACCAAGCAGTGTCGGCTCGACAAATGCGATTGCGCCGCGCACCTGCCCCTCGAGGCCGCGTGCACTGCCCAGGCGACCGGCCGCATCCTGGTTGTTTGTGTCCACGCTCTGCTCAATGCTGGCATACATGCCGGCGCGGTACATGCGTACGGTGAAGTCCTCAATCGTCGCGAGCGCATCCGCCAGTTGTGCGGGGCCTTGCGACAGGGTGGGTTGCAGCGCAGCGATG
>DIAV01000140.1:0-6634 GCA_002415895.1 Anaerolineales bacterium UBA5069 | reverse complement strand
TTCCGCCTTGATCTGTGTTCCCGCCTTTTCTACCTTGTCTACAGGATGAGCGTTCTACGACATGCGCTTGTGCCGGCGTGGTACAATCGCGCGCAGGAGGAAGGGAACGATGGACACGAAACAGCGCACAATCTACATGGACCATGCCGCCACAACCCCCGTGCGTGCCGAGGCGGTTGAGGCCATGCTGCCTTACTTTGGCGAGGTGTACGGCAACCCCTCAAGTATCCATACGGTGGGGCGGCAGGCCAACGCGGCGCTGACGCAGGCGCGGCGCACCATTGCCGCCACTGTGGGCGCGCGCCCGAGCGAGATCATCTTTACGGGCTGCGGCAGCGAGAGCGACAACGCTGCCCTGCGCGGCATTGCGTTGGCGCGCCGCGAACGCACAGGCGCGCAGCGTATCATCACCAGCGCCGTGGAGCACCACGCCGTGCTCACCACAGCAGAGTCTCTGCGCGACCATAGCGGCTTCGCACTGACTGTGCTGCCGGTTGATGGCGACGGGCTGATTGCGTTGGACGATCTCGATGCCGCGCTGGCCGGCGGCGATGTGGCCCTTGTGAGTATCATGCTGGCCAACAACGAAATCGGCACAATCATGCCGCTGGCGGCGATTGGGGCGCGCTGCCGCAGCGCAGGCGTGCCGCTGCATACGGATGCCGTGCAGGCGGGGGGCAAGCTCGCACTGGATGTAGAGACGCTGGGCGTGGACGCTCTGAGCGCGGGCGCGCACAAGTTCTATGGCCCCAAGGGCGTGGGCTTCCTCTACCTGCGCAACGGCACGCCCTTCCTGCCCGTGCAAACGGGGGGCGGCCACGAGGGCGGCCGGCGCGCCGGCACCGAAAATGTGCCGCTGATTGTGGGCATGGCTGCGGCGCTGGCGCTGGCCGAAGCGGAACGCGAGCAAGAGATGGCGCGCCAACGCACCCTGCGCGACCAACTCATCGGCGGTATCCTCGAGGGCATTGAGGGCGCGCGCCTCACCGGCGCAGCCGCGCAGCGGCTGGATAACCACGCCAGCTTTCTGATTGAGGGCGTTGAGGCGGAGGGGGTGCTGATTGCGCTGGACATGGCGGGCGTGGCGGCCAGCAGCGGCAGCGCCTGCACCAGCGCGGCGCAGCGCCCCAGCCATGTGCTCGAAGCGATTGGCGTGCCGGCGCGCGCGGCTGCTTCGGGGCTGCGCCTGAGCCTGGGCCGCGGCACAACCCCGGCCGATGTCGCGTACGTGCTGGAGAAGCTGCCCCAGATTGTGGCGCGCATCCGCAACTGAAGATGCGGGCAGAACAGCCACATCTCGATGCAGAGGCGTAGAGGCGCAGAGGAACGCAAAGGACAAGCAACTACATAAGCTGGTTCTTGCAGTCCTTTGCGTTTCTTTGCGGCTCTGCGCCTCTGCGTCGAGATGTTTTGCTAACGGCGTACGGTAATTTCGGTCAAATCCACCTGCGCGCGGCCGTCGTCGGTTGGCACGGGGGCAAGAGTGGCTGGGTCATAGGCAACGGCGACGAGCGCGTAGGCGCCGGGTGGGGTTTGCGGCGGAACCAGCAGCCCAAAGCGGTCCGCAGGCACAATTGGCCTGTCGCTGGCAGCAAGCACACTGCCGTCACTGTCCACCAGGCGCAGCGACCACTTGAGGTTGCTCGCACTGGCGGGCATGTTGAAGCGCGCGTCCACGGGGATCACTTCACCCGCTTGCAGTGTGGTCAGAGTGGTCAGTTCCTCCAGCGCGTGCGCCTGCCACATGGAACCGCCATCTCGCAGTGCAACCCTCTCCAGCGCCCGCTCGGGCTTGCCGTAAATGGATGCCCACACGTAGTCACCACCCACCTCGGCCACCTTGTACGCCTGCGCATCGAGCCGGCGCACGGCCTTGGCTGCGTCATGCTCCAGCACCACGAAAAGCGTGCCTGTAAGGGGTTCGAGCGCGTCAACCGTTAGCCCGTCGGCGTCAAAGGCAAGCAGCGTGCGGCCTGCCGGCGGGTCGGCGCGCGACACCCACGCCGCGCGGTCCAGGCCGGTGTAGACCAGCGTCGCGTGGTCCGACCAGCCGGCGCGCGCCATCTCCACGACGGCGGCTGCCTGCTCCACCGCACCTGCAGGGACGGCGGTGAAGTTTGGCCCGCCGCTGCGTTGGTAGAGCGTCAGCCGTTCGCCCGTGGGTAGGTCCCAAGTGCGCGCAGGTGCAAAGAGGCGTGCAAAGAGAGGGTCCGTGGCCATGCGGTCAATCAGCGCGCGGCCTTCGGGCTCCACATCGCGGTTGTCGCCCTGCTTCATCAGCACCCACGGGCTGGTGATGAGGCGCGGCCATGAGGCGTCGGCTTCGGTCAGGTCGCGAATCTGCACAGGCGCGCCTTCCTGGCGGGCAAGATAGCGCAGGTTGCCGCGGTGCAGCCAGGGGACGTTGACCAACATGCCCAGTTCAAGGCGATCCAGCCCTTGCGCCGCTGCGTCGGCAGAGAGCATCGCGAGGATCTCAGGGCCAACCCAAAGCGCCGGATCGGTTTGGCCGGAGGCAGGGGGCATGGCGTATTGATCGGCAACCCACAGCGGGCGCGCGGCAGCGTAGGGGCCAAAGCGATCGAATGTCACCCCCAGCCACTGCACAAGCAGCACGCCGGCCACCAGCGCGCCGAGGATGATGCGCAGCGGCGGGCGGTAATCGGCAAGGGCCAGCGCCGCGACCACACAGAGCGCGGGCAGCAGCGGTGCAATGTTGCGCGCGTTGCTCTGTGCCAGCACCGCCAGCGCAATATAGCCCGATAGCAGGCTCAACCAGAGCAGCGCGCTGTTGTGGCCCAGGCTGCGTTTGCCGTCGCGCCCAAGCGCCAGCGCGCGCAGCCACGGCAAGAGCACCATGGGCGCGATGAGCCATGTGGCCAGCGGCCCCAGGTGTTCGCGATAGAGGTAGCCAAAGTAGCGCGTGTAGGTGTAGAGCGAAAGCAAACCGGCGCGCGTGGAGCCGCGCTCCACATCGGTGGAAAGGAGCGTGCGCGCAAAATCAATATGGGGCAGATACCAGAGGCTCGCAATCCACGCGGCCACAAGCAGTGCTGCGCCCACATGGGCCGACGGCCCGCGACCCTCCAGCAGCAGGTAGATGGCCGCGGCAGCGATCAGCAGCCAGCCCCAGAAGAGCAGGCTCCCCAGATAGAAATTCTGCGCAACGTCGCGGTTGGGCCAATACCAAAGCAGCGCAAAGCCCGCGCCCGTTGCCGCGGCAATCAGGAGGCTGCGCCAGTTCCAGGCAAGACGGCTGGCGCGCAGGCTGTGGCGCGCGCCAACCAGCACCCACAGCGCGGGCAGCGCAATGTAGATGGGCATGGTCCACTTGACAAGCAGCCCCACGCCCAGGCTGGCCCCCCAAAGCAGCGCCCAGCCGCGCCGTGCAAAGCCGTTGCAGCGGTAGAGCGCAATCAGATTGAGCGTGACGATTGCGGTGAGCAGCGCTTCGGTGTAGAAGAGGCGGCCCATGGCAGCAACAATGGGCAGCAGTGCCACAAGCAGCGCCGCGTAGAGCGCTGCCCATGCAGAAGTTACCTGGCGCGCGAGCAGCCAGGTGAGCGGAACAATGGCCGCCACCAGCAGCACGTTGAGCATTTGCGCGCCGTCGGCCGTGGGGCCAAACCAGTGCAGAAAGGGCTGCGCGGCGATATAGAGTGCGGGCGTGCGGTAGCCGTCGCTGGTAAAGGCCTGAAAAAGCGCGTGCACATTGAACTGTTGCAGCGTGGCGAACTGTTCAAGCGTTGTGCCCAGATAGCCGGCGGCGTCGCGCCCGATCAGCACCACGTTGGCGCGCACCCAGTAGAGGCTGCCCGCGGCCGCACCCAGCGTGAGCAGCGCGAGCAGCAGTGCCGTTAGCCAGGGCGCGGGGCGTGGTGATTGAGATGACGCGTGCGGTCCAGCGTGCGCGGGGTTGCGAGCTGTCATGAAGCTGGGCAGGGATTAGGTATGTGCGGGATCAGCGGGAACCACCGCATCGGTTGATGCGCCGGTGGCCAGCGTTGGCGCAGATGCGGCGCGGCGCGCGAATGTCGCCGCTTCGCGCGCCAACGCCAGCGCTGCCACCACGGCCACGCCCAGCGCCAGCACCTGGCTCTGTACAAAGGCGCCAAGCAGCGCCGCGTCGCGCACAAAGGCATCGGCAACCAGATGCACCAGCGCATAGCCCAGCACGGCCAGCCAGATTGTGCGCCCAGGACGCTCTACGTTCGTTGTTGCCCACAGCAGCGCGAGCAGAACAAGCAGCCCCGCCGCTCGGTAGAGGCCCACGGGGTGCACCATCTCCGAAAAGTTGCGCATGGCCCACGGCGCGCTGCTGGGCACGCCCACCAGTGCGCCGGTGAGGAAGAGCGAGATGTTGATGACGATTGCGCCCGCCACCATGCCAATCGCCATGGACGCGCCCACGCGCGCCGGATCCAATGCGCGGTAGACCATCCACGCAAAGGCCACGGCAACCGCGGCCGCAACACCCGGCCAGAAGGCAAAGCCGCTGGGGCGCAGACTCACAATCAACAGCGGTTCGTCTCGATAGACAGGCCAGAACTGGATTATCGTCCAAATACGGGCTACAATCAGTCCCGCGAGCAAGCTCAGCAGGCTGGTGTTCCAGACATCGTCGGCGTGCAGGCCAAAACGGCGGCCCGCGCGACCGGCAAACTCCAGCGCCAGCAGGGCGGCGAGCATGGCAAGAATGGGGCCCGTGGGCAGGCTGAGCGGGCCGAGTGCGAGTGTTGCGTGCATAGGCGATAGGTAATCATCAGTTATCAATAATCAATGATCATTAATAATTGATCATTGATCATTGCATCATTCAAGGGATGGTATACAACATGCGTATTCTTGTCACCGGCGGCGCCGGATTCCTGGGCAGCCATCTTTGCGATCGGCTTTTGGCCGAGGGCCACAACGTCATTGCAATGGACAACCTGATTACCGGCTCGACTGACAACATTGCTCACCTGGCGGGCAACAGCCGCTTCCAGTTTATCGAGCAGGATGTCACCCAGTATATATACCTTAAAGGGCCGCTGGATGCCATTTTGCACTTCGCCAGTCCTGCCAGTCCGGTGGATTATCTTGAGTTGCCAATTCAAACACTCAAGGTGGGCAGCCTGGGCACGCACAATGCGCTGGGGCTGGCGCTTGCCAAAAACGCGCGCCTGCTGCTGGCCTCCACAAGCGAGGTCTACGGTGACCCGATTGTGCACCCCCAGCCCGAGACATACTGGGGCAACGTTAACCCGATTGGGCCGCGCGGCGTCTATGACGAGGCCAAGCGCTTTGCCGAGGCCATGACCATGGCTTATCACCGTGCCCACGGCGTGGACACGCGCATTGTGCGCATCTTCAATACCTATGGCCCGCGCATGCGCCTGGATGACGGGCGCGTGGTGCCCAATTTCATTGGCCAGGCACTGCGCGGCGAACCGCTCACCATCTACGGCGACGGCAGACAAACACGCTCCTTCTGCTTTGTGAGCGATCTTGTAGACGGGATCTACCGCCTGCTGCTGAGCGACGAAAGCGATCCTGTGAACATTGGCAACCCTGCCGAATTGACAATTGGCCAGTTTGCCGATGTCATCAATCGACAGACGCAGAATCCCGCCGGCGTGATCTATGAGCCGCTGCCGGTGGATGACCCCAAGCAGCGCCAGCCCGACATTACCAAGGCGCGCACGCTGCTGGGCTGGGAGCCCAAAGTGCCCCTCGAGCAGGGCATGGCGCAGACGATTGCCTGGTTTGCTGAGAAACTGCGCGTGGACGCGATCGCCTTGGCTGCCTAACGCGCAGCGGCAGGCATGGCGCCAGTGCGTGACGCAAGGGCGCTAAGTGGGCAAGTACGCAAGGAAAAGCAACGGCAGGCTATGCACAGGGCTGGCCGTTGCTTATGTGGAATGTGTGCAAGTCGCCATCTGCGCAGAATTGCGCATCGCCGTACCGTACTGTTCATGCAGCTCATGTAGCACTGACAAGTGAGACCCTTCATCCAATGGATTTAGCACACATTCGCAATATTTCAATCATCGCCCACATTGATCACGGCAAGAGCACCCTGGCCGACCGTCTGATTCAGATGACGGGGACCGTGACACAACGCGAGATGAAGGAGCAGCTTCTCGACTCGATGGACCTCGAGCGCGAGAAGGGCGTCACCATCAAGGCCAGCGCGGTGCGCATGATCTACAAGTCCACCAGCGGCGATGGCGCCGAATACGAGATCAACCTCATTGATACGCCGGGCCACGTGGACTTCAGCTATGAGGTCAACCGCGCCCTGCAGGCCTGCGAAGGCGCGATTCTGGTGGTGGACGCATCGCAGGGTATTCAGGCGCAGACCATGGCGCATCTCTTTTCGGCGCTGGATCAGAATCTGACAATTGTGCCGATCATCAACAAGATTGACCTGCCCGCAGCCATGCCCGACGATGTGGCCGAGGAGATTGAAAATCTGCTGGCTGTGCCGGGTGAGGACATTGTGCGCATTAGCGCGCGCTCGGGCATCAATGTGGAAGAGGTGCTCGAGCGGGTCATTGCTGAAGTGCCGCCACCCAGCGGCAACCTGGAGGGACCGCTGCGTGCACTGGTCTTTGACTGCCAGTATGATTCGTATCGCGGTGTGATCGCC
>DIAV01000288.1:2218-6016 GCA_002415895.1 Anaerolineales bacterium UBA5069 | reverse complement strand
CAAATGCTCAAGCTGCGCGGCTGTTAGCCCGGCGCAGAGTTCGCCGCCCATGATGGCGACCGTGCGCGGCTCGGCGCCGCCGGCGCGCACAATCGCCTCCATGCGGCGCGCCAATTCCAGATTTTGCGGCCAGGGCAGGCCGTGGGAGATGACGGTGGATTCAAGTGCAACAGATGGGGGCATGGTGGAGACCTGGTGATTGAGTGGTGGAGAGGAGTGGTTGATAGATGATTGATCCGGGAAGTATGCGCATGTGCACATCCAGCACGTTGGCAGCTACTCGTATTCCTCCTGCAAGCGCGGGATGACCTGAAACATGCCCGTGAGCGCAGGGTGGCGCATGAAGCCGAAACGGGCATAGAACGAATCCTTGCCCTCGGCGGCAAAGAGGCCCACAAATGCGCGCTCGGGGGCGTGCACGTGCAACCAGCCCATAAGGCGCTCCACAATCTTGCGCCCCACACCCAGCCCCTGGTATTCGGGCCGCACAATAATATCCTGAATGTAAAAAAAGAGCGCACCATCACCCACAATGCGCCCCATGCCCACGGGACGCGTAACCGCGCGACCGCGGTCCAGCACAACAATGCTGAAAAGCGAGTGCGCCAGCGAGGCGGGAGCCGCCGCGAAGTTGATCGTCTCGCTCCAGCCCACCGCCGCGCACAGATCCTGATACTCTTCCAGCGTGGGGGCGCGCGCCTCAATCAGCAGCGTCTCGGCCAGCGAGTCGGAGAGGGGTTCGAGCAAGCGGGGTGTGGGCAAGCGCACCATCGATGGCTCCTTTGCAGCAGCGGTGCTGTCTGAGGATTGCATCTACTTTACCACAAAACCATGCTTCATGCGTGCCTATCTGCCTGGCCACAGGGCTTTGCACCCGTGGCGCGCCGCGTATTTGCGCGATGCACCACTTTGGCCGGTGTACACTTTGGCCGGAACGCGCTTTCTGCGCGATATTGGGTGTAACTCCGTGTGGGGGAGTTCGCCATTGCTCGGCCATGCATGTGGCTGGGTTCGCGCCAGGAGCAGCGATGTCAACCCGATGGGCGTTTGCCGTGATAACCCTCGTCATGCTGGCACTGGCCGGCTGCGGCGGTGCGGATTCTGCCGTTCCCGCTGCCACACCTGGCAGCACAGCCCCTGCCGATGCCACCCCGACCCAACCCGTTGCCATCCGCTTTTCCATGCAGGCGGGTGACGCACCCATCACCTGTGCGCAGGGCGCGGCGGCGCTTGGCTTGTCACAAAATGGCGTTCAATTCAACGATTTGCGCTTCTATGTCTCCAATGTGGCGCTTGTGGACAGCGCGGGCGCGGTTGTCCCCATGCGCCTGGAGCAGGATGGCATGTGGCAATCGGGTGTTACAGCGCTGCTCGACTTTGAGGACGGCACGGCGGGGTGCGTTGACGCGGGCAACACCGAGATGAATACGGTCATCAGCGGGACAGTTGCAGAGGGCGACTACACGGGCATTCAATTTGACTTGGGCATTCCCGCACCTGACAACCACCAGGATGTGACGGTGGCCCCCTCGCCCCTTAACCTGCCCGCGCTGTGGTGGAGCTGGCAGGGCGGCTACAAGTTCGTTCGTATTGACATGAAGATTGACATGAAAACCGAGGGGCAGGCCGGCGCGCCCACAGGCGGGGCGTGGTTTGTGCATCTGGGCAGCACGGGCTGCGCTTCGGCCAATGAGGCCGCTGCGCCCACCACAGCGTGTCTGCGCCCCAACCTGGCCACAATCCGGCTGAATGGCTTTGACCCTGCGCAGAACACCATTGTGGCCGACATGGCATCTTTCCTTGCCCAGGTGGATTTGAGCCAATCCACCCCCATGCCTCCCGGCTGCATGGCGGGTGCGGATGACCCCGACTGCATTGCGTTGTTCCCAGCTTTTGGGCTGGATATTGCCACTGGGGCCTGTGTGGAAGCGGGCTGCCCGACGCAAACACTCTTCCGCGTAGAGTAGCTGATATGCGACAGACGGAGATGCGCCACTCGCTGATCACCGCCGCCGGCATCGCACTTGCGCTGGTTGGGCTTGCCGTGGTTGGAATGGGCGTCGTCAAGGTGGTGCGCACTTCACAGGTTGATGGGGCGGTGGCATTAGCGCCCAGTGCGCTGGAAACGCAGATTGCGCAGGCACAGGCGGTGCAGGCTGTGCAACCAGTGCTGCCGGCGCAGTCTGCACAGGGCAGCGCAATTGCGCTGCCGCCCGGCTTCCCGCCCCTGCGCGTGGCCGACGACAACCCGCCCACCCCTGCCGGAATCGAACTGGGCCGCCATCTCTTCTACGATGTGCGCCTCTCGGGCAACGGCACGCAGAGTTGCAGCAGTTGCCACATCCAGGCGCTGGCCTTTAGCGACGGCAAAGCGCTGCCCACAGGCTCCACGGGCGAGGCAATCCTGCGCAACAGCCCGGCGCTGGTCAACGTGGGCTACAACGCGACGCTCACATGGGCCAACCCGGCACTGACCACGATTGAGCAGCAGGCGCTGATTCCGCTCTTTGCCGAGTTCCCCGTGGAGTTGGGCGCAACCGGCCATGAGGACGAAATCCTTGCGCGCCTTGCCGCCGATGCCGACTACCGTGCGCGTTTTGCCGCAGCCTTCCCCAACCAGAGTGACCCCGTGACGTGGCATAACACGGTGCTGGCGCTCGCGTCGTTTGTGCGCAGCCTTGTCTCGGGCAATTCCGCCTATGATCGCTACATTGCCGGTGATGCGGGCGCGCTCTCGGCGGCGGCGCAACGCGGCATGCAATCCTTCTTTGGCGAGCGCTTTGAGTGCCACCATTGCCACGGCGGCTTTAACTTCAGCGCCTCCACGGTGCACGCCAACAGCACCTTTGGCGCATCCAACTTTCAGAACAATGGCCTCTACAACGTGGACGGCGCGGGCGGCTATCCCATGGGCAACCGCGGCCTCTACGAGATCACTGGTGTGGCGAGCGACATGGGGCGCTTTCGTCCCCCTTCGCTGCGCAACGTGGAGTTGACTGCGCCCTACATGCACGACGGCAGCATCGCCACGCTGGAGGCTGTGTTGCAACACTACGCACAGGGCGGAACGGTGACGGCCAGCGGCCCCAATGCGGGCGACGGCAGCGCCAACCCGTACAAAAGCCCGCTTGTGCCCGGCTTCGAAGTCACCGATCAGGAGGCGGCGGACCTCGTTGCGTTCCTCAAGAGCCTGACGGACGAGGACTTCATCACCAACCCCGCATTCAGCAATCCCTTCGCCCCCTAGCCGCCAAAGCTGCTATTGCTTGACGCAAGGGCGCGTCAAGCAATAGCAGTATTCACTGTGGCTTCCGTTTAGCTGGTGGAGGGGGCCACGCCGCCGCCCGTGGTAACGCCCTCTATGCGCTGCGGTTTGCTGGGGCCTGTGCCGGGCAACTGCGGTTTGAAAAGCTCCTGAATACTGCCCACCGCACCCAGCAACGCGCTGGCCTCAAAGGGCATGAAGACCTTGGTGGCGGTGCCATTGGCAATGGCCTTCAGGCCGTCAATGTACTGAATGGCGATCAACTCGCTGGTGGGGTTGGCGTCGGTAATGGCGCTGAAGACGGTTGTAATCGCGTTGGCCTGGCCTGCCGCCTCCACCTCGCGGCGGTAGCGTTCGGCATCGGCCACGCGGCGCACAGCTTCGGCGTCACCCTCGGCCTTGAGGATGACGGCCTGGCGCAAGCCTTCGCTCTCCAGGATCTGGGCGCGTTTTTCGCGCTCGGCCTTCATCTGCCGATGCATGGCCTGCATGACGTCGGCGGGCGGGTCAATGCGCTTGATTTCCACACGCAC
>DIAV01000288.1:404-2057 GCA_002415895.1 Anaerolineales bacterium UBA5069 | reverse complement strand
ATCGTGTCGCGCGAGGTGAGCGCCTGGTCAAGCTCCATTTCGCCCACCACGTTGCGCAGGTTGGTCTGCGCCAGCTTCGTGGCCGCGCCATAGAAATCCACCACGTTGTAGATCAGCTTAACGGGATCGGTCGCCTCAAAGTAGACAATCGCGTCCACCGTCACCACCACATTGTCTTTGGTGATCACCTCCTGCGGCGGCACATCCACCAATTGCTCGCGCATGTCCACCTTGGTAATGCGATCGAGGAAAGGAACAATGATAGTTAATCCCGAAGGCGCGACGCGCAGGAAGCGCCCCAGCCGCTCAATGACGCCCTTTTGGTAGGGCGAGACAATGCGGATGCCGAGCACCGACATCACCAGCACAAAGATGAGCAGCACGCCAATGAAAGCAGTCAGACCAATCGTTTGAGCGGTCATTGTCATGGTTAACGCAACAATCCTTTCGAGGATAAGAGTACGGAACGTATCAGTGGTCATTGATCACTGACCCATGATCGAAGATCAGTGATTATTGCCGTGCCACGCGCAGGTGCGTGCCCTCCACGCCGATGACGGTTACGATTGCACCTTGCGCAATCGGCTGGCCATCGGACGAGGTGGCCTGCCACTCTTCGCGGTTCACGCGCACGCGGCCAAGCGCCTGTGTGGGGCTGATTTCGATGAGCACCACGGCCTGTTGCCCCACCACACGGTCAATCCCCCACCTGTTTTGGCCCCCTTTGCGCGTTAGGCGCGCGGCGATGGGGCGCATGAGCAGCACGGTGATAACCGTCACGATAATGAAGGCGACCATTTGCCAAATGGGGCCGTAGCCCATGAATGCAGTGACGGCGGCAGCGGCCGCACCTGCGGCAAAGCACATCATGACGAAGCCGCTGACGAATACCTCAGCGATGAGCAGCAGAAGGGCAAGGGCTGCCCACATCCATTTGATCCACTCCATGGTTGGTATCCGCCGCCTCGGATCGTCCTTGTTGCAGTGCGTGTATGAAAGATGAGCAGCACAATGCAGCGATAGACTGCCGCTGCATATCACTACGCAAGCAGCATCGCTTTGTCGCGCCGCATGATAAACTGGAGATGCGGCTTCCGCGTTTGGGAGTCTGGTTTCGTATTCATCTGCAGGGAGGCGTCATGGAGATGCAGAGTTATCGCGTGCAGAAGCCCGATGACATCAACGTCATTCTGGGGCAGAGCCATTTCATCAAGACCGTGGAGGACATTCACGAAGCGCTGGTAAACGCTGTGCCCGGCATCAAGTTTGGCGTGGCTTTCTGCGAAGCCTCGGGTCCGGCGCTGGTGCGCTGGTCGGGCACCGACGATGCCATGATTGCGCTGGCGCGCGAGAATGCCTTTGCACTGGGTGCGGGCCATTCATTCTTCGTTTTCCTGGGGGCTGGATTCTACCCCCTCAACGTGTTGCGCGGCGTGCAGAGCGTGCCCGAGGTTTGCCGCATCTTCTGCGCCACGGCCAACCCGCTCGAGGTGATCTTTGCGCAAACGACGCAGGGGCGGGCCATTCTGGGCGTGGTGGATGGCGTGCAAAGCAAGGGCATTGAAGGCGACGCCGAGATTGCCGAGCGCAAGGCGCTGCTGCGCCGCTTTGGGTACAAGATGTAGGGAGTCGGGCGTGGGGAGGCGGGGATTG
>DIAV01000288.1:0-305 GCA_002415895.1 Anaerolineales bacterium UBA5069 | reverse complement strand
TCCCCCCCCCCGCTTCTCCCCGCCTCGCGTACGTCTGTTTATGGTCTTGCCAGCGTCGTTCAGCGCGGGTACATTTCTGCTATCCTGCGCTCCATGCTGGACTCTCCTCCCCACTTGCCTCCACCGTGTTTCTCCAATCCTTCACCTTGTGCGCAGGATCACTGCATGAATCACGATTCAATTGTTGAATGGCTGGACGAGGATGAGGCGCGCGCGCTGTATACGCACGGGGATGCTGCCCATGACTTTGACCACGTGCGCCGTGTTACGCGCCTGGCGCGTGCGCTGGCGCAGGCCGAAGGCGC
>DIAV01000050.1:1151-6092 GCA_002415895.1 Anaerolineales bacterium UBA5069 | reverse complement strand
GGGTTTCACTGCGGTATCACTTGAGATGTTAAGCAGGCTGCTATCGCTGCACATAGAAATCCCTGCGCTTCAGCAAGAGCAATTGCGGCCAGCAATTACGGCTGTGTCTTCGCCGGAATCGAATCCTGCTCGTAGCGTGTAATCGTTTGTCCGACACCATCATCATCGAATGCCTGATGCGGTCGTCAGCACGTGGCCGATGGCGGCAGCAAGGGCCAGGCCCTATTCTGTTGGCACACACAGATGGTTGAACGGAAGCGCATCACGCTTCAATGAACAACCTCTGTGACAGTTTATCAGCAAGTGGCACACCTAACGTTGAAACAAAAGGTATCAAGGGCTGCTTGTCAAACATCAGCCCACAAGCGCAAGGAGACTCTTTTCATGATCAACTTCATCATCTGGCTCATTCTCGGTGGTATTCTGGGATGGCTCGCAAGCATCATCATGCGCACAGACGGCCAGCAGGGGATTCTGCTCAATGTCGTTGTTGGTATTGTAGGTGCCATGCTTGCCGGTTTCCTGCTTTCGCCGCTCTTTGGCGAGGGTACAATCAACAGCAATAATTTCAGCCTGAGTGGCCTGTTGATTAGCCTGGTTGGGGCCATTATCCTACTGGGCATTGTAAACCTGTTCCGCCGCGGATCAGTTCGATAGCTTCGAGCCCCTTCGGTGGCTTGGTAACAAGGCAGTAAGTGAAGGCATTTTGACGACAACCGTCGCCCAGCATCGATGGGCAACGCGCCACTTCATAACGCTTCGCCAGCCGCGTGATATGGAGCATGGGTTACCGTCATAGCTGTGCAGGTTTGACGCAACAGCAATCTATCGCAGCGGCGGCTGCGGAACATGCCGCCGCCGCTGCGTCGACATATAGACGGAGCACAGGAACACTGTCCCTCACCTGTTTCGGATGAGCCGTCCCGCTCACCCGAAGGTAAAGAGCGCAAGCCTTGGCAACGAGGCTTGCGCTCTTTGGTTTTTGCTCGCTGTGACAGGCAATTCGGGCGCTTAGGGCGAGCCGTGATGCATGGCGTGGCGCATGGCGTACAGCGTGTGGTGCACACCCAGCAGTGCCATGATGCGCATGGCTGCGCGGCTGGCGCAAAACAAGCGACGCATGGTATACGGCAGCGCCGCCGCATCCACCTCAACAAAGCCGAAGCGCCTGTAGTATGCAGGCATGGTGTTGCCGCACATCAAATAGACGGGACCTCTCTCCTGTGCGAGCAATGTCTGGATAATCAACGCGGCAACCCCGCGGCTGCGGTAGGCGGGCAGAACCGCAATCGACGCCAGTTCGCGTCCGCCATCCTTGTAGGGCTTGATCTGGCCAATGCCTACAATACGCCGCCCACCGGCGGGAGCCTCGGTCACTTCTTCAGCCACAAGGAAGTTCACCCAGTTGATATAGGTTGGATTCAACCCCTCATCAAGGATCATGCGACGAATGGTTGCCTGGTCCTCTGCCGCGCCGGCGCGCAAGTAGATGTTGCCTGGGGATGCGCTCATGCAGTCCGCAGCGCCTCGCGCAGGAACTGCACCCACGGGTAGGCGGCGGCAAAAGCCCGCACGGCGACATCGGCCAATTCTTCACCTGTGCCGTTGGGCGTAACAGGCTGCTCATTGCTGAGCGCAAAACTCTTGAGCTTGACAAGTTCAATCAGCGGTGTTGCTTCGTCAAAGCCCTTGGGTGGGCGCTTGTAGGACTCAGCCTGCAGGCCAGCCGGGAAGGCAGACATGAGCGCCGGTGTCGCGAGAAGGCGATCGACGCGCGCCGAATGCGCTGCAATCGACGTGCGAATGCGCGTTGCCTGCGCAAGCTCGGGCATGTAAAGGCCCGCTGCATACATCCACATGCCACGGTGATCGATTTGCAGATAGTACAAAGGGGCGGTGACCTGTTTGCCGTCAGGTGAAAGCGCCATGGAGAAGGCGGTTTTATAGGGGCTTTTGTCGCGCGCAAAACGGATGTCGCGGTGAATGCGGAAGATCGTCTTCTCGGCGCGCACGCCCTGCACGCGCTCGTCCACAGCGCCCAGGCCATTGATCACGTCTTGCACCAAATCCGTAAAGCTGCTGCGCAATGTCTTGTAACGTGTATTGTTCGCCTCAAACCAGGGCTTGTTATTGTTCGCTTCCAGTTCGCCCAGAAACGCAACAAGTGATTGAAGATTCATAGGCGCGGCATTCCTCATTCCAGGCAAATACATGCCAGTGCGTGCAGCGGGGTGGGACATTGGGGTACGCTCGCCACGGCTGCCTTCAGACCGTTCTCATGCGCTTGCCCCACGCGGCCCAATTTCGCGTAATCGTTGATGTAATCGAGCGTAACTTCAGGTAGGCTGTATGCGTCGTGATTGTTGACCAGTGTTGCCAACCGGACGCGCCTCCCCCCGAGGGCGGCTGCGTCGTGGATGGATTTTTACCCATTCGGGTGCATCCACAGATGAACCTTAGCCCGACCTTTACGGAGGATTCATGAAAAAGGCTATCCGATCTTACCTCTTTTTGCCGCTTGCAGCCATCCTGCTTGTTGCGATTCCTGCACTACTCTTCTCCATGACTGGCAAAACGGCTGCTGTCCTGGCGCAGACCATCCCTTCACCTACTGCCACGGGCACCATTCCGCCTGTGATTACGGCCACCCCCACGACGACAATTCCCGGCAGCCCGCTGCCTACGCCCGTGCCCACGCGCCGCCCTGTCAGCCCGCTGCCTGCGCCCGCGCCCGTCGTTACGGATGGCCGCATTCGTGTGGGTGGTGAGGTGCTTGAGAAGGTAATCGGCAATCGCCTTAGTTCCACCATCTATGGTTTCACGTTTAGCGGCAAGCTCTATCGGACGCTGAATAATGGGCGCACCTGGGCGCGCGTCACCCTGACGCCTGATGTTGACGAGTTCCTCATGAGCCCGGATGACTCTGATGTGCTCTACAGCAATTATGCGCTCAACTGCCGGAGCACGCTGGCCGCACCGCTGTACCGCTCGGACGACGGCGGCCTCACGTGGGAAGACCTGGAGCCTGCGCAGAGCCTGCTGCCCCTGCTCGCCGACCCGTATGATTTTGATACGCTCTACGCGGCGGGATGTGACGGCATCTACATGAGCGATGACGGCGGGCAGACATGGGTTGCACTCTCCACCTCGGCGGACGAACCGCTGTGGGACACCTATGTGGGTCTTGAAATGGAAGCCTCCGAAGGCAATGCGTTCTACGTGCGCGCCGACAGCGCCACGGGCGAGAGTGTTATCCTCTACAGCGAAGATGGTGGCGCCACCTGGACGCTCATCTCGCCTGAGGCAACAAGTGATCCACTCTCCATGCGCTCAATCTCCGTGGACCCCTACATGAACGGCTACTTGTGGGCCGCTGAGTCGCAGGGTGTTTGGTCCACCGAAGACCTGGGGCAATTCTGGGGCCTTTCGAGCGCCGGCCTTGGCAATGTGTTGCCCGATGGCTTGAATGACATTGTCATCCACAGCACGGACCGCCTCTTCCTGGCTACGGACGCCGGCTTCTACAGCAAGGGCGTGAGCGCCACACGCTGGACGAAGTTGGGACGCGAGACGGTGAACCTTGAAATCCTGAACTTCCTCTTCACAGACAGCCTGCCCAGCCGCTTGTGGCTGAACACCGAAAACGGCGTCTACCGATACCTGGTGCGCTAGTGATACGCTGGTAGCAACGGTTACCTTGACCGTTCAGGAGCCTGTACGGGCGACCCACAATGGGTCGCCCGTACGCTTTTATGCAGGCGTTGGGCGCGGTGCACGCCGCATCTGCACCATTATTTATGACGACGTGATGCGCATGGCGGCCAACATCTCTGTGGTGCGCGCAACGCGGGTGATCCACGGCGCCACCCAGGGCTTCAGTGCAACCCATTCCTCTGCCATCCGCGCGTAGGCAGTCGTCGCCTGCGTTGCACGCGCTTCCAGCGCGGTGAGCAGCGCGGGCAGGGCGTCGGCAGCACCCGCGGCGCGCAGCATGTCCATGAGCATTGTGTGGCGATCCACGAAGCCATGTGGCAGGACGGCGCCGGCGGCGATGGCCTGGAGTTCACCATGCGTTAACAGGAAACCTGCACAGACCGGAGCCAGCAGCCAATCGGCAATTTCGCGCAGGCGCGTGTCGGCTGCACGGGGGTCTGGCGTATGGATGGCGATCAGTGGGGTGGGCGCAGGCATGGTTGCCCCGAGGTGGTCAACGTGGTCATCCACCACACCCAGCAGCAGCGCTGCGCTTCTGGCATAGAGGGGAAAGGGCTGTCGTTGCAACGCTTCGCTCAGCGCAGGCAGCCAGCGCAGCAGGTGATCGTCCAGAAGTTGCGCCTGCAACGCGCATGAGCTGTTGGCAATTGCGGCCAGGTTATCTTCCCAGCTTTCCGCTTCGGCTGCACAGAGATGCGCCAGTGCCGCCAGTTGGCAGGCCAGATCATCGCTCTCGAGCATGGGCGGGGGCGTGAAGCCGCAGCGCGCATAGGTGGCAAGCACGCGCGCCACCTCATCACCGCCGCGCCGGCCGCTTACAGACAGGAAGACACTTTGCGCAGCAAAGACTTCGCGGCCCAACACCTGATAGTGGGCGGCCGCAGCGGCGTCGGGGTCGAATTCTTCACATGCGCCATCGTCCACTTCCGCCCTTTGCAGAAGAGACATGAGGTGAGGCGTTGGTCCCTGGGCAAAAAAGCTGCCTAGTACGCTGTAGCCGCGGCTGCGGGCGCGTGCAAGTTGGCGTGAATTCATTGGTTTCGCGGTGTGGGGCCGTGCATCCCTGGTGCGTGCTGCTGGTCACTTCCTGCCGAAGTTCACAATCGTTGGACGATCGGGTAGAATTGGGTTATTGAGGATCGTGTCTCCGGGCGATCCGGCAGTTTCCTCTGTGTTCACCCATGCAGTCATTACACGTTTCCAACTTTGCCCACTTTGCCCACTTTG
>DIAV01000050.1:0-1040 GCA_002415895.1 Anaerolineales bacterium UBA5069 | reverse complement strand
CCCACTTTGCCCACTTTGCCCACTGCAAGAGGTGCTCTTGCCATGAAGAATACGCCTGTACTGCGCGCCAAACGCTTTGGCATCTACAGTTGCCACGCCGGTGACACCCTCAAGGTTGCAGCACGCGTGATGAACGCACGCAATATCAGTGCGCTTGTCGTCGTTAATCACGAGGGACTGCTCGAAGGCATTATCACGCGCACGGACCTTGTGCGCGCCTGCTATGCGAGTGACGAGTGGGAGTACGCGCTGGTGGATGAATACATGAACCACGATGCCGTCACCGTTGAACTGGATGCGCCCCTCAGTGCCGTCATGGAGCTTCTGATCAACAAGCACATCCATCGCGTGGTGGCCGTTGCGCCTGAGGCCGGGGGCCTGCGCCCTGTGGCCGTTCTATCCGCCGCCGACATTGTCTATCACATGGCGCAGGATTAGGGGCTGGGTGGTCGGGCGTTGCGGCCGCAGTTGCTGTTCCCGACACCCCACACCCGCCCCCACGCCTCACGGCAGCTTGTACGCCTCTGCCGTCGGCTTGAGCGGGCGCTTGAGCCAGCCGGGGCGGCGCGTGCCGTCAGGGCTGATTTGTGATGCCGGGCGCGCCAGCGCCTGCCACTCGCGATAAACCTCCATAGAGCGGGCAAGGTCCACCCAGACATCACCGCTACGGTCGCCCGGCGGCGCCTTGCGCACATTTGTGGCGCGCTGCAGCCAGCAGTGCGCGCCGCTGATGGGGTCTGGATGCACGCCGTGGGTCAGATTCTGGTGTACGCCCACATCCTGCCACCAGATGCGCGCCGTGTCTGGATCATAGCTCTGCCACGCTGTTGCGGCGTGAACAATATGCATACCCTGGCGGCCGCGCGTATCCTGCTGAATCTCCACGAGGTTGGATGTGCCTTTGCTCACGTTGGCCTCTTCTGTGAGCCGCCAGCGACCCAGATGGTGGCTGCACGCAATCAGCCCCGGCTTGATCCCCTCCGTCACCCAGGCCGTATCCACAAAGTAGCCGGTTTCCGTCTCCACGCGCATACACATCT
>DIAV01000356.1 GCA_002415895.1 Anaerolineales bacterium UBA5069 | reverse complement strand
GTATTTGATGGCTTCTGCGCGCCTCGCCTGCAGCAGTCGCTGGGTGTTGCCGATGCTGGTGTGTTGAGGATGCGGGCGGGCGTTCGTTGCGCGCCAAGGCTGCCAACTCCACCAGTTGGGCAGCCAGTTCGCGCGATTCAAGCAAACCAAGTGCGGCTACATATCCATGGGCCACATCGTCAACGTCGGGGAGGCGCTGGTTGAGTTCCAGTGCAGCCACCAGCGAGCGACTGTACCCAAGCTTCAAGGCCAGATCGCTCTGCGTCATGCCATGTCGGCGGCGCAAATGCCTCAGGAGTGCACCAAATGTCTGCGCCACAGCACCTCTCCCCAATCGAACGAAAGCAGCAGTCGAGTCTGAACATCGCTGAAATCACACGGCGCCGGTTCGCACGCAACCTGCGCTTCATGCGGGGAACGCGATCCAGCGACTTGTGACATTCTTGTAACATTTGCCGTTTCGCGCCGGCTGCCAAAACTGTAGTCTGTCGACACGGATCGACGCACGCGACAGTCTTCAGCCGACAATTGGATGAAGTATGACCTGACTCCAGGCAACTATGTTGCGCTCTGCCGCGTGCCGGATTTCTCGACGATGCCACCAGGCCCGGACCACCGGCATATGGGCATGGTGCATGAGTTTACGGTTGCGCCGTAGTCATGCGTCGTGACGAGTGAAGAAAGGGGGCGCCGATGCAAAGTCGGCGCCCCCTTTTTCTGTTTCCGATCCCACGGTGCGACGCGCAGAATTCGCTGCGGCGGCCGTTGCGCGGTTACTCGGCAACCTGCAGGACGATCTTGCCTTGCATATGACCGCGCTCCAGAAGCTCTTGCGCGGCGCGCGCTTCAGCCAGGGGGAAGACATGGGAGACGGATGTCTTCACACGGCCGGCGTCGATGAGGGACGCGATCTCGGTCAGGTCGGCCACACTCGCCTGCGCAAACATGCTGCTCGCCGTGACGCCGGCCGCCGCGGCAGCGGCTTGATCCGGCTGCCCAATGGGCGTGACGAACGTTCCGCCCGGCTTGAGTACACCCAGTGATCGCGCCGTAACATCGCCGCCAACCAGGTCCACAACAACATCAACGTCGCGCACAACATCCTCAAAGCGGGTTGCCGTATAGTCAATGACCTCATCGGCCCCAAGTGTCTTCAAGTAGGCAGCCTTATCGGTCGATGCGGTTGCGATCACGCGCGCGCCTTGAACGTGCGCAAATTGCACCGCAAACGAACCCGTTCCACCGCCCGCACCGTGGATCAGTACGGTTTGGCCCTGCTGCACGCCGGCAATTTTGAGTGCCTGCCACGCCGTAATGCCGGCAAGGGGTATGGATGCGGCGTTGACAAAGTCAACCGTTTTGGGCTTGCGCGCGACCTCGCCCGCGGAGACCACTGCGTATTCGGCGTAGGCGCCTTGGCGCGCAATGTTGGAATACGCATAAACCTGATCGCCGACGGCAACGCTTGTTACATCTGCGCCGACCGCTTCGACCACACCCGCCAGATCCAGGCCCGGCGTGTGAGGGAGTTTGATGTCAATCATACCCTGCAAATAACCGGCGCGCGTCGCCACATCCACCGGATTGACTGACGCCGCATGCACCTTGACCAGCACTTCATCGTCGCCTGGGATAGGGCGTGACACCTCTTCATAGGCGAGCACTTCGGGTCCCCCAAAGGCATGGATACGGATTGCTTTCATCTCTTGCACCTTTCTGGATTCACGGTGGGTGTCGGTGGGCCTGTGCGCGGACGTTGAGGGAGATGACATAAGATGCGCCTCTATTTGATAATGTGATGTAGTCAATGCTCTATCGAGCGCAAGTCGTATGGAGAACTGGCGTTACCACCTTCGCCAGCGATGCGCACATCACGCCCACGCTGCGTATTGGCCCGCAGCCCCTGCTTTCGGTACAATTGGATGGGAACCCTCTCCCGTCTCCCGCCACGCACAAAAGATAACCCCATGCTCGCCAAAGTTCGCAGTTGCGCCCTCATCGGCCTCGAAGCGCAAATCGTCGATGTCGAGGTGGACGTCACCATGGGCCTCGAGCGCATGACGCTGGTGGGGCTGCCCGACGCCGCCGTGCGCGAAAGCGCCGAGCGGGTGCGCGCGGCGCTAGCCAATTCCGGTTACGCCTTCCCCAAACATCGCCTCACCGTCAACCTCGCCCCGGCGGACCTGCGCAAGGAAGGCCCGGCCTACGATTTGCCCATTGCCGTAGGTGTGCTGATTGCCACGGGCCAGGCTGCCGACAACATGGATGATGCGCTGCTGCTGGGCGAGCTGAGCCTGGATGGCGGCGTGCGCCATGTCAACGGCGTGCTGCCCATGGCTAGCATGGCCCGGCGGCTGGGCTTCCGCCGCGTCTTTGTGCCCACGGTGGATGCTGTGGAGGCGGCGCTGGTGGAGGGGGTGACTGTCTATGCAATCGATTCGCTGGGCGCGCTCATGCGCCACCTCAGCGGGCTGGCCCCGCTGGAGCCGGTGGCGTGCAACCTGCATTTTGAATCGAGCGAGGATCCCCTCTACCCCGTGGACTTTGCAGATGTGAAGGGGCAGGAGAGCGTCAAGCGCGCGCTGGAGGTGGCCTGCGCGGGCGGCCACAATGTGCTGCTCAAAGGCTCACCCGGCGCAGGCAAGACGCTGCTGGCGCGTGCGCTGCCTTCGATCCTGCCGCGCCTCTCGCTCGACGAGGCGCTCGAGGTAACGCACATCTACTCTGTGGCCGACGCGCTGCCCAAGGAGCAGCCGCTGCTGCGCGCCCGTCCCTTCCGCGCGCCCCACCACACCATCAGCCATGCAGGGCTGGTGGGGGGCGGGCGCTGGCCGCGCCCGGGCGAGATCAGCCTGGCGCATCGCGGCGTGCTCTTTCTGGACGAGCTGCCCGAGTTTGGCTCCAAGAATCTGGAGACGCTGCGCCAGCCGCTGGAAGATCGCCTTGTGACGATTTCGCGCGCCAGCGGCACGCTCACCTTCCCCGCATCCTTCATGCTTGTGGGTGCGATGAACCCCTGCCCCTGCGGCTACTACGGCGACCCCATGAAAGACTGCTCCTGCTCGGCAGGTATGGTTTACCGCTACCAGCAGCGCATCAGTGGTCCGCTGCTCGACCGCATCGACATCCACCTTGACGTGCCGCGCGTGGCCTACGCCGACCTCACAACGCTGCAGAAGGGCGAACCCTCCAGCGCCATCCGGGCGCGCGT
>DIAV01000380.1:1099-4390 GCA_002415895.1 Anaerolineales bacterium UBA5069 | reverse complement strand
AGATGTGTATAAGAGACAGGTTCTCGCGGACGCGCCGCGGTGCATACCAGCGACGGCTGAAGCCGCCGCTACACATCGTGTCGCGCATTTGCAGGACGCAGCTCTAAAGTGCTTCCGGCACGGCAACCACATCGGGTTGCGATGCGGCAAATTGTTTTGTTTTGGCCACCGCAAATGCACAGAACGAATGTTCCGATCTGCACCCTCTGCAACTTCGGAATCTCGAGAAAGTGTGGTAAAATGAGAAGTAGTCGGGGGCCGTGCGTGGCCCGTTTTTTGTGAAGGGCAAGGCCGCCCTGCGCACGTTCTGCGCTTGTCGTACGCGCCGTTATGGAGGTTGATCTCGTTGGGCATCATTGACAGCCTTTCCGCCGGATATCGCTTTGTGGGGCGCAGGCTCTACTTGCTTGCTATTCCCGTGCTGCTCGATCTCCTGCTGTGGCTTGCGCCACGCTTCAGCATTGCGCCGCTGCTTGACGGTGTGGCCACCTTCTATGCCGACACCATGACGGCGGCAGGCGAGCAAGCCGGCGCGCAGATGACCACCAACCTGGGTGACATCCCCCAGATGGCGCAGATGACGGCAGCAACGATTCGCCTCTTTGGCGAGATCTTCAATCTGCTAACGGCGCTTGTCAGCAGCACCATCATGCATGTGCCAAGCCTGGTGGCGGCGTGGGCGCTGCCCACCGCCACGGGCAACGCGCTTGAGTTTGGCAACGGTTGGGCGGCGCTTGGCATCTGGCTGGGCCTTGCCGTTGTGGGCCTCTTTGTGGGCGTGCTCTTTATTGAGTTGCTGTCCGCATCCCTGCCGCTTGGTGTTTCGGCCAAGCCTGTGGGCGTTGACGATTTGCTGCGCGCCACTGTGCGCCACTGGGGCCGGGTGCTGCGCTTTGTGCTTGTGATTGCGCTCGTGCTCATGCTGCTGCTCATTCCCTATTCACTGGTGATGGGGCTGCTGCTGCTGATTCTGCCCACACTGGCCTACGGCATTGCGGCGCTTTCGTTTGGCATGATCTTTGTGCTCTTCATCTACCTCTATTTTGTGACGACGGCGATTGTGGTGGATGACCTGGGCGTGCGCGACGCCGTGCGTGCGAGCATGACGCTTGTGCGCAACAACATGCTGCGTGTGATCGGCTTTGTGGTGCTGATCAACGTGATCAGCATTGGCATTGGGCTGCTGCTCAACAACCTGGCCGCCATACAGCCTGTGGGCACCTTCGCAGCCATTCTGCTCAACGCCTACATTGGCACGGGGCTGGCCATGGCTCTGCTTGTTTTCTATCGCTCGCGCTTGATTGTGGCCGCGGCCGGGCAGCCCATTAACCTGGAACCCTAAATCGCCAGTACGCAGAAACACGGAAAGCACAGAAACCACAAGAAATCTGTTTCCTGACTTTTCCGTCGTGACCGCAGTTTCTGCGTACAGGGAGTTTGAAACCTGCAATTGCAACTTTGCCTTGTGTCGTGCGCGGAGGAACGTGTGGCTATCGAACGCAACAAGAACTTTATCTACGGGGCCGATCAGATTCAGGTCCTTGAGGGGCTGGAGGCCGTGCGTCGCCGCCCCGGCATGTATATTGGCGGCACCGACACAAAAGCACTCCATCACATGGTCTTTGAGGTTGTGGACAACTCCATTGACGAGGCCATGCAGGGGCGCTGTGATCGCATCAAGATCACCATCCACAAAGATGAAAGCCTCACCGTGGAGGACAACGGCGCCGGCATTCCCGTGGAAATCCAGAAGCAGACAGGGCTGCCTGCCGTCACGGTTGTCATGACCAAGCTGCACGCCGGCGGCAAGTTTGGCGGTGGCGGCTACAAGGTCTCCGGTGGTCTGCACGGTGTGGGCGTTAGCGCCGTCAATGCGTTGAGCTCGTGGATGGAGACCAAGGTCAAGCGCAACGGCAAGATCTACCGCCAGCGCTTTGAGCGCGGCGTCCCCGTCACCGAGGTTGAGGTGATCGGCAAGTGTGACCCTGAAGAGACGGGCACGATCCAGACCTTCATGCGCGACGACACCATCTTTCAGGTCTTCGAGTACTCGTGGGAGACGCTGGCAACGCGCTTCCGCGAGATGGCTTTCCTGACGCGCGGCATTGACCTGCAGCTCATTGACGAGCGCCCCGAGCCCCGGCTCGAGACGAACTTCCACTTTGAGGGGGGCGTCAAAAGCTTTGTGCGCTACCTCAACCGCAACCGCGCCGTGCTGCACACGCCTGTCTACATTGACATGGATGTGGACACAACGCACGTGGAAGCCGCCATTCAGTACACCGACAGCTTCTCCGAGTCGGTCTTTGCCTTTGCCAATACCATCAACACGCCGGACGGGGGCAGCCACATTACGGGCCTGCGCACGGCCGTTACGCGCATTATCAACGACTGGTCGCGCAAGCAGGGGATGCTCAAGGAGAGCGACCCCAACTTCACCGGCGAGGACACGCGTCAGGGCATGACGGCCATTGTGAGCGTCAAGGTGATTGAGCCGCAGTTTGAGGGGCAGAACAAGCTCAAGCTGCTCAACACCGAGGTGGGCGGTCACGTGGCGACGGCCATCTCCGAGGCCATGGGGCGCTGGCTGGAGGAGAATCCGCGCGAGGCGAAGAACATCTTCGAGAAGTGCCGCACGGCCTACCGTGCGCGCGAGGCGGCGCGCCAGGCACGCGATCTTGTCATCCGCAAGAGCGCGCTGGAGAGCCTCACGCTCCCCGGCAAGCTGGCCGACTGCTCGAGCCGCGACCCCAAGGAGTGCGAAATCTACATTGTGGAGGGTGACAGCGCAGGCGGCACGGCCAAACAGGGGCGCGACCGCCGCTTCCAGGCCATTCTCCCGCTGCGCGGCAAGATTCTCAACATTGAGAAGACGAGCCTCGACAAGGCGCTGGGCAACAAGGAAATTCAGGCGCTGATTACGGCACTGGGCACAAATATTGGCGAGAACTTTGACCTCAGCGGCCTGCGCTATCACCACATTATGCTGATGACCGACGCCGACGTGGACGGCGCGCATATCCGCACGCTCTTGCTCACCTTCTTCTTCCGCTACATGCAGCCGCTTGTGGAAAAGGGTCACCTCTACATTGCGCAGCCGCCCCTCTACCGGGCCAGCGTTGTGCGCCAGGAGAATGGCAAGAACAAGAAGAGCACCGAATATGTCTTTGACGAGAAGGCGCTCGAACTCCTCAAGAAGGAAGTGGGCGATGAGAACGTCAAGCTCGAGCAGCGCTACAAGGGCCTGGGCGAAATGAACGACGAGCAGCTCTGGGACACCACCATGAACCC
>DIAV01000380.1:0-811 GCA_002415895.1 Anaerolineales bacterium UBA5069 | reverse complement strand
ATGCTCATGGGCAGCAACGTGCCGCCCCGCCGCCGCTTCATCCAGACGCACGCGGCCCAGGCGCGACTGGATATTTAGGATGCGCTTTGCGGTTGCAGGATGAAGTGTGATTACATTGAGGGGCGCGGCCACTGCGGGCCGCGCCCCTCTGTACAGGCGGAAACCATGCACCAGCCCGCGATGGAGCAGACGTCGCTGTTCACCTTTGTGCAATTCAACAACTGGGCGAATCAGCGGTTGCTCGACCAGGCCGCCGCGCTCAACGAAGAGGCGCTTAATGAGCAGTCACCATTCTTTGATCACGGCACGGCTTTCCAGACGTTGTGTCACCACTTTGAGGTCGAGTGGAGTTGGCTGCGCGCGGCGCAGGGAATCATCCGGCGCACGTCGCTTTGGGATGGTGAACCGCTGGCCGACCTGGCCGCCATACAACGTTTTGCCCGGCGTTTTGGCCCCGAACTGGCGCACTATGCTGCAAACCTGAGCCCCGGCGCACTGGCCGAACACGTGGACATTGGCACGCCCAACGGCCTGGCCCCGGAGTGGGTGCGCCGCGCGGACATCCTGCTGCATCTTGTCAACCACGGCACAGTGCACCGCACCGAACTGGCTCAC
Organism: Anaerolineales bacterium UBA5069; assembly: GCA_002415895.1. GTDB lineage: Bacteria > Chloroflexota > Anaerolineae > Caldilineales > Caldilineaceae > UBA5069. The sequence goes on along the minus strand of DIAV01000380.1, from coordinate 196 downwards.
TTTCTCACCAGCAAGGGCCATTCACCCGGCGAACTTGACTACCTGGATTTTGCGATTGAGGCAGGCAAGTAGCTGCATCACTGTGCCTTCAGAAAAGCCTTTCAGGATGGCCTGCCATGTATGATCCCAATACTTCCCAGCCAGGCGGCGGCGGGCGCGGCGGACCCGCCGAGCCGTCCGTGGACGAAGCGGAGCC
>DIAV01000258.1:2747-12295 GCA_002415895.1 Anaerolineales bacterium UBA5069 | reverse complement strand
CGCTTCCTTCCCGACTGGTTCGCGCGCATTAACCAGCGACAAATCACGCTGCCGCGCTTTCAGCGTAGCATCGCCTGGTATCCCTCGATGGTGGCTGACCTGTTGACGGCCGTACTGCGCGGCCTGCCGACCGGCGCCGTATTGATTCTTGAAGTGGGAGACGAGGAGAAGTTCGAGAGTCGTACGATCACCGATGCACCGGTCAACGGTGGGCGCGTGACGGAGCAGCTTCTCGATGGCCAGCAGCGGCTCACGGCCCTCTGGCGCAGCCTCAATGACAAGTATGTTGAACGGACGTACTATGTGGCTTTTGGCGAGTCGGCGCATGGCAGCCTTGATGGTGCTCCGTATGTTGAAGGATTTGCGCGCTGGATGCAGGCAGGCCGTCGCTATCCGCTCTGGGCGGACAATCCGGCTGAGTGCTGGGCACGCGGGTTAATCCCGATGCGCTTGCTGCGCCCAGAAGATTTGACGGCAGAGATTACGCAATGGGCGGATATGGCATCTCCGGTTATGGGACAGCCCGGCGTTGAAATCACGATGGCGGAGTTTCAACAGCGAATTGAAACAAACCGCGCGCTCCAGAATCGCATTATGGCGCTGCGCACGATTGTTCGTGAATTTAACCTTCCCTACCTTTCGCTGCCACCTGCCACGCCGAAGAATGTTGCGCTTGACGTCTTCATCAAGCTCAACACAAGCTCGGTTCGCCTGTCACCCTATGACATTGTCGTGGCACTTGTCGAAGACGAGACTGGCAAGTCGTTGCCCGAACACGTGCGCGCTCTGGATGAGGCGGTGCCGCGCGCCAAAGCGTATGGAGATCTCGCGAGTCTCGCTCTCAATGTCGTCTCTCTCCACCAGGACCGTGTGCCGGGCCAGAGTGGCTACCAGGGGCTCAAGTTCAACTGGATGCTCGACAACTGGTCACAGGTTGTCGACGGCGTGCGCGGCATGGTCGAGTTCGTTGAAGGCGAGACGATCTACGATGCCGCACGCCTGCCCAGCGTATCGCCGCTAGCGGTGATTGCTGCGCTATGGCCTCAACTGCCCAGTCATCCCGACAAACTGGGAAACGCCCGGCGTTTGCTGCGCAAGTACCTTTGGCGCTCGTTTCTCACCAATCGTTATGAACAGTCTTCAGCAAGCAGTGCGCTGCAAGATTACCGCGGGCTTCTACGCATTTTGGTGGATGGTGCCGACGAGTCCGCTGCACCAATTCTGCGCGACGCTGCCTACCCACCGCCATCCGTGGCGGCCATTGCGGCGGCAGGTTGGCCCAAGGGCCAAACGATTCTGGGCCGTGGTTTGCTCGCATTGCAGATCCGCTGCGGCGCAGAGGACCTCGCAGATGGCGTACGCGCCTCGTGGGCGTCGATCACTTCGGCAAGCCATCCCCGTGAATACCACCACCTCTTCCCTGATTCCCTACTGCGTGAAGCGGGCCTGGAGAAGGAGAAAATCTTCAGGTCTGCCAATTGTGCGCTGCTTACGTGGCGCACCAACCGCGTGATCTCCAACAAGGACCCGGTCGCGTATCTGCGCGAGCGTTCAGAACAGAACACGCTGGGCGAAGCAGAACTCAAACGCCGGCTGCAAACCCATCTGATTCCGTTCGACGAACTTGCTGTGGGCTATGCGGAACTTGACGAGAGCGATCGCCTTGCCAAGATTCGACTCGACTATGACCGCTTCCTGCAAGCACGTGCAAACCTCTTGGCGGTTGCAGCGCGTCTTGCCGTTGATGGCCAACCTATCGACTACAGCGACATTTTTCGGTTGCAGGCTGACGGTGCGCAGCAGTCGGTGTAAGGTTGGCGGTGCGCGCTACGCCACATAAGATGCAGCACTGAAGCAGAGTACAAAACGCACTGGTGGCAGCGGAACTCCGCTGCCACCAGTGCGTTTTTGTGAATCCAGTTAGCCTGCGCTTGCGGCTTACCCGAAGGTAATGCCCTGGGCCAGCGGCAGCTCTGTGCTCCAGTTGATCGTGTTGGTTTGGCGGCGCATGTAGGCGCGCCATGCGTCCGAGCCGGACTCGCGCCCGCCGCCCGTTTCCTTCTCGCCACCAAACGCGCCGCCAATCTCCGCGCCGGATGTGCCGATATTCACGTTGGCAATGCCGCAGTCGGAGCCGGCGTGGCTGAGGAACTGCTCGGCGGTGCGCATGCTGTCTGTGAAGATGGCGCTGGAGAGCCCCTGCGGCACGCCGTTATGCAGGGCCATGGCCTCATCAAAGCTGGTGAAGCTCATCACGTACAGAATTGGGGCGAAGGTCTCGTCGCAGACCAGTGGCGATTGTGTGGGCATGTGCAGGATGGTGGGATCAACGAAGTGCGGCCCGACATCGGGGCGGGTGCGGCCACCGTAGAGGAGCGCGCCGCCTTCGGCCTGAGCGCGCGTCACGGCGGCGGTGTACGCCTCAACGGCGCGGGCCGAAGCCAGCGGGCCCAGCAGTGTGGCGGGATTCAGTGGATCGCCCATGGGAATGGTGGCGTAGGCGCGCACCAGACGATTGCAGAGTTCATCCACAATTGAAGTGTGGGCGATGATGCGCCGCGTCGAGGTGCAGCGCTGACCCGCTGTGCCGACAGCGCCAAAGACGATGGCGCGTACCGCCATGTCGAGATCGGCATCGGCAGCGACGATGATGGCGTTGTTGCCGCCCAATTCAAGAATCGTGCGCCCCAGGCGCCCGGCAACCTTCTGCGCCACGCTGCGCCCCACGCGTACAGAGCCTGTAAAGGAGATCAGGGGCAGGCGGGGATCGTTGACCATGGCCTCGCCCACACTCTCGTTGGGGCCGATGACAAGGTTGAAGATGCCGTCCAGCCCATGATCGGCGGCCACGCGATTGGCAATGTGCTGCACGGCGATGGCAGTGAGCGGCACGCTGGGTGACGGCTTCCAGATCATGGTGTCGCCGCAGACGGCGGCGAGCGCCGCATTCCACGCCCACACAGCCACGGGGAAGTTGAAGGCGCTGATAATGCCGATGGGGCCCAACGGATGCCACTGCTCATACATGCGGTGGCCCGGGCGCTCGGAGTGCATGGTCAGCCCGTAAAGCTGGCGCGAGAGGCCGACGGCAAAGTCACAAATGTCGATCATCTCCTGTACTTCGCCAATGCCCTCGGCGCGAATCTTGCCCATTTCCAAAGACACCAATTCGCCCAGCGGTTCAACATAGTCGCGCAGGGCATTGCCCAGATCACGCACAAGCAGGCCGCGGCGGGGGGCCGGCAGCATGCGCCAGGTGGCGAACGCACTTTGTGCGCGCTCGGCCACAGTGTTGTATGTGGCGGTGGTTGCCTGGATCACGGTTGCGATTGGCGCGCCCGTGGTGGGGTTGTACGAGACAAGCGGCTCTCCGGCGGGGTCGCTGATCCAGCCATCGGGGCCGGTGCAGGCGCCGAGATTTGATTCTGCAATCTGGAGCGTGTCGAGCAGGCTCTTCATTGGGCTGCCCTTTCAGGGGTGGGTAAGGAGGACGCATCAATTACTAATTACCAATTACTAATTATTAATGCGAATTGATAATTAGTAAATGGTAATTAGTAACTCGTACTTGATCATCGGCTTGCGGTGGCGTTTCCGCGCACGCACCTATTCTTCCTTGGCGCGCTCCACGTAGGAGCCTGTGCGAGTGTCAATGCGCAGGAGGTCATCTTCCTTGATGAAGGAGGGTACATCGACAATCGCGCCGGTCTCGACGGTGACCTTCTTGAGGACGTTGCCGGCGGTGTCGCCGCGCACCGATGCGTCGGCCTGCGTCACGCGCAGCACAACGAAGGTGGGCACTTCAACATCCAGCACCTGGCCTGCCTCGTTGGTGAGGAGGGTAACGCTCTCGTTTTCCTTGACGAACTGCATTGTCTCGGCAATGCCTTCAACCGGCAATGCAACCTGGTCGAAGTTCTCATTGTCCATGAAGTGATACATGGCGCCGTCGTTGTAGAGAAACTGCGCGCCGCGCGATTCGGTCATAATCACATCAATTTCGGAGCCTGCGCGCACGCGGTCTTCGGTGATTTTGCCATTCTCGAAGTTCTTGAGGCGCAAACGCACAAAGGCGCGCCAGTTGCCCGGGCTAATGTGCTCGTACTCAACCACGCGATAGAGCGTCCCGTTGTAGCGGATCAGTTGCCCGCGTCGCAGATCGGACGTTGTTGCCATAGCTTGCTTTCCTTTCGGACCAGAGCGATCCGTACAGATTGTCGGGAAGACCATGCGCCTGGTGCGCGACTGCCTGCGCCACAAAGGCGCGCGAAACTGCGCACAGGCGTTAAACCTACGCGATTGTACGCATTTGGCGGGTGATGGGCAACTTTATGAAGTGGTGGGCAGCAAACAGAATGCAGTGCGATGACGTGAAGCGAAGATGTGACGCAGCGTGCTACTGCCAGATGCGTACGACCGGCACATTGTCAGGGGGCGTGCTGCCATTGTTTGCGCCGCCTGTCACCGCCTGCGCATACCAGACGCTCCCTGGGGCAAGGCCATTGCGCAGCCAGGCGCCGTTACTGCACTGGTAGGCGAATGGCTCGGCGTTGTCGGTGGCTTGCGGCTGCACGGGCAGGCACTGGACGCCCTTCTGCAATTCAATACGCCAGCCATTGACATATTGGGCAATGCGCGAGCCGTCCACCAGATTGTAGGCATAGTCAACGTCGAGCGTGGGACAGCAGGCGGGGTCTTCGCCGGTATGGGTTGTCATGGCGACGCGAATCTGGCCGTTGGCAATCTCCAGCGCATCCACCTTGACGCGGTCACCCAGTTCTGTGGAGCCGGCGAAAACGGGCGTGCCGTTGTCATTGCGCACTGCGTAGAGGTAGATAAACATGCGGCCGTCACCTGCGTCGGCCACAAGCAGACCGGCGGCATCGAGGTCGCCATCGGCATCAAGGTCGCCCTCGGCGCGCAGGTTGCTTTGCGCCACGAGCACGCTGCCGCCTGTGCGCTCTACGTTGGGTGCGTAATACTGGCCGTTGACAAGAGTCACGGGGGAACCGATGAGGTCGATTGTGACGGGGAGCGAGGCAAACGCCGCCGGATCAATCTGCGGTGCGCCCGTGGCGGGGCCAGGCGGCACGGCGCCGCGCACGGTAAAGCCGAGCGCGCCGGAGAGGTTGTCGGCGCCGCACACGATGGCCGTCGGCGCGTCGAGGTCTTTGACCTCAAAGCAGGGATCGTAGAGTTGATCGCCCACCGTGCAGGCCCACGCGTCGGCGCGCGGCACGAGGGCGGAACGCGTCGTGCAGGCGCCTTCGCGCGTCGATGTCGACGGCGCGGCAACAGACTGCACAATGACAGTGCGCTCCGGCAGGTCCAGCGTATCGGCGGACGCCGTGCTGATGGCGTAGAGTGAAGCGATGCGCGGGAGGATATTGACAACAAGGGCAACGGCGACGATCGCGCCGATAATCAGCAGGGCCGGTGTGAGGCGGCGCCTGGCACGCCGGGAGTAATTGTGCCTTGCCATGAGAGAATGTTTCTCGGATGACCTGGAAAACGCGTCGCAGGAGGTTGCTGATGAAATGGGCCGCTCGGGCCGCCAACAGCGCCACGGCAACGCGCCCGCATGTGCAGGCCAGCCGGATCAATGGGCGCGCGCCAACAAGGCGCACACAGGCACCAAGTATAGTCCTTGTTGCATGGAATGCAAATGACGCGTGCAATTCAAGTCATGTGCAATATGCCTACGCTCTGTGCCTCTGTCTCTCAAGAGTGGCTGAGCCGCCAGCGCGGAGCCTACGCACGCAGGCGGTAGAGGCGCGCGGGCCGGTGATCACCCTTGGTCTTTACGCCTGTATCTTCGAGCAAATCGGTATCAAGCACCTTGCGCCGGAAGTTGCGCTTGTCGAGCGGCTCATCGAGCACACACTCGTAGACAAGCTGCAATTGGGTGAGTGTGAAGGCTGCAGGGAGCAGGCGGCAGGCAGTCTCTATGTTGCCCAACATGGAGCGGAGCCGTGTGAGCGCAATGGCGCAAATGTCTGCATGGTCGAAGGCAAGCTGCGGCAGTGCATAGGCGTTCCACCAACGGGCATCGGCTGCATCGTCAGCGGCGAGGGCCGGATTGTGCGCGAGCGCATCCTGTCCGATGAGCGCGAGATGCGCCACGCTGATTACGCGCGTGCGTGGGTCGCGATCAGGTGCGCCGAAGGTGTGCATCTGGTCTAGTTTTACATTGCGCAAGCCGGTTTCCTCGGCCAATTCGCGTTGCGCCGCCGCTTCGAGTTCTTCACCGATCGCCACGAAGCCACCCGGCAACGCCCAGTATCCTGCAAATGGGGGCGCTTTGCGCGCAATCAGGAGTATCTTCAGTTCATTCTGGGCGAACGTGAAGAGTGCGATGTCAACGGTTACCGACGGGCGCGGATGCTCGTGCGCATACTGCTGGGGTTTGCTGACCTGTTCGGTCGCGCGTATCTGCCTGGGGTCTCTGACGCTGGAGACTTCCTGCCTATCTTGTATGGAGGTGGCCATGCATTCGTCCTCGCACTGTTGGGATGTGACTGGGGGGATCGTTGTCATGCAACTGTATGCCCTTCGCCTGTGATGAGGCACGCTGTTGCGAATGAGCCGTGCCCTGTTTTGGGAAGGGCGCGTGGATGCGCTGTGCGATACAACGTGCCCGCGCGCTAAAAGGTTTCGCAAAAGCGCGCTGAACATGGTAGCGTAATGCCGCGCAGCATCGTGCTGCGCTGATTGGGAGCGTGGCGTGCGTCAAGCACTGCGTTGGGTGCAGCCGTTGATGATGGCGGCTGCGGCGATCTTTATTGGCGTTTGGCTGGCCGGCCAGTGGCCCAGCCTGCGCGTGCATACATGGCGGTTGAGTGCAGGCTGGCTGCTGTTGTCGGCGCTCTGCATGCTCGCGAGTTGGGCGGTGGAGATTGCGCTCTGGCGCGCACTCGCGGCCACACTGGGCGGGCGCATAGCCTATCTGCCCGCGGCGCGCATCTGGTTCAAGAGCGCGATTGTGCGGTATGTGCCGGGCAACATCTGGCAGCCGCTGAGTATGACGCTGCAGGCGCAGCAACATGGCGTGCGCCCCGAGGCCACGGTGACGAGCGTCGCGCTCTATCAGGGGATCATTCTCATGGCGGCCGCACCCATTGCCGCACTCTATTTCTGGACTACGGGCAACTGGGGTTTGTTGACGACATTCGTGGGCAGCTACGGGTGGCTGCTGATTCTACTGGTGCTGGCACCGGTTGCGCTCTTTTTGGCATCTCCCAACCTCCTGATCGTCTCACTCAACTGGCTGCTGGCGAGGGTGCGCCGGCCCCCAGTGCAGGCGGGGCTTGGCCGCAGCGTGCTGGCGCTGCTGCTGGTTGTGGCGGCATTCGATTGGCTGCTGTGGGGTGCAACCTTTGCGGCGCTAACCTTTGGCGTAGCCACCTTCTCAGGCGCTGAAATGGCAGCGCTGGCGCCCCACTTGATTGTGGCCTACGCCATTGCCTACTGCGTGGGCTTTCTCAGTTTCATCACGCCCAGCGGCTTTGGCGTGCGCGAGGGCGCGCTCTATGTGCTGCTGGCTACTGTGATGGATCCCGCTGTGGTGACGGTGGCGGCGCTGGCGATGCGTGTATGGACAATGGCCGGTGAGGTGCTGATGGCAACGCTGGCCGCGCTTACAGAGCCGCGACGCGGCCGCTGGGTGGAGGGTGATGCAGCGGCACCGGTTGCAGCGGGCGCGCCGGGTGACCCCTTTGCGGCCGATGTCCACCACGAGGCTACACCGTGAGCGCACCTGTGTCTCCCCGGCAGACACGCCGCGCACGCGCCATCCTGCTGGTTGTCATCCTGGCGGCTTTTGCACTGCGCGCCTTCCAACTGGGTGCGCAAAGCCTCTGGTACGATGAAGGCGTAACGGCCTGGCTGGCGCGCCTGCCGCTGGCGCAACAAACGACGTGGACGGCGAATGACATTCAGCCACCTCTCTACTATGCGCTTGTTTCGGGGTGGGGGCGCATGGCAGGCTGGAGCGAATGGAGCCTGCGCTTTCCATCGCTCTTTTTTGGCGTGCTCTGTGTGCCGCTTATGTACGTGATTGCGCGGCGCTGGGCGCAGACGCACACGCGCGCGGCGCTGCTGGCGGCGGCGCTGGCCGCGACGCACCCGCTGCTTATTTACTATGCTCAAGAGGCGCGCATGTACGCGCTGCTCATGGCGCTGAGCCTGGCTGCGGCAGCGCTGCTGCTGCCCTCTTTCTTTGGCCCCATGACATGGCGGCGCTGGATTTCCTACAGTGTTCTGGGCGCGCTCTCGCTTTATACGCACTATTTTGCCCTCTTTCTACTGGCTGCGCTGGCGGTGGCGTGGCTCTGGCAGCACGCGCGCGATCGCGTTGGCATGGGCCGCTTCGTTGCTGCACACGCGCTGATTGCGCTGCTCTACGCGCCGTGGGCCGTGGTGGTGGTGCGCCGTTTTAGCGTGGATGCCTCCTACTGGCAGGGCGCTTTCAAACTGGGGGAGGCGTTGCGCACGGTGGCCGCGCGTTTTGTGGGCGGCGAAACGCTGCTGGAAGTGCAGGCCGCAGGTTGGGCCGCGCTGATTCTTGGCCTGACAATGGCGGGATTCGTCGCTCTGCTGATCAAGGCGCCCGCGCGACGGGACGCGCTGCGCTTTGCTGCGCTCTGGCTTGTGATTCCTGTGGCATCGGCGCTGCTGCTGGCGGCGATTGCGCCCAAGTTCAACGTGCGCTATGTGCTGCTGGGTTTACCGGGGCTCATTCTGATTTGGGCATGGCTGCTGGATGATTTGGCGGCGCGCCAGGGCATTGCCTGGCGTATGGCAACGCTCGCGGCTGTCTTTTTGCTCATGCTCCCTTTTACGCTGGCAACGGGCAACTGGTTCTTTAACCCCAACTTCGCCAAAGCGCAGTGGCGCGAGGTTGCGGAGTTCCTGCGCCCGCGCATTGACCCTTCTGAAGGGGTGATTCTCGTGAGTGGTCATGCGTGGCCGGTCTGGGCCTACTATGCGCCCGACATGCCCCCCGTGCGCCTGCCTGATATTGATGTGCTTGACGTCAACGCGGTGCTTGACTTTGCCACCACGGCCGCGCCTCTGCGCGCACGCGCGGCGGAGCAACCGGGTGCGTGGCTGATTGGCTGGCAGGACGAGGTGGTGGGCCCCAACGGCGTTGTGGCTGCGCAATTGGAACTGGCCGGGCGCGAAAAGGGTTCGAGCGCGCGCTTTCATCAGCTTTCGCTGCGCCGCTTCTCGCGTCTGGACCCTGCGAAATTTGCCCAGGCGCCACCCGTATCCGTGCCTGTGGGCGCATACTTTGGCAACGCCGTGCGCCTTGAGGGGTACCATCCCCTCGACAATGGCGACCTGCTGCTCTTCTGGAGTGTGCTGGAGGGCGCGCCCACCGGGGCCGACTATCAAATGGCGCTGGAGGTGCTGGATGAGAGCGGCAGCGTGGTCGCCCATCCACCCGACAGGCGGCTGGCAGGGTACAATGACCCCAGCTTCCGCTGGCCGGCCGGCGCGGTGGTGATGGGGCGCATTGCGGCGACCGACTGGCTGGGGGCGGAGCC
>DIAV01000258.1:0-2694 GCA_002415895.1 Anaerolineales bacterium UBA5069 | reverse complement strand
AACGTCTCACCTGTGCTCGAATAGGCAAGAAAGCCTGCACCGCACCTTTGCGAAATCCACCAATCACGAAAAAGAGGCGATGTTGTCTGGGAAATCTTTGAAACATGGTCGGCTGCTGGCGGCGATTATCCCCGTATTCGCGCTGCTGATGGGCGCATGCGGGGATCTGGATATTGCACCCGGGCCGGTTCTGCATAACGTAGCCATTGCGCCTGATGTAATCTCGCCCAACGCGGACGGGCTTGCCGACGCCACGGAAATTCAATACGCGCTGCGCCGTCCCGCCAATGTGAGCATCTATTTTGAGGATGCGGAAGGGACGCGCTACACACTGCGCGACGAACGGCGGCGCGCGCCCGGCGACTACAGCCTGCAATGGGGCGGCGTGATTGACGAGCCGTATGTGCTTGACAATGAGGGAGACCCGCAGGAAGTAACGAGCCACGTGCTCCCCGACGGCGCCTATACGTGGTCTATCGCGGCCACAGAAGAGGGCGCGGCCCAGCAGCTCATCACCGGCACAATTGTGCTGACGGAGGGCGCAACAACGTTGCCCACGCTGAACAACTTTGCCGTTGTCCCCGAAGTCTTCAAGCCCAATCAGGACGGCCTGCGCGACGACTGGGTGAGCGTGTCGTTCTACTTGAATACAGATGTGGAGTCGCTGCTGGTCTATGTGCTGGATCCTGCGAACCCTGATTTGCGCTACTTTATTGCCGAGCAGCCAGGCATTGCCAAGCCCACGGAACGCGGCTACCACGATTACCGCTATGAGGGAGGCGTTGACCTGAATGCCGAGCCGCCGCCCGACGGCAACTACGCGATTGTGGCCGAGGCGCGCGACGCTGCGGGCAACACCGTACGCGTGAGCCGCCCGCTTGTGATTGAAGAGGGGGGCAAGCCACGCGCCGATGTGGCGGGTGGCGAGATCAACTGGGAAGGCGAAGTGAACCGTGTGGTCGCGGTGCCGCTCGACGGCAAGCTTTGCTTCACAGCAATTGTCGTCAATGAGGGCACCGTGCCGATTCGCACCAGCGGCCCGTGGCCGGGCGAGGAATACAGCTTCGCTGAAAATTCCAACACGCTGGCGGCGCGCGCAGAGGACGATTCGTGGTTCCAGCAGGCGGGCGTGTGGCGCTTCGGCATCAACTTTGATACGACGGGGATAGACTTTCCCTACCGCTGGGCGGTGGGGCGCAAGCAAGACCTGGAGATGCGGCTGGTTGACGGGGTGGAGCAGTATTATCTCATGCCCGGCCAGCGGGGCGAGGTAAGCGGCTGCATTGTGATCGATGAAGAGCCGCCTGTCGGCACAACCGTCTGGTGGGGCGGGCTTATCCACCAGAATGTGGCGGTCGCGAATAATAATATCGACCGCATTACCGTGAACGTGGGCGCGCCATAGGCGAATACCCACAACAAAACCTTGACGCGAAGGCGCGAAGAGACGCAAAGAACAGCAACAACCGAACACAGATCAAGGCGGAAACAGCAGGGATAACTGCCGCAGTTATCCCTGCTGTTTCCGCCTTGATCTGTGTTCCGACTTTGTTGTTTGTTGCGTTGAGATGTGGCTTTGCGTTTAGCGGATTGGTGCGTCGTAGCGGGCAACGATTTCCTGCCCTGCGGGGCTTACAGCAAAGTCGAGGAATTGGCTCACGCGGCCTTGCGGGGCGTCTGCCGAAATCAGGTAGAGGGGCTGAATGAGCGCGTAGGTCTGCTCCTTGACGTTCTCTATTGTGGGCAGTCTTCCTTCTACTTCGAGCATGCGCACGCCGAGATGCGCGGCAGTCTCGGCGTTGGTGTCGAGCAGATCGCGCACATAGGCGCGCGAGACATAGCCAATCGCCTGGGGCGTTGCGGCCACATACTCCACAACATCAGCGCTGGTGGGCATCACAACGGCCGTCAACGAGACGCCCTCATCGCCCATGACGCGCGCCTCAAAGGTTGTGCGCGTGCCCGAGCCTTCCTCGCGGCTCACCAGCAGCACCTCGCCCTCAGTGCCCCCCAACTGCACCCAATCCAGCACGTTGCCCACATAGAGATCGCGCAGCTGGATGAGCGAAAGCCCCGCCACAGGATTTGAGGAGTGGACGACAAGTGCGACGCCGTCCAGCCCGATTGGGATGCGGCGGAGGCCGTCGTTGGCGGTTTCGCCGGCCTCGTTGCGCGGTGGGAGCAGTGTGCTGGCGGCCAGTGAAACCTGGCCTGCGCGCACCTGTTCTTCACCGAGAGCGCTGCCGCCGCCACGCAGATCGAAAAGTACGTCGGGGCGTTGGCGCGCAAAGGCCTCGGTGAGCGCCCCCAGCACAGGCCGCATGGTGGTGGAGCCGGCGATGACAATGGTGGTCGGCTCTGGTGTGGTGACGGATAAGCCTTCGCATGCTGCCAGCACACAGCAGCACAGACTTGCAGCCAGCGCGCGCAGTGCGAGGCGGATGGTGGAGCGCAAAACGGCTTGGATCATGGTTTACATGCGCATCAGAACGACAGCCACAACCAGCGCGGCTACGGCGAAGCGGTAAATGACAAAGACCGTAATCGAGCGCGTGCGCAGGTATTGCAGCAGGAAGTGAATGCAGAGGTAGCCGCTGATCCCTGCTGCGAGTACGCCGGCGGCAACAACCAACAGGTCGCTGCCACCCAGCGCACCGTCCTGCCAACTGCCCAGCCTGTCTCTTATACACATCT
>DIAV01000360.1:14151-16957 GCA_002415895.1 Anaerolineales bacterium UBA5069 | reverse complement strand
CTCTCTGCGTCATCATCAATGAACGACAGGCCGCATATACCCCGCTCAGTCACAGCCAGCAGGCAGAAGCCAAAAGGGCTTTCATGGAAACCATACTGAATGGTCAGCCCCTGCCCGCCGCTCTTGTACTCGCCCGGTGTCACCGCTTCCACATGCACAAAGAGATCATGCAGGCGGCCCGGCCCCGAGAGACCGCTTTCGAGGCTTGCATCGAGCACATTGGCAGAGTGCGCCAATAGGGTGCGGGCGTGCTCCACGGTTAGGTATTGGACAAAGCGTTTGGGGCTAATCCCCGCCCAGCGCGCAAAGAGGCGCTGAAAGTGCCAGGGGCTCAGGTGCAAGTGCGCGGCCACGGCGTCGAGGCTGGGCTGGCTGTCGTGATGTGCGTCGAGGTAGCGAATTGCGGCGGCCACACGTGCGTAGTCGAGTGTGGACTGGTCGCCCGCACGCAGGCTGTCCGCTGGGCTCTCTGCGCCAGAGATGGCCTGATCGTTGAGAGTGTCAAGATTATCGGTGTCGCGGTTTGCGGTGGGTGTCATAATCATGGGTCATGGCTCCTTGTAAAGAACGTGCGTATGGAGCCATTCTGACACAAGCCACGTGTGCGGGCCACCCGATTCTTGCGCAGTCCCAGTACGGCGCAAACGGATTCCGGCACAAGGGCAACATCTCAATACAAAGATGCGCAAAGATGCGCAAAGGAAAGGCAGAAGCACAAACACAGATAACGGCGGAACACGCATGGATACCCACAGATAGCCGCAGTGATCCGTGCAGTTTCCGCCCTTATCTGTGTTCTGCTGCTATGCTTTGCGCTAAGATCTTGTTTTGGGCCGGTATCACTTTAGAGGTAGGCAGCCAGCAACGTTGCGTTGGCCACCACAAGGTCGGCATCGCGCACGTTTTCGGGCAGCGCCGTGCCGGTGTTGACGCCCGCGGTCGCCATCTCGGCGGCGCGTGCGGCGCGCAAGCCGACATCACTGTCGCTCACAACAAGCACCTGGTCGGGCTGCGCCCCCAGCAGGGCCACACACTTGAGCAGCGGGTCCACCTGCGGCAGAATATTCTTGACATCCTCGCGTGCCACAACAGCATCGAAAATGCCGCTGTCAAGGCGGGCGCGCTGCATGAAAGCCAGCACATCGGCGCGCGGGCGCGAGGAGATAAGCCCCAGTTTGTAGACCGTGGAAAAGCGGGTAATGGCATCGCGCACATCGGGCAGGAGCACCATTTCATCGGCAGGGGGAAAGCCGCGCAGCCTGTCCAAGGCCGGCCCCCAACGCTCAATCGTCTCGTTCCAGCGCCAGCGGTAGAGCTGATTCAGGAGCAGGTTGATTGGCCCTTCGAGGCTTGTCAGCAGCCGCCGCGCCATATCGCGGCGCATGGCGGGCGTTATCACACGGTCAATCCAGTGGAAGCGCTGTGCGGCCCAGTCAATGGCGCGCGTGTCGGGTGCAGCCACAGTGCCATCCAGCTCCAGCAGCACGGCATCAATCTTGCGCCCGGCAATGACGCCCGGAATGTGCAGCACCGATTGGGCATCGCGCCCCATGGCAAAGGGCTCACGATCAGCCAGCTTGGCGGCAATGTAGAGCAGGAGCACGCGCGCGCTGCCGATGACCGGCGCTGCCAGCAAAATGCCCAGCACGCCAAATATCAGCGCACCCGTGATAATGCCCACAAAGGTGACGGCGGGGTGCAGCTTGACGCGCCCGCCCACAAGGCGCGGGACGAAATAGACACCCTCCATTTGCCCAATGATGGCATAGACAATGCCCACGATGACGGCAAAGAAGATGTTCCCCACCGGCATCCAGGAGGAGCCTTGAAAGAGCGCCAACATTGTGCCCACAGTGCCGCTAATGGCAGGGCCGATTGACGGCAAAAATTCCATCAACCCGGCCAGCAGCGCAAGCCCGCCGGCGTTGGGCATGCCCAGGATGAGGAGAATGACCCATGTGAGCAGGCCAATCACAAGGCCCACACTCAACTGGCCTTGCAGGAAGGCCTGCCACACCGCGCCCAATTCCATACCCAGCCGCCGCATCTCCTCCTGATAATCGGTGGGCACAAGCTCCAGCATGAAGCGCTGCAGTTTGTGCCAGTCCTTGAGCAGCCAGAAGTTGAGCACGAAGACATAGACAGTGCTGACAATGGTGGATGTCACACTGCGCGCAATGGTCATGGGGTTGGCCGAAGCGGCGCTGAACACCCCCTGCAGCGCCGTGCCTGCCTGCCCAAGGATCTCGGTGGTGGAGAGCTTGAGCGGCCCTATCGAAAATATATCTTCGGTCATGCGCGCCTGCAGGCCGCCGCCCAGGTCCGCCATGGTGCGCTCCAGCGCCACCAGAATGGCATCAAAGCGGGGGACGATGAGTAGCACGCCCAGCGCCAGCGAGAGCAGCATGATGAAATAGACGGCCACCACAGAGGTCGTGCGGCCCCAGCCTGTGCGTTGCTGCACCCAGTTGACCGGATAGCTGAGCACAAAGGTGAGCAGGAAGGCGATGATGGTGGGCGCGATCATCTGGCGCAGTGTCACCAGCAGCACAATTGCTGCCAGCGCCAGCACGCTCATGACAATGATTTTGGTGGTATTGGTCCAGCGCGGAGAGGCCATGGCGGGGCGCGCGTCCTCGTTTGCAGTGCAAAGCCCGGTGCAGGGTTCAGTGAAATCGTGACGTTAAGCGCGGCATTACGCCGGCGGGCCCTTCTACTCACTATAGACGATCTGTACGCACAAGAGGGCGCGCCGGTTTCGCGGCTAGCGCATAACCAAACAGGCAACACAAACAAGGTCAGAACA
>DIAV01000360.1:4125-14005 GCA_002415895.1 Anaerolineales bacterium UBA5069 | reverse complement strand
TGTTCTGACCTTGTTTGTGTTGCCACCTAGAAGAGATGGAACTCGTTGAGTGGCCAGTAACGCAACCAGACGCGCCCCACAATGGTTTTGCGGTGCACAGGGCCAAAGGCGCGGCTGTCGTTGCTGTTATCACGGTTGTCGCCCATAACAAAGTACTCGAGCGGCGCCAGCGTTACCGGGGCCATGCTGGTATGGCCCAGATCGTGATCGTAGGGCTCGGCAAGGGGTGCACCATCCACCAGCACAACCCCGTCGCGCACCTCAACCACCTCACCCGGCAGCCCCACCACGCGCTTCACCAGCATGTCATCCATGTTGGGCAGGTCAATCACAACAATGTCATTGCGCATGGGCGCGTTAAAGTGCAGGCTGAATTTGTCCACAATCAGCCGCTGCTGCGAGGAGAGATTGGGCTCCATGCTCTGACCGTAGACAACTGTGGCCTGCGCCAGAAAGAGGTGTACAACAATGGCCAGCACAATTGCAGGCAGGGTGATCTGCAGCACCTCGCGCAGGAGAAGACCGACGCGATCCACATTCTCGGCACGTGGCGCAGGAACAGCGCCCGGCCCACGCGCCGGCCGCTGCTCATAGCCATAGCCGGCGTAGGGGCCATACCCTTCCGGGCCATACGCCTCGGGACGAAAACCCTCCGGGGCATAGCCTGGCGGCGGATAGCTGTTTGCAGGGTGGGCCGCGGGATTGTCAGCCGGCAAGCTGCTGGGTGTAGGCGTGGGCTGGTTGTCGATTCGTTGCGTCATGGCCACAGAACTCAATGAATGCAGAATGAAGTGCAGTATAGCGCAGACAATGGGAATGTCCAGTTGCGCCGAGAAGCTGAATTGCTTGACACAATGGCGCGCGTGGCCGGTTAGCCCTGCGTCAGCGCCAGATCAAGCGCCTCATGCAAAGTGCGCGCGCCCAGCACCTGAATGCCCGTGGGCAGGCTGTCACCGCTGCGGCGGCCCAGCGCGCTGCGCGGCACAATCGCGCGCGTAAAGCCGAGTTTGGCCGCCTCACCCAGGCGGCGCGGCAGGTGCCCCACACTGCGCAGTTCGCCGCTCAATCCCACCTCGCCCATAATTGCCAAATCCACAGCCACAGGACGATTGCGAAAGCTGCTGGCAATGGCCACGGCCACGGGCAGGTCAGCCGCAGGCTCATCGATCTGCATGCCGCCAATCACATTGATGAAAATGTCCTGGTCGCTCAGGTCCATGCCCACGCGTTTGCTGAGCACGGCCGAAAGCAGCAGCAGCCGGTTCATGTCAATCCCGTTGGTGGTGCGGCGCGGCTGGCTAAAGGCCGTACCGCTGCAGAGCGCCTGCACTTCCACCAGCAGCGGTCGCGTCCCCTCCATGGAGACGGCAATCGCGCTGCCCGAGGCATTGGGCAAGCGCTCGGCAAGGAAGAGCTCCGAAGGGTTAGGCACCTCAGTCATGCCCGCCTCGCTCATCTCGAAGACGCCCACCTCGTTTGTGCTGCCGAAGCGGTTCTTGATGGAGCGCAGCAGGCGGTAGGCGTGAAAACGCTCGCCTTCCAGTTGCAGCACCACATCAACCATGTGCTCGAGCACGCGCGGCCCGGCAATTGAGCCCTCCTTGGTCACATGGCCCACCAGAAAGATGGGCACATTGCTGACCTTGGCCAGCCGCAGCAGCGCCGCTGCGCAGTCGCGCACCTGGCTTACCGTGCCTGCGGCCGAACTACTGTTGCCCGAGTAAATGGCCTGGATCGAGTCAACAATCACCAGCGCCGGGCGCAGACTCTCAATCTGCTCCAAAATCGGCTCAACCACCACCTCGGAGAGGATGTGCATGCGCTCGCCCTTAATGCCAAGGCGCTGGGCGCGCCGCCCAATTTGATGCGCGCTCTCCTCCGCGCTAACGTACATAACGGGGCCTACACTCTCGGCCACCTCGGCCGCCATCTGCAGCAGCAGCGTGCTCTTGCCAATGCCGGGGTCGCCTCCCACCAGCACACAGGAGCCGGGCACAATGCCGCCACCCAGCACGCGGTTGAGTTCGCGGTTGGCCAGCGTCAGGCGCGGCAGCCCGTCCACAGCAATCTCGGGCAGGAGGATGGGCAGCGCCGCCGCGCCGCCCGCCACGGGCATCATCGTTGGGCGCGCGGCGCTGGGCGGAGCAACGGTCTCCTCCTCCAGCGTATTCCATGCCCCGCAATCGGGGCATTTGCCCAGCCACTTCATCTGCACGCTGCCGCAGGCCGAACAGACATACTGCACGCGGGTCTTTGCCATGATCACCATCCCACCAAAAATAAACCGAACAAATGTGCGGATATTATACCATACTGTTTGACCGCTCTGTCTATGGGAGGATACAGCGTGAATCGCGCAAAGCACCTGATGTTTTTCCAGAGGTATCAGAGGTAGTCGATTCACACGAAATATCGAAATGGCGCGAAAAGACGACGTTGCGCTCAAGTCTCTTTCGAGTGATAATTTCAGGCTCCATTGCCTTGAACAAATTCGAGCCGATCTGGTAGCCGAATCCGTGCTATTCTACAAACCGAGCGCTCTAGCATCCCAGTCTTGATCTGCACACAACGACTGCAGATACACACTGTTCTCTGCATTGGCAACAGAGCGTGTCAAGATCTCTCAAATCTGCGCCAGAAGGGACAAGTGCGCACTCACGGCTGGGCAAGCGTGCTCCGTTTGCCGCTGCGCCGTTTGCATTCGTTTTGCCAAGATCGGCAAAGGAGAGGGAGGAGCCATGAAGAGCAGCGCTAAAAACAGAATCTATCGCCATATACGCACCTTGGTGTTGTTCTTGTTCCTGCTTATGCAAGCGGCATGTGCGCCGATTACACCTGTGCCCACAGCCACGGTTGACCAGCCCGTTGTAGCCGCGACAACAATGCGCGCAATTTCTGCGACCTTTGACTGCGATCTGGTGACATCAATCACTCCGGACGAATGCCGAGGACTCGTTGCTTTGTACGCAGCCACGGGCGGGGCGAATTGGAATAACAACGACGGATGGTTGACAGATATGAACCCATGTGAATGGAAAGGGGTTGACTGCCTGCCCGATCATGAGCATGTCACTTTAGTTTCACTTGTACAGAATAATCTGGGCGGCACATTGCCCAACGAGATTATGAGACTTCAGTGGCTAAGGGTCCTGCTTCTTCCCGCAAACAGTCTATCGGGACCCATTCCCAATGTGATGGGTGAGCTAAAGGACCTCGAGACGATCCATCTGAGCCATAATTCCTTCACTGGACCCATTCCAGAGAGCCTTGGCGGCCTTGGAAAATTGACCGACATTGATCTCAGCAGGAATCAACTCAATGGCCCTTTGCCAAGCAGCCTTGGCGACATGTTACAGCTAGAGCACCTGCGCCTTGGCAGCAATCCGCTGGGTGCGCCCGACCCCATGCTCCTGAGAAAACTCAGGAACTTGGAAACTCTCGGACTAGACGGCATTGGCTGGAGCGGTGAAATCCCTGTTCAGCTGGGATTTCTCAGGCGACTCACACATCTTGATCTCTCCAATAACGAATTGACTGGTCGAATTCCATTCATGTTTGCAGGCCTTGAGAGTCTGACATTCCTGGCATTGAGCCAGAACACAGGGCTGACAGGTGCTCTGCCTGTGCAGATTTGCTCTCTTGTGGCCAACGGACAACTGGACCTGTTAATCTCTGGAACCGGCATTACCGCATGTTAACTGAAGTGGCGGACAGCCGCATTTGATAGTGATTAGCCGCTGTGGTAAATCGGCGCCACTGTGTTGGCAATCACACAGATGGACGGGGCGTCTTCGCGTGATGGGAAGCGCAATATGGCGGCGCGACATGGGCATCCCCGCCGCGCGCGGCCAAGCGCGCGTTTTGGCGCTTGGGCAAGTCTCCATTACGATCCGTCGTTATGCTAACGAAATCTCCCGATCAGACGGTCGTCCAATCACCCACACAGCGCCCCGCTGGCGCAACCACTGAATCAACACCAACCGCTGCGGCGGTGGCAGGTTCTGCGCTCACACCCTGGCTCTGGCGCGGCGCGGCGCTGGCGGCTGCTTCCGCGGCGGCGGGGGCTGCTGCGCTTGCCTACGCCTATGCCGTTGAACCCATGCGCATTGAATTCGAGCAGCGCATCATCCGCGTGGCCAACGCCCAGGGGCGGCTCCCTGCCCAGGGGCTGCGCATTTTGCACCTCACCGATTCACACTTCAAGGGCGGGGCGGCCCGTGAGCGCGAGAAGATCACTCGCATTCGCAAGTTGACTGCAGGGCTTGAATACGACCTGCTCATCCATACAGGCGATTTTATTCACAAG
This sequence comes from Anaerolineales bacterium UBA5069, assembly GCA_002415895.1. Taxonomy (GTDB): domain Bacteria; phylum Chloroflexota; class Anaerolineae; order Caldilineales; family Caldilineaceae; genus UBA5069. The sequence continues at coordinate 9,699 of DIAV01000360.1, read as the reverse complement.
GACGAGGGCCTGCAGTATGCGCTCGACCTGCTTGCAGCCGTGCCCGCGCCGCGCCTGGGCGCCTACGGCGTGCTGGGCAACCACGATTACACGCACTACGCCATGCAGGCGGCGCTGCCGCGCATGTGGAAGTCCTTTGTACGCACTGAAGTTGCACGCGGCTGGCCCGCGTGGGCGCGCCCGCTGTTGCTGCCCTGGTTCATCCAATATGTGCGCAACACCCCGCTCGACGGCCGCCGCACAGGCCACAATGACAGCGTGCGGCTCACGCACACCCTCGAATCCGCCGGGCTGACGCTGCTGCACAACTGCGGCGTACACCTCTTTGATCCGGCGCATGAACTTGACCTTTATCTGGCAGGCGTTGAGGACGTCTGCGAGGCGTCGCCCAACCTGGAGAGTGCGCTGGATCGCGCCGCGGCCGCATCTGCACACAGCCCCGTGCTGCTGCTAAGCCACAACCCCGACATTCTGGTGGACCCACGCATGGCCGATGTGGATGTGGTGCTCTCCGGCCACACGCACGGCGGCCAACTGGTGCTGCCGTTGTGGGGCCCGGCGCATACACAGTCGCAATTTCTGCCCCGCCACGAGGTTGCAGGCTACTTCCGGCGCGGGCGCACGCACGTCTACATTTCGCGCGGCCTTGGCGAAGGCATTCCCCTGCGCTGGAACGCGCGCCCGCAAATCGCGCTGCTCACACTGCTCCCCGACGAGCCGGAAACGGCGCGCCATGCTTCACTGCCATCACCTCGACACGTGGCGGCGAGGGCAACGCGTGGCTAAGAATGATGCGCAGGGCAGCACGCAGCGCAGCGCGCCAGGCAAACCCGCGTCCAGTTGGCGCGCGCGGCTGGTGCGCGATCTCGAGGGCGACGTGCTCGAGATCGGTGTCGGCAGCGGGGCGAACCTGCCCTACTACGCGCGCGCCGGCCGGCTTTGGGCCATTGAACCCTACGCCGACTCGGCCGACAAGGCGCGCCGCGTGGCCGCCACACTGGCACTGCCGGTGACCATTGATGTGGCCCCCGCCGAAAAGCTCCCCTACCCCGACAATTCATTTGATTGCGCAGTCTCCAGCCTCGTCTTCTGTTCCGTCAACTCGCCCCAGGCAGCGCTGGCCGAACTGGCGCGCGTGCTGCGCCCGGGCGGCACGCTGCACATGGTGGAGCATGTGCGCCCGGCCAACGCGCTGCTGGGCGCGCTCTTCCAGGCTGTCACGCCCGTGTGGAGCCGCGTTGCGCACAACTGCCACCTCGACCGCACCACCGTGCAAACGCTGCGCGACGCGGGCTGGCGTGTCACAGTTGAAGATTGCCGCAATGTCTTTGTGCAACTGACTGCACACCCACCCGCGCCCGTGGAACCCGCACCTTCGTCACAACGTTAAGCTCTCTGGGTAAGCACTTTGTATACTTCGCCACTGTAGCGCGTGCGACATGCTCTTACACTAAGGGATGTCCAAGTGCTGTTCATGCCGAGTCTATGCAGGTGATCATAACCTATCCACCCGTGGTGCAGAGCGCAACGCCTGTTATGCACCACTTCTCAACGCAGCTCATTAGAAGCTAATCACCAGACACAAAGCGAATGGAGAAGACCTATGGCCTTTCAACTGCCCAGCCTGCCCTATCCCGAAGACGCCCTCGAGCCGACCATTGATGCGCAGACGATGCAGATTCACCACGATAAGCATCATCAGGCGTATGTAACGAATGTCAACAACGCGATTGCAGGCACCGAGTGGGACAACGTGAGTGTTGAGGATCTCTGCCGCCGCATTAATGAGGTGCCGGAGAACATCCGCACCGCCGTGCGCAACAACGGTGGCGGCCACGCCAACCACTCCCTCTTCTGGACGATTCTGGGCCCCAACGCAGGCGGCGCACCCACCGGCGCGCTGGCCGCGGCAATTGACGCGAAATTTGGCTCCTTTGATGACTTCAAGGCCAAGTTCAAGCAGGCCGGCGTCACACGCTTCGGCAGCGGCTGGGCGTGGCTTGTCGTCAAGAGCGACGGCTCGCTGGATCTCTACAGCCTGCCCAACCAGGACAGCCCGCTTATGCAGGGCGACACGCCGATTTTGGGCGTGGATGTCTGGGAGCATGCCTACTACCTCAAGTACCAGAACCGCCGCCCCGATTACCTGGACGCCTTCTGGAACGTTGTGGATTGGTCCAGGGTGGCCGCGAACTACGCCGCCGCGAAGTAATCAGCGGCACACACTGGTAACTCAAAAGAGGGGGGCGACCTGGCAGGTCGCCCCCCTCTTTTTTGTGCGCGCCTGCAAAAAATGGCGCTTCGTGCCCTATGCGCGCGCGGTTATGATATAGGAGTTGCACACCTACATACCTGCACCTACACGCGGGAGACCACCCATGGATCGCCAGGAAATTCTCGAAAAGCAGCGCGCCTACCTCTGGCCCAACCATATTGTCTACTACACCGAGCCGCTGCCGCTGGACCACGGTGAGGGGCTGTATGTGTGGGATGTAGAGGGCAATCGCTATCTCGACTTCTTCGGCGGCATTTTGACGACAAGCGTGGGCCACAACAACGCGCGCGTTGTCGAGGCCGTGCGCGCACAGGTGGGCAGGCTCATTCATTCATCCACGCTCTACCCCAACGCCAACCATGTGGCGCTGGCCGAAAAGATGGCCGAGATTACGCCGGGTGCGCTGCAAACGTCCTTTTTCACCAACTCGGGCAGCGAGGCGAATGAAACGGCGATTGTGGCGGCGCAGACCTACACCGACAACCGCGAAATCGTGGCCCTGCGCCATGCCTACAGCGGGCGCACCTCACTGACCATGAGCGTGACCGCGCATGCGGCATGGAAGATGGGCAAATCCTTCAGCCCGGACATCAAGCACGCCATCAATCCCTACTGCTATCGCTGTCCACTGCAGATGACCTTCCCGTCGTGCGGAATTGCCTGCGCCCAGGATGTCGAGGATGTCATCCGCACCACCACCTCGGGACGGATTGCCGCCTTCATGGCTGAGCCGATTCAGGGCGTGGGCGGCTTCATCACCCCGCCCGACGGCTATTTTCAGATTGTGGGGGCGATTGCGCGCCACTATGGCGGCCTCTTCATTTGCGACGAGGTGCAAACGGGCTTTGGCCGCACGGGGACGCACTGGTTCGGCATCTCGCATTGGGACGTGGAGCCGGACATTATGACCATGGCCAAGGGAATTGCCAATGGGCTGCCCATGGGCAACACAATCACCACAAGCGAGATTGCGCAGGCGCTGGTGGGCAAGGGATTGACGCTGAGCACCTTTGGCGGCAATCCGGTCTCCACTGCGGCATCCCTGGCTACAATTGGCGCGCTGGAGGAAGAGGCGCCGCCTGCACAGGTGGCTGTTATTGGTGCGCGCCTGCGTGAGGGGCTGGAAGCGCTCTGGAACAAATACCCGCTAATAGGCGATGTGCGCGGCAAGGGGCTAATGCAGGGCATGGAGTTTGTGACTGACCGCGCAAGCAAGGAACCGGCCGCGCAGGCGGTGGTGCAGCTCTTCGAGGAGACCCGTGCGCGCGGCCTGCTCATCGGCAAGGGCGGCCTTTACGGCAACGTCATCCGCATAGCGCCGCCCCTCACGGCCTCCGCCGATCAGGTGGATCAGGCGCTGGAGATCCTGGACCACGCGCTGGCCGCCGTGCATGAGACGCTGGGCATCAATTAGCCCCCACAGCAGGGAGAAACGCATGCAGGTTGTCATACTGGGCGCAGGCGGCCATGGTCAGGTGGTGGCAAATGTGCTGCTTGCCATGCAGGCAGCGGGCAGCCCCATTACACCCATAGGCTATGTGGACGATGATGCGGGCGCGCAGGGCAGCCTGCGCCTGGGGCTGCCTGTGCTTGGCCGCCGCGCCGATTTGCCTCACATCGATCATGATGGCGTGATTGTGGGCGTGGGTGACAATGCCCTGCGCCGCGTCCTCTTTGACGAGTTGTGCGCCGCCGGCGAAACGCTCATCACGGCTGTGCACCCGACGGCGGTCATCTCGGCGGGCGCTTTGCTGAGCAAAGGCACTGTAGTCTGTGCACTGGCGGTTGTGGGCACGGATGTCCGCGTGGGCGCCAACGTGGTGGTAAACGCGCTTGCGCTGCTGGGCCATCACACAGTTGTCGCCGATCACGCGCACATTGGACCCGGCGCACACCTGGGCGGCGAAATTGCGGTGGGCGAAGGGGTGCTGGTGGGATTAGGCGCCAATGTCATGTCGCGCCGCCACCTGGGGGCATGGTGCCGGGTGGGTGCAGGTGCGCTCGTGGACAAGGAGGTTGCGCCGAGAGCAACTGTGGTGGGCGTGCCCGCGCGCCTAATCATCACAGGCAATGTCGATTCCATGATCGCAGAAGAGGTAAAGGCGATGGGCGCAACATAAGCTAAAAACGAGTTCGCGCCTGCGCTGTGCCAACAAGCGCGGAACAGGTTGCGAAGTGACCGGCTCATTTCAGAACAGACGTTCCAAGTGGGTGGGTACAATTTGCCCCTCACTATGGTAAAATCACCCCATGATTCATCGCACGAAGACGATTCAAGCTTTGGAGAGCAAGCGCGGCGCATTTCAGCGCTATGTGGCGCGCCAGCACGAACAAGCGCGCCTTGTTGATGAGCGCCTGGCTGGCTTTCTGGGGCGCAGCGCCGCCGAGATTGATGACTTTCTGGCGCAGAAAGATCTCAACTGGCCCGGCGCGCGCCCCACGCTTGAGCTGGACTGTGCCCAGCGTCTACGCATCCCTTTTGCGCCCACGTGGGAGAACCACGCCACCGCCCGCGCGTGGGCGCTGGAGATGCTCAGCGGCCGCCCCACACTGGCTGTGGATGGCAGCCAGATTGCTCCCAACAAGGATTATTCGGTGCCTGTGGGCGCAGTGCAGGTGGGTTGGTATGTAAACTTTCACGCACGCGCTGTGCCCTATGTCAAGGATGTCGCCTTTGAGGTGATTACACCTGATGAGCTTGAAGGCGCAGAGGCCGATGGCGCCTCCGATGGCGGGCGGGGTGACGGCAACTTTGCCGCCTGGTACATCAACCAGCGCCGCTTTGCACTGGAATGCGAGACACTGCTCGCGTTGATGGACAAACACGCCTGCGCTGAGGCTGCGTCGCCCCCTGTCTGCTTCTTTGACGGCTCATTTGTCATCAGCTTTGCGGGGCAAATGCTGCCTGCACGCGCCCGCCCCTACATCGGCGGCGTCACCGCGCTGCTGGGTCGCTCGCACAGCTTGCGCGTTCCGCTCGTCGCCTTTGTCGACACCACCTTCAGCCGCGATCTTGTCAACCTGATTGACCTCTACAGCGGCTCGCCCGATGCGCGCTCCACCACAGATGCGGCGCTGCTCAACCGGCTCCTGCCCCATTGGGGCGACCGCAGCCCCGCCTTCATTTGTGCGCGCGACGACGCCCTCAGCCGCGACGGGCGCGGCGCGTTTTACAATGACGTAGCCTTCACCTATGTGCGCCTCTCGTTGGAGCGGCCACCCTCACGCGTCGAGTTTCCACGCTGGCTGCTGGGGGCCGATGCGCCCGGCGGCGAGGGCGAGAGTCTGCTTGAGGACAT
>DIAV01000360.1:2079-4051 GCA_002415895.1 Anaerolineales bacterium UBA5069 | reverse complement strand
GAGACCGCCGACGCCGCCGCCGTTGTCACACAGGCGGACCGCGAACGCTTTTATGCGCTCTTTGAGCAATTTGCCGCGCACGAAGGAATCACGCTGCAGCGGGCGCGCAAAGCGCAAAGCAAACTCAATCGACGCGCCTAACCTCATAAAGGCATGAAACGCACAGTTGCCACCAAATCTCAACGCAAAGGTGCAAAGATGGGCAAAGAAACGCAAAGGAAAGCAACTGCTCAGCATAACTCAACGTCTTGTTCTCCTTCGCGTTTCTTTGCGTTCTCGGCGCCTTCGCGTTGAAATGTTGTTTCCCTGTCGGTTTACAGCAGGGGCGGCGCCGATGACGCGACCCACAACCGGCGGTGGGGTTACTACTCTCGCACAGAGCACCTGCGCCGCAGCGCAGTTGATTACCACGAGTACACAAAGACACATGGCTGACAAGCGCAACACTGAAAAAGCAAGCGCCGAACGCGCGTATATGCAGAGCCAAACGAGGGGCGCACTACCCCCCGACATTCCTGCATCCCAGGGGTGGGACACCTCCACCAAGCGCACGGTTCTGATCATCATGCTTGTGGGGATTGTCGCCATCCTGTGGATTTCGCGCCGGGTCATCCCCTGGGTGATTCTAGCGGCCATTGTGAGCTATCTGCTCATCCCCGTGGTTGACCTGCTCACGCGTCTGCGCATTCCGCGCACCGTGGCAACGCTGCTTATCTTCGCCATTGTGCTCATTATTTTGATTCTGCTGCCCGTCTTTCTCGTGCCTGTGCTGGTGCAGCAAGGCTCGCAGGTTGCCTCGTTTGACGTAACGGCCGCTGCCTCGAGTTTTCTGGCCTGGCTTATGCGCTCGCTCAACGAACTGCCCATCGAAATCAATCTCCTTGGCATCAGCATCCCCACGGGCGCAGTCGCCGAACAGATTCGTTCGGGCTTTCAGCAATTCACCTTCGTCCCCACCATGGCCGAGGTGCTCAGCTACTTACAGCAGGCCATTACAACCGCCACAGGGATTGTCTCCAGCACAGCGGCGCTGAGCGTGGCGGTGGTGGGACGCATCTTCTCGGGCGTGATTACGGCGCTGGTCATTTTCTTCCTTAGCCTCTATATCACCAAGGATTTCCCCTCCATTCGGCGCTATGTGGAAGGGCTCTTCCCCACTTCCTATCAGCCCGAGTTGCGCGAACTATTCCTGCGCATTGGCTACATCTGGTCGTCATTCTTCCGCGGCCAGATCATTCTAAGCCTGGTGATTGGCACCTTGACATGGTTCGTGATGTCGATGATAGGCATGCCGGGCGCGCTGCTGCTGGGGATCGTCGCCGGCGCGCTGGAGGTCATCCCCAACATTGGGCCGATTATTGCAACGATTCCTGCAGTGATCATTGCGCTGCTGCAAGGGAGTTCGGTGCTGGGGGCCTACGGCGTCAGCAATGTTGCCTTTGCCCTCATTGTGATTGCGATTTCCTTCCTCATCCAGCAGGCGGAAGGCAACATTTTGGTGCCGCGCATCATTGGCGACAGTGTCAACCTGCACCCCGTGGTGGTGATTGTGGGGGTGGCCGTGGGCTTTAGCGCCTTCGGCGTGCTGGGCGCGTTTCTGGCTGCGCCCACGCTGGCAACCGGGCGCGTCGTGGGTGGCTATGTACATGCCAAGCTGCTGGATTACCCACCCTTTCTGCGCACCCCCCAGGGGTTGCGGCGCAGAGCGAAGGATTACCGTTTCAGCGCCACGGGCGAGGAATTGGCAGCCGAGGCGCACAAGGCCGCGCCCGCACTTACCGAAGCTGCGCACGCGAATCCCGCTGCATCCACGCCCGAGGCGGATGGCGGCGAGCGCAACGCCGCGGCGCTTGTTGGCCCAGACAGCAACTCGCGCGTAAGCTCCTCCGCTTCCTGAAGCGCGCCAAAGCGGTACCTGCAAAACAACCACATCTCAACGCAAAGTCGCGAAGATTCGCAAAGAAACGCAAAG
>DIAV01000360.1:0-2002 GCA_002415895.1 Anaerolineales bacterium UBA5069 | reverse complement strand
CGCAAAGAAACGCAAAGTACAAGCAACTGCGCACTCATAATCTGCGTCGTTGCTTATTCTTTGCGTTTCTTCGCGGCTTTGCGTTGAGATGTGGTATTGGCTGTTATTCCAGGCTGAGTGAGGGGATCACGTCGAGGGCGAGGCCATCACCGCGCGCACGGCCGGCCTGTGCGCCAAAGTAGGCCGCAGCGCCAATCATGGCGGCGTTGTCGGTGCAGAGAAAGAGCGGGGGAATCATCAGCGGGATACCCAGTTCATCAAAACGCGCCTGCGCGGCAAGGCGCAGCGCGCTGTTGGCGCTTACGCCGCCACAAATGCACACCTGGCGCGCGTCCGCCGCCTGCGCCGCCAGCGCCAATTTCTCCACCAGCACATCCGCCACCGCCGCCTGAAAGGAGGCGGCGATGTCATTGGCGGCCGCCGCTACGGCGTGCCCGGCGGCCCCGTCCTCGGCAGCAAGGCGGCGCGTCAGGTTCAGCACGGCCGTCTTGAGCCCCGAGAAGGAAAAATCAAAGCGATGCGCGGCGTCGTGGCGCAGCGCGCGCGGCAGGGCAAAGCGCTGTGCGTCGCCCTGCGCGGCGGCTTGCTCAATCGCCGGCCCACCCGGGTAGCCCAGTTCAAGCAGGCGCGCGACCTTGTCAAAGGCCTCGCCCGCGGCGTCGTCGAGCGTGCCGCCCATACGTTCGTAGCGGCCGTGGCCCGTCATACACAGAATCTCCGTGTGGCCGCCCGACACAATCAGCACCAGTGTGGGAAAAATATCCTCCGCGGCGGCACGTGCACTGTCGCCAAAACCCGCCCCCGTGCGCAGCCAATTGCTGTAAATGTGCCCCTCAAGGTGGTTGACACCCAGCAGCGGCAGCCCCGCCGTGAAGGCCAGCCCCTTGGCAGCGTTAACGCCCACCAGCAGGCTGCCCGCCAACCCGGGCCCCTGCGTAACGGCCACGGCGTCCAGCGCGCGCGGCGAGGCCACCCCCGCCTGCGCCAGCGCCTGGCGCACGACGGGGTCAATCGCGAGCACATGCTGGCGGCTGGCCACCTCGGGGAAGACGCCCCCAAAGCGGCGGTGGATCTCGATCTGCGTGGCCACCACGTTGCTCAGCAGCTGCCGCCCATCCTCCACCACGGCGGCGGCGGTTTCATCACAGCTGGTTTCAATTGCAAGTATCTTCATGTGGCAATGTGTTGTTGAACAGTTGATTGGTTGACTGGTTGATTGGTTGACTTGGGCAAACAAACGACAAGGGTCATTAACCAATCAACGAGTCAACCAATCAACAACTCCCTACTCCCCACGCCCCACCCCTTGCTTTTCTCCCCCACTTGCCCAGATGAGCACAGCCAGCCCCAGCACAAGCAGCGCGCCCAGCGCCAGCACTTTGTAGATGCGGCTGTCGAGCAGCAGCGTCAGCGCGCCAAAGAGCGCACACCACGCCCAGTAGCCCAGCACGATGGTGCGTTCGCTCAGGCCGCGGTCGAGCAGACGAAAATGCAGGTGGTCGCGCCCGCCTTGTGCCGGCGACAACCCGCGCCGCCGCCTGTCGTAGATCAGCCACGCCACATCCAGCGCGGGCAGCCCCACCACAAGCATGACGGTAGCAAGGCGCGCCCCGCCAATAATCCCCAATGACGCCACGGCGAAGCCCAGAAAGTAGCTGCCGCTGCTTCCCATAAAGACCTTGGCAGGCGCGAAGTTGAAGGGCAGAAAGCCCAGCGTCGCGCCCAGCAGCGCAATTGGCAGCAGCGCCACGCTCTGCTGCGGCGGCTGCGCCACAAAGAGCATGGCGCAGGCCAGCACCACGCAGAGGATAGCCGTCACGCCCGTCACCAGGCCGCTCAGCCCGTCCAGCCAGTTGACGGTGTTCATCATCCCCATGTACCAGAAGACGGTGAGCGGGAAGACAATCCACCAAGGGAAGCCGTTGGGGCCAAAGAGAAAACCGTCGCCCAGCGGGTTATTGACATGTTTGATGAAGATGAGGCCGCCAAAGCCAATGCACGC
>DIAV01000133.1 GCA_002415895.1 Anaerolineales bacterium UBA5069 | reverse complement strand
AGCAGTGCATGCACCTCACCGGGTGACGCCTCAAACTGAACCCCTTCGAGGGCGTGAACGCCGCCGAAAGATTTGGAAATATTAGACGCAACGAGAACTGGCGAATGGTCGGCCACGAGGAGACTCCTTGCGGGAGGGCGCCACAGAAATTGCGCCGCAGGCGGGCGCGGAGCGTTGGGGAAAGCGGTTCGGGAAGAAGAAAACGGGAGCCGGAAGCCGTGAAGCCGACAAAGCCAGCCGCAAGAAATTGTATCACCGTGGGAAGACTTGCGCAACTAGGGAATGCGCATACAAATGCCAACCATCACCCGCCGGCCCTCTCTGCTACAATATCCCCATGCGTAAACCGCTGCGGGTTGTCATGGTGAGCAAGGCGCTGGTGGTGGGCGTCTATCAGCGCAAGGCCGAGGCCATCGCGCAGATGGATGTCGACCTGACGGTGCTCACGCCCCCTGGCTGGGCGGATGCGCGCGGCAGCCAGCCCGCCGAGGCGCTCTACACAACGGGCTACACCCTGCGCACCATCCCCTGCCGGCGCATGGGCGATTTCCACCTGCACCACTACCCTACGCTGGGGCGCGAGCTGGCCGCGCTGCGTCCCGACATCCTGCACATGGATGAGGAGCCTTACAACCGCGCGACGTGGGCGGCACTGCGCGCCGCTGCGCGCGCAGGCGTGCGCAGCACCTTCTTTACATGGCAGAATATTCTGCGCCGCTATCCGCCCCCTTTCGCGCAAATGGAGCAGAGCTGCTACCGCTGCGCATCCATTGCCATGGCGGGCAGCGCCGCGGCAGGCGACGTGCTGCGCGCCAAGGGCTACCGCGGCGAAATTGCCCTCATTCCCCAGTTTGGCGTGGACCCACAGTTGTATCACCCCGCTGAACTCGCAGCGCCCTCTGCGGGCACAGGCGCATCCGGCCATGTGCTGCGCATTGGCTATGCCGGCGGGCTGCTCCCCGAGAAGGGGGTGGACCTGCTGCTGGAGGCGTGCGCGCGCCTGCGCGGGGCGTGGACGCTCACACTCTATGGTGAAGGCAGCGCACAGCCACAACTGGAGCAACTGGCGACGACGCTGGGGATTGGCGAACGCGTTCACTTTGCCGGCCGGCGCGCCGGTGCGGCCATGCCCGACGCCTACCGCGAGATGGATGTGCTGGTGCTGCCCAGCCGCACCACGCCCACGTGGAAGGAACAGTTTGGGCGCGTGCTGATTGAGGCCATGGCCAGCGGCGTGGCCGTTGTGGGCAGCAGCAGCGGCGAAATTCCCCACGTGATTGGCAGCGGCGGCCTGGTCTTTGCCGAGGGCGACAGGGACGCACTTCACGCATGCTTGCAGGCGCTGCTCGAGAATCCGGCGGGGCGACGCGAACTGGCCGATGCCGGGCGTGCACGCGCGCTTGCCTGCTACAGCACCCAGCGCATTGCCGCCGAGACCGTCGCCCTCTACCAGCGACTAATGGCAACAGCCGCGCCCCGCTAAGACACCACAGAGTGCGCGCGCATGCCTATTCACGAAGACCCCTGGCCTCATGCACATTGCCCTTGACGCCCAACTCATCCACACCGGCGCAACCTTTCGCAGCGCAGGGGTCTCCGCGTACAGCTTCAACCTGCTGCGCGCGCTGGGCGCCGAGCGGCTGGCAGGGCGCACAGGCCACGACTTTACGGCCTATGTCAATGCGCCCGAGCTGGCGCTGTCGGGCGTAACGCTGGTGCAGAGCCGGCTTCCGCTCGCGCGCCCCATTGCCCGCATTGGCTGGGAGCAGACGATCTTTCCCCTGGCCCTGGGCAACGCCGCGCTGGTGCACGGCCTTGTCAACGTGCTGCCGCTGGCGGCGCGCAGTGCCGGTGTCGTCACCGTGCACGACCTGGCCTTTGTGCGCACGCCCGCCGCGCTGCCGCGCGTCAAACGCGCCTACCTCACAGCACTTTGCCGCGCGTCGGTGGCGCGCGCCGCGCATGTAATTGCCGTGAGCACACAGACGGCCGACGACCTGATGGCGCTCTTTGGCACACCTGCCCACAAGATTACGGTTGTGCCCAATGGCGTGGGCACGGAGTTTGCAGCGGGGCGCAGCGACGATGTGGCACGCTTCCGCGCTGCGCACGGCCTGCCCGATCGCTTCCTGCTCTTTGTGGGCACGCTGGAGCCGCGCAAGAATCTCGCCGCGCTGGTGCGCGCGTATGCGCGCTGGCGCACACAAGCAGCGCCGGACGACCGCGAGATCAAGCTTGTGCTGGCGGGCGGCAAGGGATGGTTTTATGACCAAATCTTTGCCCAGGTGCAGGCGCTGGGACTGGAGAATGCGGTACTCTTCCCCGGCTATGTACCGGCAGCCGATTTGCCGCATTTTTATCAGGCAGCGCTGGGCTTTGTCTATCCCAGCCTGCTGGAGGGTTTTGGGCTGCCCGTGCTGGAGGCGATGGCAAGCGGCGCGCCCGTGATCACCAGCCGCGCGCCCAGCCTGATGGAGGTGGCGGGCGACGCCGCGCTCTGCGTGGAAGCAGGCGACGAGGCGGCGCTGGCCCATGCCATTGGTCTGCTGGCAACGCAGGCCGCGCTACGCGACGCATTGCGCACGCGCGGGCTGGCGCGTGCCGCCCAATTCTCGTGGCAGCGCACGGCACGCGAGACGCTCGCCGTCTACGATACGGTGACATAGTGGCAAAAAAATAGCGAGGCTTCCCAAGTCGGAAGCCTCGCTTTATTTTTGCCACTATGTCACGCAGCTAAACCACCCAGATTGCCACACCAAAGATGGCCGCGCCCAACGCTGCGCCACCAACCGTCTGGGCCAGCGTATGGCGGCGCAAGCGCACACGCGCCCACGCGATCAGCGGCACTATCAGCACAATCCACAGACCCGTACTGCTCAGCGCGCTGAAGCTCAGCACAGTCAGGCCACCGGCTGCCGCGCTGTGCAGGCTAATCTTCCAGCGCAGCGTAATCAGGAAGAAGATCAGCGCCTGCAGGCCATTTGCCAGCGCCAGCACGCGAAAGAGGGGCGGCGCAGGCCAGAGTGCGAAGATAAGCCAAACAGCCACCGAAGCTGCCAACGCCACCAGGTAGGGGCGCGTGCGCTGCGCGCGGTCCGGTACATGCACATCGGCAATGTTGCCGCGCCAGACTTCCCACACCACATAGAGCAAAGGCAGGGCAACGGCAACCACGCCAAAGAAGAGCGCCCACTCCCACGCCCCTTGTTCCGCCGTCTGCAAGGCCACAAGCACCACGCCCACGACGGCCAGCACAGGCGGCGCGGCGATGTTGGAGACCCAACTGGCAACGTGCTCCTGTTTGGTTTTAAAACTCGTCGCTGTCATCGCTGTTGTTTGTGTCGTCACAATTGATTTGTCTGTCATCTCTCTTCGTCCGTCCTCGCACAACCTGCCAGGACTACCGCTGCCGCGCCTTGCAAACACGCCCATTATGCCCTGCACAGATGAACACCAGGCTAATGCCAGGTTAAGGCACACTCATCTGCAGCGTTGTATCCTGCCGCGTACGCTGCCGAAACACACCACCGAGCGGCGTCGGCGGGGCGTGAAGAATACCACAAGCGGTGCAAACAACAAGTACCGCCATGGCTGAACTATAGCGCAGCACCGTGGCGTCATCCCACCCCTGGGCAATGGCCCACAGCAGCTTGGCGCACACAAGTGCGCCGAACGCGTCGTCGCCCACGGCGCTCAACAGGCGGTCGTAGCGCTGTCTCTTATACACATCT
>DIAV01000214.1:4197-5633 GCA_002415895.1 Anaerolineales bacterium UBA5069 | reverse complement strand
ATAACTGGCTGGCTGAAGTGGCGCAGATTGTCCCGCCCGAGCGCCTGCTGACGCAGGCGGCACAGCTGGGCCCCTATGCCTCCGATGGCATTACGGCCATGCAGGTGCACCCTGCCGCCGTCCTGCTGGCCGAATCGCAGCAGGAGGTGATTGACGCCGTGCGCGTCTGTGCGCGCTTCGGCGTGCCCTTTGTGGCGCGGGGCAGCGGCACCAGCCTCTCCGGCGGCTCCACGCCTGTGGCCGACGGCCTTGTGATTGCGCTCAATCGCCTCAACCGCATTCTCGCCGTGGACCCTGTGGCGCGCACCGCGCTGGTGGAGCCGGGCGTCGTCAACCTCGATGTGAGCAAGGCCGCCGCGCCGCACGGTCTCTACTATGCGCCCGATCCTTCCAGCCAGTTGATCTGCACCATTGGCGGCAACGTTGCCTTCAATTCAGGCGGCGCGCACTGCCTAAAGTATGGCATGACAAGCAACCATGTGCTCGGCATCAAGGCCGTGTTGGCCGACGGTGAAGTTGTCGAAATGGGGAGCGGCGGCCTCGAGCAGGTGGGGCCGGACCTGGTGGGGCTCTTCGTGGGCAGCGAGGGACTCTTTGGTGTGGCGCTGGAGATTACGCTGCGCCTTGTGCCGCGCCCTGCCATCTACAAGACGTTGCTTGCCGCGTATGACTCACTGGCGGGCGCAGGCGATGCCGTAACCGCGGTGGTCGCCTCCGGCCTGCTGCCCGGCGCGTTGGAGATTATGGACAACCTTGCCATTCAGGCGGCGGAGGCGGCCGTCCACGCCGGCTATCCCCTTGACGCCGCTGGGCTGCTGATTGTGGAGCTTGAGGGCGAGCCTGTGCAGGTGGAAGCGGAGTTCGCGCATCTGCTCACGGTCATCGAGGCATCGCACCCCTACCAACTGACGATTGCCAAAAACGACGCCGACAGGGCGCGCATCTGGAAGGGGCGCAAAGGCGCGTTTTCAGCGGTGGGGCGGCTGAGCCCCGACTACATTGTGCAGGATGGCGTGGTGCCGCGCGGCCGTCTGGGTGAGGCGCTGGCCACCATCCAGACACTCAGCACCAAGTATCAGACACGCTGCGCCAATGTCTTCCACGCGGGCGACGGCAATCTGCACCCCTTGATCCTCTACAATGGCCGTGAAGCCGGTGCATTTGAGCGTGCCGAGATGCTTGCCGCCGACATTCTGCACATGTGCATTGACATGGGGGGTACAATCACGGGCGAGCACGGCGTGGGGCTGGAAAAGCTCGCCTTCATGCCGGTTCTCTTTGCGCCGGATGACCTCGATGTAATGGACGAACTGCGCGCCGCGTTTGACCCGCAGGCAATTGCCAACCGCGGCAAGAAGCTGCCCGGCAGCGCAGCCGCGCTGACGTCACACGCACCCCATCCCCTTGAGGCGGCGGGCGTGATCGCGCGCATGTAG
>DIAV01000214.1:0-4144 GCA_002415895.1 Anaerolineales bacterium UBA5069 | reverse complement strand
GGCTGACGACGCTCTCAAGATTGCAGGGCTGACCCATGGAAACGACTGCCGAACGGATTGCCAATGTGGCCGAGTTGCAGGCGCTGGTGCGCGAGACGCAAACGCGCCTCTTGCCGCGTGGGGGCTGCAGCAAGCCCGCGCTCTCGACAGCGCAGGCGGGCGTGACAACGCTCAACCTGGATGGGTTGAGCGGCATGACAGAGTACGACGCGAGTGAATATACATTCACCGCGCTGGCCGCCACGCCGCTGGCAGAGATTGCCGGCGCGCTGGCCGCCAACGGCCAGGGGCTGCCCTTTGATCCGCCGCTTGCTGAGCAGGGGGCCACGCTGGGCGGCACAATTGCTGCAGGTCTCAGCGGGCCGCGCCGCTGGCGCTTTGGTGGCTTGCGCGACTTCATTCTGGGCGTGCGCTTTGTGGATGGGCGCGGGCGGCTTGTGCGCGGCGGCGGCAAGGTGGTGAAGAATGCAGCCGGATTCGACCTGCCCAAACTCCTGGTGGGCAGCCTGGGGCGGCTGGGCATCCTGACTGAAGCCACCTTCAAGGTCTTTCCCAGCCCGCCGGCATTTGCCACGCTGCGCGTCCCCTGCGCATCACTGGCCGCTGCGCAGACGCTGCTCGGGCGCATTGCCACAACACCACTCGAGTTGGAAGCGGCGGACCTCACCCTAAGCGATGAGGGACCCGTGCTGCATCTGCGCCTGGGGGGCATGGCCAATGTGATGGATGAGCGCATGGCCAGGCTGCGCGCCTTTGTGGGCGATGGTGCAGTGATGGAAGGCGAAGCAGACTTCTGGCGCGGGCAGAATGGCTTTGCCTGGGCTGCACCCTCATACGCGCTGGCCAAAGTGCCCATGAAGCCCCAAAACCTGCTTGCGCTGGATAGCGCATTGGCGCAGGCGGGCGCGCGCCGCAGTTACAGCGTGGGTGGCAACCTGGCGTGGGTGGCGTGGCCCGGGGACGTGGGCGCGCTGGATGCGCTGCTGCGCGCAGAGGCGCTCACGGGCCTCCTGCTGCGCGGCGAAGCGTCGTCGCCGCTACTTGGCAGGCGCATGAGTGCAACAACCATGGCGCGCGTCAAAAACGTGCTGGACCCGGAGCGCCGCTTCCTGGACTTTTAGCAAAGACGCGGCCAACGAGGCCGCGCATTTGCGAGACGCACCCTGAAGGCCGCCGTTACGACCTGCTGTCGCATATTCATGTGTACGCGATGTTTGGGGGAACCCAATGCAGCACGAAATCCCCATTTCTACACTGGGCCCGCAGGGCGCGATCATGGCGCACGCCGTGGAAGCGTGTGTGCATTGCGGTTTCTGCCTTGCCTCCTGCCCAACCTACCGCGTGCTGGGCGACGAGAACGACTCGCCGCGCGGCCGCATTATCCTCATGAAGGAGCAGCTTGAAGGGCGGATTGCGCTCGAGGATATGATCGAGCACGTGGACCGCTGCCTGGGCTGCCTGGCCTGTGTGACGGCGTGCCCTTCGGGGGTGGAGTACGGCCACCTGCTTGCCCCCTTCCGCGCGCGCGCCAATCGTCTGCGCCGCCGCCCGATTCTGGATCAGGCGGCGCACGCCGTGGTGCATGCCACGCTGCCTTATCCGCAGCGCTTCAGGCTGGCCGCGCAGGCGGGACGTTTCGCGCGCCCGCTGCGTGGCGCCTTACCAGCGCAATTCGGCGCGATGGTTGGCTTGCTGCCCAGTTCACTGCGTGCGCGTGCGCCGCTGCCGGAGCTGATCCCTGCGCAGGGTGTGCGGCGCGCGCGTGTTGCCTTCCTCGTGGGCTGCGTTCAGCCTGTGCTTGCGCCGCAGATTAACGCAGCCACGCTGCGCGTGCTGGCGCGCAACGGGGTTGAGGTGCTGCTGACGCGCGGGCAGGGCTGCTGCGGCGCGCTCTCCATGCACACAGGCGAACAGGCGCAGGCGCGCAGCCTGGCGCGCGCCAACATGCGCACCTTCCCGCTCGATGTCGACGCGATCATTACCAACGTCGCGGGCTGCGGCTCCGGGATGCACGAGTATCCGCTGCTCTTTGCGGGCGAGCCCGACGAGGCCGCTGCACGTGCCTTTGCCGCGCGAGTGCGCGATGTCAGCGTCTTTCTGGCTGAACTGGGGATTGCGCCACCGCCGCCGCTGCCCGTGGCTGTGCGCGCGGCCTATCACGACGCGTGCCATTTGGCCCACGCGCAGGGGGTTACCCAGGAGCCGCGCGCGCTGTTGCGCCAAATTCCCAACCTCACGCTGGTGGAAATTGGCGAGGCGGAGATCTGCTGCGGTTCGGCAGGCACCTACAACATGGAGCAACCCGCAATTGCTGCAACATTAGGCGCGCGCAAGGCAGACAACGTGCTCGCGATGGGGGCGCAAGCGGTCATTACAGGCAACATTGGCTGCCTTACGCAAATCCGCACGCATTTGGGCCAGCGCCAGCAGCCCTTGCCCGTTTGGCATACAATGGAGGTGCTGGATATGGCATATCGGCAGGCTGTCGTGAATGGTACGCACAACTGACGCAGCCGCATCGCATGCGCGGCAGGTTCGATTGAGGCCCTGGCCAACGGTCTTTTCTGAATTGGAGGCAGTGATGTCCAAGTTCGTAAAGTTGCGCACTGAACTGCGCGAGGTCGCACTTGTCAAGCAGGCGCTTGATGACCTGAAGCTGCGCTATGACGAGGATGCGCAGTACCGCCACATATTTAGCGGGGCGAATACGCGTGCGGCCTTGATTGTGCATGCGCCAGGCGGCAATTTTGGCCTGAACCCTAACGCAGAGGGCGTGCTTGAGGTAATGGGTGACAGTATGCAGATGGCGCGTGTGAAGCAGACGCTCGCGCAGATTCAGCAGCGTTACGCCTACCACATGGTGATGCAGGAGACGGCAAGGGCGGGCTTTGACCTCGTGGAGGAGCAGACAGGCAGCGACCACGTCATCCGTTTGACAGTGCGCCGCTGGAACTGAACTGCGGCATTTGCTGGGAGGCCACGATGGAACGCGAAGAGATTGAGGTTGAGATTTTCCCTGACGGCCGTGTGGAGTATCGCATTCGCGGTGTAGCAGGGAGCGGCTGCGAGAGCATCAGCGCGCTGCTGGAGCAGTTGGGGCGCGTTGTGGAAAGCGAGCGCACGGCTGAGTATTATGAGAAGAATCCTGATGAGCATATCCACATTGCCGACGGCGAGTGAGCAGGCGCGCGCGGCTGCGTTGGCCGCTGAGAGCGCAGCACCACTCTTCCCTACGGAGACTGAAATCTATCTGTTGCCCGATGGCCGCGTCGTGATTGCCGACCTGCCCGCCGAGCTTGCCGCGGCGCTGGCCACCCTGGGCAGCGTGGAGCCGTGCGCAGTCGAGCCGCACGCTGCCCTCCCCCAGAGCTGAGGAGAAATCCCCTGCCTTCCATCACTAAGCTCTATCCGTCGCTCGAACTCTTCAGCGACGGCGAGCCGCCCCGCCACACGCTTTTTGTCTTCGGGCGCGGCGTTGGCCCCGGCAGCGATGACGAGTTATTGCTCGTGGATCCGCCGCTGAATGCTGCGGAGTTCTTTGTGCTGCCGCCGCGTGCCGCAGCCATTTTCACCGCGCCGCCGGTTGAGGCCGCGCCTCTGGCGGGCGTTGCGCTGGTGGCAACGCAGCCCGGCGGCCTTGCCCATCTGCGCATTGGCGAGCATCTGCTGGACATTTACAGCCAGGCGCAGAGTAACGTTGTGCTGCTGCCGCTGCTGGGCATCCTCTGCGGCGGCGGTTTTGGCAGCGATGTTGCCTTGCCGCGTGTGGCCTCCGGCAGTGATGGCCAGGGCGAGCTTGATGTTCTGCGTCTGCTGGCGATGCTGGTGCGCGAGCGCAAGGTGCAGCTCTATCTTCCCCATCTGGGTGCTTCGACCACTGACCCTATGGCGATGATGGAGCGACTGGCCGACGATGTGGGCTACATTCATGGGCTGCGGCGCGTTGTGCCGCCACTTGTGCAGAGCGGCAACGGGCTTGAGCGCGTGCTCGCACTGGCGCAGACGCTCCTGCCCCAGGCGCGCGACAGCGCGCCAAACGGGGCGCTCCACGCCGCCAATGTCGCGGCGATCTTTGCTGCAACGAATTATCAGCCCTATTGATACCCAGAACAAAAGCAATAGCTAACACAAAGGCACAGAGAAC
>DIAV01000255.1:4160-5804 GCA_002415895.1 Anaerolineales bacterium UBA5069 | reverse complement strand
GTCGGCTCTCCAGTTTCAACTTCGGCATTGTCATTGTGCATGGCGTTGTACCCTTCGTACTTTTGGAACATGATGGGGTCTCGTGTCTGCCTGAGGAAGCAGACTCCCACAACAGACAGTCTACGCCTGTGCGCGGGCAGATGCTGTAGCACGGGAGACGAGCGGCTGTAGCGCGCGCTACCAAAAGGTGTAATCCATTGCAAGGCGGGTTATACTTTGGCTGTATTAAGCGTTGGAAGTTGTATATTAGGGAGACTGGTAACAGGGCATGGCTGGCACTTGCAGGCAAAACACCTTCTGCACAAGCATTGGTGAATCACTTCAGGGCTGCCTCTGCCGCGCGTGCCTGCATCTTACGCTGCGTCCGAAGCAGGAACTCCTCTTCGAGCAATCGAGCCGGCAGGTTGCTGTGATCACCCAGGGTGTCGTCATTTCGCTTTTCCTCACGCCTGACGGCAAGCAGCGGTGCGCCGAACTGCTCAAGACCGGCGACCTGCTGGGGGTGGATAACCTCTTCCACAAAGCGACCGAGCAGACAGGGTACATGGTGGCGCTGACTGACGTCTCGCTCTGCCTCTTCCCCGTCGAGGCCTTTCAGGCGCTGTATCAGCAGAGTGCAGATTTTTCACGCGCGGTGCTGGCCAGCCTTTCAGCGCGGCTGCACAAGAGCCTCAATCACCTCATGTTCATGCAGGCCGCCTCCAGCGAGGAGAAGGTGAGCGCGATCATCGACTACCTCGCAGCCGAGGATGTTGACACCTCGTACCTCACACATGAGGACCTGGGTCTTATTGCCGATCTCAATCGCGTGACGGTGACTCGCGCCATCAAGGCGATTCACACGCTCGAACATCAAAACGGCAGCGCCTGATGGCGCTGCCTTCGTTATAGCTGCCAACGCAGGTCGTATTTTTGGCCTGCGTCAATTGAATTCTCCAAGCCCCATGCCCTACCGATTCAGACTCCACGGGCAGCGGGCCGCACCGTGGATAGACCACGGGGCAGCAAATTGCTGCCGTGGGCCGAGGGGGAAACCTCTCGACCTCCACAGTTTGGAAAGGGGAACCCCATGTCTGTCTCCGTAGTCCGTCGTTGCGCGCGCTTTGCCCTCGTCTCTTTGGCTTTTCTCCTCACCGCCTGTGCGCCCATTCGCTCCGAGCAAGCGGCATCGCCGCCGGCGAGCGGAGCCGACACCGCGATCGTTGTCACCGATGCGCTTGGCCGCACCGTGCGCCTGGCCGAGCCGCCGCAGCGTATTGTCCTTGCGGGCCGGGCAACGATTATGGTTGCCGATGCGGTCTATACATTCCCAGGCGTGGGTGCACGCATTGTAGGCATGTCGGACACGTCGCAGGGCGATGTCAGCTTCATTGAACTGCTTGATCCCACCTTTGGCGACAAGCTGGTCTTCCCCACCTCAGACGTGACGGCGGAAGAGATCGCGGCGACGCAGCCCGACCTTGTGATCGCCAAACGTGTCATGGCAAGCGCGCTGCAGACGCCGCTGGAGCAGTTGGGCATCCCCACGCTCTTTGTGGATCTGGAAACGCCGGAGCAGTACAGCCGCGATTTGGGCCTGCTAGGCCAGGTGCTTGGGCAGACGGCGCGCGCGGATGAGCTTGTGGCGCGTTATGAGAATGAAGT
>DIAV01000255.1:0-4013 GCA_002415895.1 Anaerolineales bacterium UBA5069 | reverse complement strand
CGAGGGGGCGAAGTTGCCTTCAACGTCGCGCCCGCCAGTTGGATGCAGACGCGCCTGGTGGAGATGAGCGGCGGAACGCCAGTGTGGACCGATGTGGCCGACTCCGGCGGGTGGACTGTGGTGAATCTTGAGCAGATTGCGGCGTGGGACCCGGACGTGATTGTTATCGTCCACTACCGCGGTGATTCCAGCGAGATTGCCGCCTCGCTTGTTGAGAACGCGACCTGGCAGCAGTTGCGCGCCGTACAGGAAGGGCGCATCTACGGCTTCCCTGCCGACTTCTACTCGTGGGATCAGCCGGATGTGCGCTGGACGCTGGGGCTGCGCTGGCTTGCGAACACGCTCCACCCCGATCGTATGGGCGGCTTCGACGTAGTAGCCGAGATGCAGCGGTTTTACGCCGACCTGTACGGGCTGGATGCGGCGACTGTTGAGACAACCATTCTGCCCGCTCTGCAGGGCAGCGTCGAGTAAGGCCCGCCGTTATGTCAACTCCATCGTCAACCGTCGCCGCCGAGGCGCGCGCCAGCGTCTCCCCGATAGGCGCGCTCGACCAGGTGCAGGCTTTGCGGCGGCAGGGGCAGCGCAGGCTATGGCTGCTGGCGGCCCTGCTGATAGCTGTAACGAGCGCGTCGCTCTTTATCGGCCGCTATCCACGGCCCTACTGGATGTCGCCGTGGGTGCTTGGTGAAGACGCCATGGCACAGCAAATCGTCTGGGCGCTGCGTATGCCGCGCGTGCTCATGGCGGTGCTGCTGGGCGCTGCGCTGGGCGGCGCCGGTATCACGCTGCAAATGATCTTTCGCAACCCGCTGGTGGAGCCGGGTTTCCTGGGCGTCTCGCAGGGAGCTGCTTTTGGCGCGGCCTTCAGCATCGTCTTTCTGGGCAGTGCGTCCCTGTATGTGCAGGGGTTGGCAATGCTCTTTGCCTTCGCAGGGCTGGGGCTTTCCTACTTTCTGGCGCAGCGGCTGCGCTACGGTGGCTGGGTGCTGCGGCTGGTGCTGGCCGGTGTGGCTGTCTCTGCCATTTTCTCGGCGGGCGTTGGGCTGCTCAAGTACCTGGCCGACCCGCTGACTGAGCTACCCGAGATCACCTACTGGCTGCTGGGCGGGCTGTGGAGCGTCACCTGGCGCGATCCGCTGCTTGTGGCGCCGGTGGTGCTGTCTTCACTCACCGTTCTCCTGCTCATGCGCTGGCGGCTTAATCTGCTGGCGCTCAATGAAGAAACATCGCATTCGCTGGGCGTGCGGCCGGTGTTCGAGCGGGCGTTGATGTTGACGGCCGCGGTTGCTGCCACCGCCTCTGTTGTAGCAATCGCGGGCATTGTGGGCTGGGTGGGTTTGCTGGTTCCTCACATTGTCAGGCGGCTGGTGGGGGCGAACACACAACTCTCGCTGCCGGCCGCGATGCTGGGCGGCGCGCTGTTCGTTGTGCTCTGTGACGATCTGGCCCGCTCCATGACCGCCGGCGAGATTCCGCTGGGCATCCTCACATCGCTGCTGGGCGCGGCAGGCTTCCTGTTTGTGCTGGCAGGCAACCCCATTCGGACCCGCGAATGAAGACCAACGACTTTCCGCCGCGTGTGGTCTCCGCCGCCGGCCCGGAGCAAGGCGGCGCGCGCGCAGACGCCATCGTTGAACTTCAGGATGTGCACTTTGGGTATGGTTCGGGCCTTGCCTCGGTGCTGCGCGGCGTGGACATGCAGGCGCCAGCCGAGTCGGCCACGGCCATCCTGGGGTCGAATGGAGCGGGCAAGTCAACGCTGTTCCACCTGATTCTCGGCATGTTGTCGCCCCGGAAAGGGCTTATCCTCTTTGACGGCCAGCCGCGGGACGAATGGCCGCGCAACAGGCTGAGTCGTTTTCTGGCGCTGGTGCCGCAGAGCGAGTACATCCCCTTCGAGTTCTCGCTGCTTGATTACGTTCTGCTGGGCAGGGCTCCCCACCTGACCGCGCTGCAGACGCCCACCGACGAAGATATGCAACAGGCACTTGACGCGCTGGAGATGGTTGGATTGGGCGCCCTGTGGCAGCGTTCGGTGCCTGCCCTGAGCGGCGGTGAGCGCCAACTGGCCATGCTTGCGCGTGCGCTGGCACAGGAGCCCAGGGTGTTGCTGCTTGACGAGCCCACATCACACCTGGACCCAAGCAACCGCGGCCGCGTGCTGGAGATTCTGCGCCGACTGCTCACACAGAAGGTGACGCTGATCTTCACCACGCATGATCCCAACCTTGCGATGAGCCTTGCCAGCCATGCAGTCCTCATCCGCCAGGGGACGGTGCTGGCCGCGGGGCCCGCCGACACAACCTTGACAGCCGCGGCGCTTACGGCACTTTACGGCTCGCCGGTCGAGATGCACGAAGCCGGTGCGCGCAAACTCTTCTGGGTAGGCTGAAACGATGGCTTGGAAAGGCGCGATCACGCTTATCACCGGCCCATCTGGCTGCGGCAAGAGTCTCTTCTGCTTGCGCAGCGTCACGGAGGCTCGGGCGCAGGGTGCGACAGTGGGCGGCGTGCTCTCGCCGGGGCGTTATGTGGCGGGCACAAAGATTAACATCGATGTGATCGATCTGAGCGGCAATGAGCGCCGCAGCCTTGCCACGCTGCGCGGTGAAGAAGACGCCGCGCACACCCATGCGGCTCTACTGACAACGCGGTGGAGCTTCGACGCGCCGGCCATGGCATGGGCCAACGGCGTGCTGCAGCGTGCGACACCATGTCATCTGCTCATCGTTGACGAATTGGGACCGCTCGAATGGCTTCAGAATCGGGGGTGGGTGGCCGGCATCGAGGCGGTGTCTGCGCGGGCTTACGACGCTGCGCTGGTGGTGGTGCGTCCGAGCCTGATGCCGCTCGCGCAGGCACGCTGGCCCGACGCTGCGCTGCTGGATCTGGGCTTGCCTGCATCAAACCCACCCAAGCAGATCTGAGAATCGATCTTCGTCCGCGTCCTGCCCGAAGAGCGAATCACGGATGACCTGAAAGCACACCTTGTCACCGCGGTCCACCGTGATTGCAAGGCGCATCGAGGACAACTGGCCGCGCGTGGGGCGACGTCCTGCGCAGCGCCGGCCAGGTCGTTGCGCTGATCGCGTGCGCGGCCTGCAGCCACCTGCATGCGCGCATTGTTCAAGGCAGCCAAGAAACAAAAAGGGCCTTCTGCACATGTGCAGAAGGCCTTGCGTGTGGCGACGCCGTGAATTGAACACGGGACCTAGGGATTATGAAGCCCTCGCTCTAACCGTCTGAGCTACGTCGCCAAACCGAATGTTAATTCTACCGCGGGGCGGGCGCTCGGTCAAATTTGCAGCAGGCGCAGGCAAACCAGAGGATGCCCATCGCCGCGCAGCACACCATGATGCCGCGCAAGCGGTTTTGGTATGGCGCGCGCTGCTGCTATAATTCGCACAGAGCCGCACATTGCTGCAATGTGGTTTTGTTTGCCATGCATCCATGCCAAACGCCCCCTGTCCACGCAGGTGTGCGCAGCGCACGCAGTCAAAACGCGGGCTCGGCCCGTTGCACCTCTATTGAAAGCAACTTTGATGCACCCGCACCGCCTTCTCGTCGCCGCCCTGGTTGCAATCGCTCTGCTGAGCAGCGCCTGCTCGCGCACCGGCGCAAGCGCCGCAGCCACCCCCACCCCCAGCAAAACGCCTGTCATCATTGCCGCGGCCACGGCAACGAATTGGCCACCGCCGGCTACGCCCACGCCGGACGTACCCACAGCGACACCCACACCATCCAACCTCGCGCCCTTCACCGGTCTGCCCGTGGCCGACCCGACCCTGCTCACGCAGCACCCCGTCTTCATCTGCATCAACAATGATGCGGCCGGGCGCGCCCAGCACTACGGGCTGAGCCAGGCCGATGTTATCTATGAGTACATTGTGGACGGTTTCGCGCTCACACGCCTCACCGCCATGTACCAGAGCCAGAACCCCAATCGTGTGGGCCCTGTGCGCTCGGCGCGCCTGCCCAACATCAAGTTCCTCTACAGCTTTGACGGCATT
>DIAV01000062.1 GCA_002415895.1 Anaerolineales bacterium UBA5069 | reverse complement strand
CAGCTTTGCAGCGACCCCTCCTACTGGGCCGCACTCGAGTTGATGGGCACCGACATTGTGGGGTTGAGCGGCAACCATGTCAACGACTTTGGCCGCGACGGCGCACGCGAGTCACTGGGCTGGTACAAGGAGAACAAGATTCCCGTCTATGGCAGCGGCCTGACTGTGGATGCCGCCTGTGCGCCGTTGCTTTGGGCGAGTAATGGCAACACCTTCGCCTTCATTGCCGCGCTGGCGTATGGCCCCGAAAGCGCCTGGGTAACAGACGAGGAGCCTGGCTCCTGCTACTACTACGAACACAAGGATCGCATCATCAGCACGATTGAAACGCTGAGCAAGGCCGTGGATATTGTGGCCGTCGAGCTGCAATATGAGGAGACCTATTTCCCCTGGCCCACGCCCACGCAGGTTGAGGAGTTTCGCGAACTGCGCGCCGCCGGGGCTGATCTTGTGACAGGCGTACAAAGTCACGTACCCCAGGCGCAGGAGCCCTACGGCGCGTTTGACGTAGGGGGCGACGGCTTTATCTCCTACGGCCTGGGCAATCTCTACTTCGACCAAATGTGGAGCTGGGAGACGCGCACCGAGCTTTACGCCCGCCACGCCATCTATGACGGCAAACTCATCAACACGGAGATCCTGACAGGCGTGCTCGAGGACTACGCGCAGCCGCGCTGGGCCACGCCCGAAGAACGCGCCGACCTCCTGCAAACCATCTTTGACGGCGCGCCCGCCCGGCCGTAGCGCCCAACCCTGTACGCGGAAAAAGCGGAAACAACGGAAAAGGCAGGAAACAAGAGCAAGCGCTTCTGTTTCCTGCCTTTTCTGTTGTTTCCGCTTTTTCTGCGTACAGGGCGCGCTTAGGCTTTGGCGGCGACCGCGGCGGCAAGCAGTTGCTGAATGTGCGCGACCATCTCCACGGGGTTGGCGTGCAATCCTTCGAGCAGCAGCGCGTTGTCGAAGAGTTGCTCAATTGCCGCCGGCAGCAGCGGCTCATTGGGGTTCTTCTCCAGCGCCAGCGCCAGGTTGGCAATAATGGCGTGCTTGCGATTGAGCTCCAACACCTTGGCGGGGGCTGTGTAGCCCTCCTCGGTCAGCCGGCGGAAACGCTCAAGGTCACGTTCATAGCTCTCTTCGTCCGATACAAGGCGGCAGGGGCTGTCCACCAGCACCTTCGCCTCGCGCACACTCTTCACACGATCCCCCAGCACAGAGAGAAAGCGCTTGACCAGCGCATCAAATTGGGCGCTGGAGACGGGCGCGGCGTCACTTGCAGGCTGTACCGCGCTTTCATCGTCTGCGGGGAGCACAAGGTTGGCGTCGTCCACATTCTGGAGCGCCTTGCCCTCATAGTCGCGCAGCGAAGTTGTCACAAAGCCGTCAATCGCATCCACAAGATAGAGCACTTCAATGTCGTGGGCGCGGAAGTAATCGAGGTGTGGGCTGTGCGCAAGGCTCTTGAGGTCGCCGCCCAGCACATAGTAGATGACCTCCTGCCCCTCCTGCATGCGCGCCGCATATTCCTTGAGTGACACCCAACCATCGTTGCCCGTGCGGCTGGAGCGGAAGCGCAACAGGTCGACCAACAGCTCCTGGCTGGCGGGGTCGGTGACAACCCCTTCCTTGACAAAAATGCCGAACTCTTCCCAGAAGCGGCGGAATTTCTCGGCGTCATTTTCGGCCAGCGCCTTGATCTCCTTGTGCACGCGGCCTGTGAGCGCGCGCCGCATTTGGCGCATGAGCGGATTGCCCTGCACCGTTTCGCGCGACACATTAAGAGGCAAGTCCTCGGAATCGACCACACCCTCCACAAAACGCAGATGCTCGGGCAGCAACTCCTTGTTGTGCTCCTGGATGAGCACCTTGCGCGAGTAGAGCGTCAGCCCGTACTCGGGGCGCAGGTGTGCCTGCGTGCGTTCGCGCGTGCCCGGCACAAAGATCAGCGCGCGCAGGTTAACGGGCGCATCGGTCACAATGTGCAAGTGAAGCAGCGGCTCGTCATCGGCCAGTGTCAACTGCTGGTAGAAATCGGTGTACTCGTCGGGCTGCACCCCAGAGGGGTTCTGTCGCCAGAGCGCCGTGCGCCGGTTAACGGCCTGCGGCGCTTCCTGTACGGCCTCGGCAGCCTCTGCAGCTTCCGCAACCGTTCCACCATTCTCTGCATTCTCAACCTGCTCCACGAAGATGGGGAAGGAGACATAGTTGGAGTGCTTGCGGATGGTGCTCTCCAGCCGCCACGCCTGCGCAAACTCGGCGGCATCCTCCTTGAGGTGAATGTGAATCTCGGTGCCGCGTGTGCTCTTTGTGGCCGGCTCCAGTGTGAAGATGCTGTCGCCGGTGGAACTCCAGCGCCAGGCCTCTTCGTCGGGGCGGAAGGAACGCGAGGTGACCGTCACGCGGTCGGCCACCATAAAGACGGAGTAGAAACCCACACCAAACTGGCCGATGATCTCCTCCTGCGCCGCCTGCCCCTTGCCCGCATTGAGCAGAAAGGCGCGCGCCCCCGAATGGGCAATGGTGCCCAGATTCTCGATCAACTCGGCACGGTTCATGCCAATACCAGTGTCGCTGATTGTGAGCGTGCGCCCTGTGGCATCGGCGCGCAGACGAATGGCCAACTCGGCTTCGGCATCCACAACCTCATGGTTGGTGAGCAGCTCAAACTGAATGCGGTTGAGCGCATCGGACGCGTTGGAGATAAGCTCGCGCAAGAAAATTGCCCGATCGGTGTAGAGCGAGTGTGCGAGAATGTCGAGCAGTTGCTTGACCTCTGTACGGTATTCGAGCGACTCGCCCGCGGTGCTGATTGAATCTGACATGGCAAACTCCCAAGAATAGACGGCGCGCGCCTGCGCAGTGCGCAATCGCCCGCCCGCAGAATATGTTTCGAATCCCTATTATAATGCGTGCGTCAACAGCAACCGCCCGCTACTCAGCGTTGATGAAGCGCCCGCCGCGCACCGCCGCACCCAGCACCAGCGCCGCCGTTACCAGCGCCAGATTCTTGACGATGTACTGCCCTTCAATCGTCAGCCCAAAGGGGAAATGGGTGAAGACCAGTTCCGGCGTCACAAAGATGGGCAGCGCCGTGCCGGGCATTTGCAAAAAGAGCAGCAGCAGCGTCGTGCGCATGAACATGCCGGTGATCAAGCCAATGCCAATCGCCATCTCCCACACCGCCAGCAGCGGCAGGAACCACGCTGGATTGACGAACCACGTTGACTGGCGCACGAGGTCCTCGGCAGGGCTTAGCCCGGGGAAGAGTTTGAGCGCGCCAAACCAGAAGAAGATAATGCCCAACCCCACGCGCATGAAGACGAGGCCATAGCGCCCCATCCAGTTGGTAATGCGCAGATCGAGCGTGTCAATCTTCTGCCAGTTGGGCAGCTTGCGCAGGAGGCGATCCTCCAGGGTGAGCTTGCGGGTGGGGGCAGGCGGTGGGGTTGCAGTGGGCGGATTGGGCATTGCAGCGAAACTTTGCGTCACAGCATGGCGCCTTTCTAAAAGGCCGCACGGCGCGACCTCGGGTTGGCATGGCAGTTTCCTCAATGCGTACAGTATGGCATACTTGCCGCGCAGACGTTGTGAAGGAATTCACAATTTATGCTCGAGTCATGGCGCAGCGCGGCAATCGCAGTCTCGCGAACCCACTTTGCGCCCGATTCGGGGCTATACTTGCGGCTATCATGAGACGCGCTGCCAGGAGATCATCTATGACAACACAAACGCAATTGCAACCGCCCGAAACCAAACTGATAACGCCGCCCAGCCCCCACGGCAACTGGCTCATGGGCAACCTGCGCGACTTCAGCGCCGACCCGCTGGGCATGCTTACGCAGGCCGGGCGGCTGGGGCGCGTCACCCGTCTGCGTTTCATCAACGCCAATGCCTACCTTGCCGCCCACCCCGACGACGTCAAGCACGTCCTTGTGGACAATCACCGCGCCTATCACAAAGGCTTTGGCCTGCAGGCGCTCATGCCCATTGTGGGCGAGGGATTGCTCACCTCGGAGGAGGAGAAGCACACCGTCCAGCGCCGCCTGATTCAGCCGGCGTTTCACCGCAAGCGCATTGAGTCCTATGCCGACACCATGGTCGCCTACACGCAGGCCCAGATTGCCCCCTGGCGCGACCGGCAGCCGCTCGACCTCCACAACGAGATGATGCACCTGACCATGCTCATTGTGGCCAAGAGCCTTTTTGACGCTGATGTCACGAATAGCTCAGACCAACTGGGCAAGTCGATTACCGAACTGATCGAAGCCTACGACATGAGCCGCGTCGGTCCCATCGGCCAGTTCATTGACAAGTTCGACATCAGGCGCAACCGCGCCCGCGCGCAGAACCTCAACGTGTTGGACGCCATGATCTACGACCTCATCCGCAACCGCCGTGCCGACCCCGCAGACCGCGGCGATCTGCTCTCCATGATCCTGAGCGCGGTGGATAGT
The DNA here is from genome assembly GCA_002415895.1 of Anaerolineales bacterium UBA5069. Taxonomy (GTDB): domain Bacteria; phylum Chloroflexota; class Anaerolineae; order Caldilineales; family Caldilineaceae; genus UBA5069. Next base: position 2,210 of record DIAV01000062.1, on the reverse strand, counting down.
GAAACCGGCGCAAGTTACGGCCAGGGCATGAGTGACCGTCAGGCGCGCGACGAGTTGGTGACGCTCTTTCTGGCCGGCCACGAAACCACTGCCATTGCGCTCTCGTGGACCTTTTATCTGCTCTCGCAGAATCCGGCCAGCCGCACGCGCCTTGAAGCGGAACTGGATGGCGTGCTGGGCGCGCCGACCAGCGCAGCCGCACGCCCGCCCACCATGAACGACCTGGAGCGCTTGCCCTACACCCGCCGCGTCTTTGCCGAGGCCATGCGCATCTTCCCACCCGCCTACGCCACAGCACGCCTTGCGCAGGCCGATGATATTGTCGGCGGCGTGCGCGTGAAGAAGGGCGAGAGCGTCATCGTGAGCCAGTGGGTAACCCATCGCGACCCCCAGTGGTGGCCCGACCCCGAGCGCTTTGACCCCGACCGCTTCACGCCCGAGGCCGAAGCGGCGCGCCCCAAATTCGCCTACTTCCCCTTTGGCGGCGGCCCGCGCCGCTGCATTGGTGAACCCTTTGCGTGGATGGAGGGGCACCTGCTGCTGGCCACCATCGCCCACCGTTTCCGCCTCAACCTTGCGCCGGGCTTCACACCTACACTGCAGCCGCGCGTGACGCTGCGCCCCGACGCCATGCCCATGGTGGTGGAGGCGCGGGCCGGCTAGTCCCGCCACCTTCTGGCCTAATCAAAGTGAAACCGCGATGGAATCCGCACTTTCAGCGCCCCTGCGTTGAAAGGGCCGAGTCCATTGCGGTTTCTGTTCGGAATCCACTGCTCCTTGTAGCCATTTTGTAGCCATCTTGTAGCCACCCGCCTGCCATACTGGCAGCGGGTTAGCTGCGCGTGCCCGCAGCGCTGGCGCACCGGCTCGGCATCCATCTTGCACAACTGAAAGGAAGGTCAACCATGCCACGCATCAACCGATTTATTGTCCCTTTGTTGCTGGTTGTGCTTGTACTCAGTGCGTGCCAGCCGATTCAGGCGCCTGCAGAGCAAATCCCTGCGAGCGCAGCCGCACCAACTGTATTAGCCGCGCCAGCTGGCCAACCTGTGCACGCTCCCCGCATGGAGTTGCAGCAGTTCGATTTCGCAAGTCAGGCACTTGCCGGGAATTTGGTCGGCGATCCCGCCACGCGCACGATCTTTGTTCTCCTGCCGCCCGATTACGCGACAAGCACCAGGCGTTACCCTGTGCTCTACGTACTTCCGTGGGGAACCAGCGAGTCAGCGCTCACTGTACCGGACTTCAGAATCGCCACGGAATCGTTGTTGAAGAAGGGCAAGATTCCGGGACTTATCTTGGTTTTCCCAGATGGCGCGAATAAATTCGGCGCGAGCCTCTTTGGCAGTTCACCAGTCATTGGCGACTATGAATCCTATCTCGTTCACGAGTTGGTCAACTATGTTGACGCCAACTATCGTACACTACCCGCCCGTGAGAGCCGCGCTCTCGCAGGATGCTCAAATGGTGGGGACCCGACAATGCGACTTGCGCTCAAGTATCCGGAAGTGTTCAGCGTGGCTGCGCCCTCTGGTGGCGTCTACGACGAGGCGCTGGAGTCAAACGCATTCCTGCTCAAGGAGTTGGAGACACTAAGCAAACTTCCAGAAACTATCACAGAAGTCTCCAACCTCTCAGCCTCTTCGCCATACCCGCTCACGGCGTGGTTCATAGAGGCCGCAGCTGCAAGGGTCCCCAACGCCGACAATCCTCCGCTCTTACTTGACATGCCCTTTCGCATCATCAACGGCCATGCGGAAATCGTGCCGGAGGTAGCAGCCAGAATCGCCGAGCAGGATAGCGCTCATGAGGCGCGCCGGTATGTGGAGCAACCGCTGCGCTTACGCGGAATCCTGATCCAGCACGGGCTGCTGGATCGGTACAATCCAACTGAGCAAGTCCGTGCTTTCGATAGCCTGCTGACAAGTCTTGGCATTGAGCACGAGTATCAGGAAATAGATGGCGGCCATTGTGCCAATCGATGGGAGGAAATTACACTTGAATTTGTCGCCAACCATCTCTTGTTTGAAGAACCGTGACTCTTGTACATTGGGTATGTGGTTCGGCAGCATACGACTTTTAGGAGAGTCAATCCATTAACCGCAGCAATCGCATCGCGATCGCGTTGTGCTTGTGGCGCTGTGCTTATGTGCCTGCCAACTGATTGAGTCGCCCGCTGTGCAGAGTGCGCCCCGACGCCATGCCCATGG
>DIAV01000370.1 GCA_002415895.1 Anaerolineales bacterium UBA5069 | reverse complement strand
TGGCCGACGGCGAGCACGTCTATCAGTTGTTGATTGCGCTGGAAAATGAGGAGCGCACGCTTGTCTCCGTGGGATCGGGCACCGTCACCGACATCGACCGCTTTGCTGCACACCGCACGCGCCTCGAGTTCATCTCGATTCCCACGGCCCCCTCTGTGGATGCCTACGTTTCCGTGGGTGCGCCCATGATCGTGAGCGGCGTCAAGGTCACCTTCAACTGCCAGCCGCCGATTGCTGTCTTTGCCGACATCAACACGCTAACCTCTGCACCGCGCCCCATGATTGCCGCCGGTTTTGGCGACATGCTCGCGAAGTTCACCTCCGTGGCCGATTTCCGCCTGGCGCACCTCATGCGCGACGAACTCTTTGACGAGGAAATTGCCGTGCGCATGCTGGCCACGGCGCAGCGCTGCGCCGCCAGCGCCGATGCGATTGCCGCTGCCTCGCCCGAGGGCATCACCGTGTTGATGCAGGCGCTCTTCGATTCGGGCTGGTGCATGGTTGACTTCAACAACTCGCGCCCGGCCTCGGGCACGGAGCATCACTATTCGCATTATTGGGAGATGATGCTGCTGCGCGAGGGGCGGCCCGCGATTCTGCACGGGGCCAAAACCGGTGTAGGCACTGTGCTGGCGGCTGATCTGTACGCGCAGGTGCGCGACCTCGCGCGTGCCGACGTGACCGACCTGCTCGAAGCCGCCACCCAGCCCGACCGTGAGGCCGATATTGCCACCATTCGCCGCATCTTTGGGCCGCTGAGCGATGAGGTGGTGGAGACCATGCGCCCCTTCCTGGACATGTCCCCCGCCGACTATGATGCGCTCAAGCGGCGCATTCTGAAGAACTGGGATGCCATTCAGGCCGCCGCGGCTGGGGTGCCGCCGGCCGCAGAAGTTGCGCACTGGCTGCGCACGGCGGGCGGCCCCACCACCGTGGCCGAGCTGGGGCTGAGCGCCGAAGAGAAGTTTATGGCAGAGCAGTATTCGCACTTCCTGCGCGACCGCTTCACTGTGCGCAAACTCATGCGCGTGCTCAATCTCAACCAGGCCACCGCGCCGGAATAGGCGCGGCGGCAGGTTGAGACCTGCACAAATTTGCGTGTGCGGCTGTCAGGGAAGCGTTACGGGCATGGTGACGGCGTCGCCTGCGGGCTGGCCTTGTTTTGCAACAGGCTGGCGCGCGCCTGTGGCGGGGTCGTACATGCCCACCAGCAGCGTATAGGGGCCGGGCGGCAGCGGGTTGGGCAGCGGCAGCACAAAGTCATCGGCAAAGGCCAGATCGGGGGCCCACGCGGATGTGGGATAGAAGCCGCCCAGCGGCGGTTTGTCGTGCTGGGCAATGGGCGTGCCCGTGCCATCCAGCAACTGCGTAAAGACCGTATAATCGGCTGTGGCAGGGCGCGCCCCCTGCCAGAAGAGGCGCAGGTTAAGGGTGTCGGGTGCGTCTGCGGCAAGCGTGTAGCCCTGCAGGTGAGCAAAGTCGCCAATGCGCGTATCGGGACGCAGGGGCGTTGTTGGCGCGCCCGGCCAGTTGCCCGTGGCAAAGAATTCGCCGTAGCTCGCGCCATCGGTGAAGTTGCCCATGCGCAGTGCAAGGGGCAGCAGCGCGTCTGTCTCGGCATCATAGAGCGCCAATTCAGCGCGATAGAGGCCGGGCGGCGCGTCGGCTGGGAGTGCAATCTCCACGCCGTCAAACCAAAGCTCGTCGGGCTGCCACGCTGTGGTGGGGCGGCCCCACGGCCAGCCGCCGGCCTGGGCCACAACCGCGCCCGCGGAGGTGCCATCGGCGTGGCGCAAACGCAGCAGGCGGCTGAGGTTGGCCGCGGTGGGTTGCTGCGCCTGCATATAGTTGAGGAACGCAAGTGTGTCGCCGGGAACGGGCGCAGCGGGCGTGCGCGTCATGGCGGCAAGGCGAATGTTCTCATCCCACAGCGCGAGCGGGTTGACGTAGAGTGTGCTCTTGTCGCGCAGAGGCAGCGGCACAAAGCCCGTGGCCGTCACATAGTCGGCCAGCGCCTTCTCGTCGGCGTAGTCATTGCGGTCGGCGCGCAGCAGCGACGCGCGCGGTGGCCGCCCCACCAGCCAGCCATCGAGCTTGCCCACGGGGGGCAAATGGTTGGCAACCTGCTGCTCAAGCGTCGTCATCGTGGCGGCGCGCAGGGCAAAGGGGCCCGTTGCCAGCTCGGGATAGATCTGCAAGCCCCCTTCAAGCGGCAGCGTGGGCGCAAGGGTAAGCACGTGGCTCTGCGGCCCCAGCAAACCGGCAATCTCCACACCGGCGTTGTGGTACAGCACGGGATACCAGCGCCCCGTGAAGGTGGCGTGCAGGTCGCGCCGGTTGTCAAACGCATAGAGTGATGCCAGCAGCAGCAACAACAGCAGCAGGCCGCGCTGCGCGCGCTGCCCGCCCCACCACTGCGGCGGGCGCGCCGCCAGGCCGTCCAGCGCCGCAATCCAGAGGAAGGGCATGAGCACATAGAAGTACTGGCGCCATGCAGGTGTGGGCGCAAATGCGCCTGCCAGCAGGAAGGGGAGCATGACCAGGATAAGCGTGCGCAGTTGCACCGGCCAATTGCGCCACTGCCGGCGCTGCGGCAAGCCGCAGGCCAGATACGCAACGAGCACCACAAGGTTGCCCGGGCGCAGCAGTTCGCCCCCCAGCAGCGCCAGTTTACCCGGCAGGCTCATGGCCGTGGTAAAGCCTTCGGCAATGCGATAGATGGTGTTGAGGCGCGCATATTCCAGATTGCCGAAGATGAAGGCGGCAGGCGCCTGTGCGGCCATGTAGGCAACAGGCAGCAGGCCAAGGGTTGCACCTGCGCCAAAGGCAACCAGCCGCACCAGCACAGGCCCCACGCTGCGTGCGCTGGTAGGCGCGCCCACAGCCGCGGCAACGGCCAGCGGCAGCAGCAGGAAGGCAAAAGATGAGCGCGTGCCTGCGGCAAAGCCAACCAGAAAGCCCGTCACGATCAGCCCGACCCACGGCGCCCAGCCCCAGGGTGCCTGCGCGCGCAGGCTGTAGACAAGCAGCAGCGTGGCCCACACCGTAAGCAATATGGGCAGGTCGTGGTTCCAGGCGCGGCCGCTGGTATAGATAAAGAGGGGCGTCAGGCCAAAGATGAGCGCCGCTGCGGCCTCGCTCCAGCGGGGCGCAGGCGCTCCTTCTGCGCGCCAGCGGCGGCGCGTGAAGAGGAGCAGCGTCAGCAGCAGCAACGCGCCGAACGCCAGCGAAAGGAGACGCGCCGAGAGCAGCAGGCTATGCACCGCGCTAAAGAGCGCAGCGTAGACCAGCGCCAGGTTGGGCACGTGAAAGTAGGCGTAGTCGCGATAAGGCAGCATGCCCTCGCGCGCCAGCAATACGCCTGCAACAATAAATTGATGCTCGTCGGGGTTCAGGTTGGCGCCCAGCTTCGTGAGCAATGTGGGCAGCAGCGCCAGCGTTACCCACAGCGCGGCCAGCAGCGCGCCGCGCAGCACGCCACCCTGTGCGGTGTTTGCTCGCGCCGAGTCACTGCGCGCAGAGTTGCCGCGCGGCGAGTTACCGCGCGCCAACATGTCGGCGGCAGTCTCTGCGGCCAGCTCGGATTCCGCGACTACAGCCGGTGTGTGCATGGCAAAGGGAGTTTTAGGCAATCAGGCGGGTGCGCCGAGCGTAACACTCTCGCGCAGGATGTAGATGGGCTTGTTCTGGCTCTCGTAGTAGGTGCGCGTCACCATCTCGCCCAGCAGCCCCATGGTAATCAGTTGTACGCCAATCACCACCAGCAGCACAGCCAGCAGCAGCATGGGCCGCCCACCAATAGGTACACCGAGGAATATCTTGATAAAGGTGAGATAGAGACCAATCAGCGTGCCCATGGCGGCTGAAAGCATGCCCAGCAGCCCAAATACGTGAATCGGCCGCGTTTGATAGCTGCCCAGGAACCAGACGGTGATCAGGTCCAGCATGACGCGCACAGTGCGCGAGATGCCGTACTTGCTGCTGCCAAATTGGCGTGCGCGGTGGTTGACGGGCACTTCGGTCACCGTGCCGCCCACCTGGCTGGCCAGCGCGGGGATGAAGCGGTGCAGTTCGCCGTAGAGATGCACATGCTGCAGCACATCGCGCCGGTAGGCCTTGAGGCTGCAACCATAATCATGCAGGCGCACATCCGTGACGTTGGAGATCAGGCGATTGGCCATCATCGAGGGCAGCTTGCGGTCAAGATAGCGATCCTGGCGATTGAGGCGCCAGCCGCTCACAATGTCGTAGCCCTCGTCGATCTTGGCCATGAGCAGCGGAATGTCCATGGGGTCATTCTGCAGATCGGCATCCATGGTAATCACAACGTCGCCGCGTGCGTGATCAAAGCCGCACGAGAAAGCAGCCGTCTGCCCCGAATTGCGGCGCAGGCGCAAAATGGTAAAGCGCGGGTCCTTAAGGGCAAGCGCGCGCAGAAGTTCGAAGCTGCGATCCTTCGAGCCGTCATCCACAATCAGTACTTCGGCGGGCTGGCCATAATTGGCAATGGCGGCCACCAGACCGTCATAGAGAGCGGGAATGCTCTCCTCTTCATTGTAGAGGGGAATGACGATGGAGATGCGCGGGTGCTCGGGGTAGACGGGCTGTGGCAGTTGTGCATCGGGTTGCACGCGCGCATTGGGCGCGCTGCTGATTGGCGCGCCGTCATCTGCGCGTGGGCCGGTGCTTAGGCTCTCTGCTGCGCTTTCCGGCGCCTCTGCGACTGGGTCATGAATCATGGAATCAACCTGTATTCGGTGGGGGCAAGCCCCATGGGCCAGGGGAACATGCACCCGGCCCGATCATACCGCGCGAACTATGCGCTGGATGATACTTGAAAATGGGTGAAGACCCAAGATGGGCAGGCCATGCGCTTTTGCGCCACGGGACTTTATCCGCCCGTGCGTGTTACGCCTTCACCATTGCGCGGGTGTGCGCTCTGCAAATAGAGGCCGGGCAGCAGCACGGGCGAAGGCTCCAGCCGGTCCAGCGTTTCGGCGGGTGCATCGCCAAAGAGCAGGTCGGGTGCGGCGGCGGTTTGCCAGCCTGCAAACTCGGCCTTGCGCTTGGCGGCGGTGGCATGAATTTCGGCGCGGTCGCTCACGTTCCACTCGTTGGTCATCATGCGCTTGAGTTCTTCCAGCTCAAAGAGGAAGACATCGTCCGCCTCTGTCAGACGCTGATCGCCCATGGCTTCGCGGCTTGCGCCCCATGCCCAGCGGCGCGCGCCGGCGAAGTCGTGCGTCAGCGCGTCGATGGTGCGGCTTTGCAAGGGCACAAGGGTGCGCAGCAGATCGATGCTGATTTGCGCGTCCTTGCGGGCCTGCGTATCGCGCGAGTCAATTGAGGCGAGCAGCACGCTGATGGCGTGCTCATCGGCGGGGGCGGGGGCGGCTGGCGGCTCGACCAGCAGGCGCAGCAGCGGTGCGGGATCCTCGCTCCAGCGCGGGGCGGCCAGCTCGGCAGGCGCGGGGGGGCGGGGGGCCGGGCGCG
>DIAV01000029.1 GCA_002415895.1 Anaerolineales bacterium UBA5069 | reverse complement strand
TTCATGCCGGTATCACTGTAGGCAAACATCCTTCAGGCACGCGCAGATCCAGCCTCTCCAGCCGCGCCTTCTTCAGGTTCTCTCGCACAATCCAGCGGATGTCCGGGTCTGCGGGGCGCGCCCACACAGCGCAACGCGCCTTGCCCTCCATGGGCGTGCTCACAATCACCACGCTCCACGCAAAACCCAGCGCCTGCCGCAGCACGCGCAAAGGCTCGCTGCGCGCGTCCGGCGCAGCAACCACAGTCGCGGTCACCTCATTGACAAGCGCCAGCGCCGCAACCGCGGTCGCGGGCGGCTTGAGCAAGCGCAGTTCGAGCCGGTAAAGATCGACACCTGGCATGAAGTAGAGTCCTCAAGCAGGGTGCAGGGCGACGCCATGCAGATTGGAAATGGCTTTCCGTGCATGATACACTGCACCAGGCCAGCGGCACACGTGTGCAAGCGCACCTCGTGGTGGTGCAGCGCTGTGCATTTGTATTGCTCTGACTTCACTTGGCGTCATGCACGCCTTTGTAGAAACTCGTCACGCGTACATGGAAATTCTTGGCGGTCCCCTCTTTGCCGTGGCCGGTGCGGGCGAATCGCACGGGCCGGGCGTCAGCACAATCGTCTTTGGCTGCCCGCCCGGGCTGCTGCTTGAGCGCGCCGCGATTCAGCACTTTCTTGACCGCCGTCGCCCCGGCAGCAACAAGCACGGCACGCCGCGCCGCGAGGCCGACACAGTACTGCTGCTTTCGGGCCTCTACAGCGAGGATCACGATACGCTGCTGGACGGCCCGCAGATCGCGATCACCCACGGTGACGCCACCGCCGGCACACAAAGCTACGCCCGCGGCTACACAACCGGCGAGCCAATCGGCGCGCTGGTGCTTTCCACGTCCCAAAAATCGGGCGATTACAGCCAGTTTGCCGGCGAGCGTGGGGCCGTGCGCCCGGGCCACACTGACCTCGTCAAGCATTACAAATCGCAGGGCTATGTGGATGTGCGCGGCGGCGGCCGTTCTTCATACCGCTCGACCATCTCCGATGTCGTCGGCGGCTCGATTGCCCGCCTCTTTCTGAACAGTCGCTTCGCCACGGGCATCCTCTCGTCCATCATCCAGGTGGGGCCGCTCAAGGCGCAGCGCACGCTGGCCGACGCGGTAGCGCAGTTCGGCAACGCCCAGGCTGGCGCAGACGCGCTCGCGGCGCTTGATGTCGCCATGGCTGGGGCCGAAATCCCCGCCTTGGACAGCGCGTTCGCAGCCGAAGCTGCCGAGTTGATCAAGCGCACGCGCATTGCCGGCGATTCGCTGGGCGCGGTTGTGGAGGTCGTGGCTGTCAATGTGCCACCGCTGCTGGGCGATCCCCTCTACCAGAGCCTCAAGCTGCGCCTCATGGGGGCGCTGGGCGGCCTGAATGCCGTACAAGGCGTTGAGATTGGCGCAGGTTTCGCAGCCGCCGGACGCACGGGCAGTGCCAACAACGACCCCATCCGCAGCGACGGCTACCAGCGCAACAGCCACGGCGGCCTCATTGGCGGCATTACCACAGGCATGCCCCTGGTGCTGCGCGTGGCCTTCAAGCCCACCTCCACAATCACGCTGCCGCAGCAATCCGTGCGCAAGAATCTCGAGGAGATCGATTTTGCGCTGGACAAGGGGCGCCATGACCCCTGTGTGGGCGTGCGCGCCGGGGTCACGCTCGAGTCTCGCATTGCCATCGAGTTGATGAACGCGCTGCTCATGCAGCAGGCGCAAAATCTGCATACCGCTGATTTCCAGCTATTCCCCGGAGCCGAGTGAGCATGACGGACGCGCGCAACATCGTACTCACAGGCTTCATGGGCACAGGCAAAAGCACGATTGGCCGCCTGCTGGCCGCACGCCTGGATCGCCCCTTCATTGACATGGACGCCGTCCTCACAGAGCAGTTCGGCAAGCCGATCCCGGAGATTTTTGCCGAGGCGGGCGAAGCCACCTTCCGCGTGGCCGAGGCGCAACTGTGCGCGCGCCTGGCCGAGCAGGAGGGGCTGGTTATCAGCACAGGGGGCGGCGCGCTTGTCAACCCGCAGAACCGCGCCGCACTGGCGGCTACCGGCGTGCTGCTCTGCCTCACCGCAGGTGTGGACGAAATCCTGCGCCGGCTCGACGGCCTGCAGGATCGGCCCCTGCTCAATGGCGGCGCAGGTGGCGCAGGCCTTGAGCGCAGCCGCCGCATACGCGACCTGCTGCATGAGCGCCGCCATGCCTACGCCGCCATCCCGCTGCAGGTGGAAACCACGGGGCGCGACCCCGAAGCCGTTGTTGACGCCATTCTCGATGCTCTTGCCGCCAATCACGAAGCGCCCGGTATGCAGCGCATTGGCGTAACCCACCCGCAGGGCGCCTACGACATTTGCATTGGCGAGGGCTTGCTGGAGCACACCGGGCGCTTGTTGCTTGCGCGCGGTCTCCACGCGGGCCCCGTAGCGCTTGTCTCCAACGCGCAGATTGCAGACGCGCACGCCCCGCGCCTGGAGGCATCGCTGCGTGCAGCCGGTTTTACGCCCTGCCTCTGCCTCGTTCCCAGCGGTGAAGAGCACAAAACGCTTGCCACCGTTGCCAACCTGTATGACCAATTCCTGGCGGCGCACCTCGACAGGCGCGCCACAATCATTGCTCTGGGCGGCGGTGTGGTGGGCGACATGGCCGGTTTCGCCGCAGCCTCGTACCTGCGCGGCGTCCCCTTTGTCCAAATTCCCACTTCGCTGCTGGCCATGGTCGACGCCTCGGTGGGCGGCAAAACCGGCGTGGATTTGCCGCAGGGCAAGAATCTTGTCGGCGCCTTCAAGCAGCCCGAAGTCGTGCTCATCGACACAGCCGTGCTGGCAACGCTGCCCGCCGCCGAGTTCCGCTCCGGCATGGCGGAGGTGGTCAAGCATGGCATTATTGATGCGCCCGATCTCTTTGCGCAGTTGGAAGAGAGCGGCCCCACCACCATGGCGCACATGGTGGCCGACGCCGTGCGCGTCAAGGTGCGCGTGGTGGAGGCAGACCCCTTTGAGCAGGGGCGGCGCGCTGTGCTCAATCTGGGCCACACCTTTGGCCACGCACTTGAGCAGGTGAGCCACTACGCCATTCGCCACGGCGAGGGCGTTGCCATTGGCATGGTTGCCGCCACACAAATGGCCGTGGCCATGGGTGAGTGCGCGCCCGAACTCCTGTCGCGGCTGGAGCGCATGCTCGCGCGGCTGGGCTTGCCCACGCGTGCGCTCGGCTACGACGCCGACGCGATTCTGGCCGCCATGGGCCACGACAAAAAACGCGCCGGCAAGATGCTGCGCTTTGTCCTCCCACGCGCAGTTGGCAACGTCTTTGTGGCCGACAGCCCCGGCGCTGATGTTGTTCGCGCCGCCGTCAACTACATTCTCACTGCACCCGATGACGAGGCGCACAATGGCTGAAATTGCCCTGCTGCATGGCCCCAATCTCAACCTGCTGGGCACGCGTGAACCCACAATTTATGGTGCGGACACGCTCGAGGTCATTGAGCGCCGCCTGCGCGCATCGGCACCTGCGCACACGTTGCGCACGCTGCAAAGCAATTACGAAGGCGCGCTGATTGACTTTATCCACGAGGCGCGCGGCTGGGCGCAAGGTATACTGATCAACCCGGGCGCATTCACCCACTACTCGTATGCGCTGCGCGACGCCATCGCTGCCGTGGAATTGCCCACTGTGGAAGTCCACCTGAGCAACATCCACGCGCGCGAAGCATTTCGCCACACGTCCGTCATTGCCCCCGTCTGCGTTGGCCAGATCTGCGGATTTGGCTGGCGCAGCTACCAGCTTGGCCTGGAGGCGCTGCTGGCGCACATCGAAGACAAGAATGCTGCAACACTCGTTGCACAGCATAAGGAGAAGCCCGCGTAATGCACACCGTCGCCGAAGCCTTCACCGCACGCGCAAAGCGCCTGTTGCCCATACTGTTGCTCGCCACCTTCATCGCGCTCACGCTGGGCGCGTGTGACCAGGATCGCCCCACGCCTACGCCTGTGCCGCCCGCCGCGCCCGGCACAGACGCAAACGGCGATCCCGCCGCAGCACAAGCGCCCTCCGCGGCAACAGCTGCCGCAGCCAGCCCCACGCCCGCGCCAACCCCCTTCGTGCCGCAAGGCGATCTGGTGCTCTGGCACAGTTGGGGGGGAGCCGACGGCGACGCCTTGACCCAAATCCTCACGCAGCTCAAGCAGGATGCGCCCTTACTCAACGTGGAAACGCTCTACGTGGCGCCCAATGATCTGCCCCAGGCCTACGCCGACGCCGTAGCCGCGGGCGGTGGCCCCGACGTGGCCGTCACCGAAAACTGGTGGATCAGCAACATGGTGGGGGCCGACGTCATTCGCCCGCTGGACGACCTGCTACAACCCGGCCAGACTGATGGCTTCCACCTCGCCAGCCTGCTCAACTTCCGCCGAGGCGATGCGCTCTACGCCCTGCCTGCCACCTGGCAGCTTGTCAGCCTCTTCCAAAACACAAGTGTCACAACCGCTACAGTGCCCGCGACCACCGGCGACCTGCTGGCGCAGGCGCAGGCGTCCCCGGCCAACGGCATTGGCATCTACGCCAATCTCTTCCATGTCTGGTGGGGGTTCCCTGCCTACGGCGCGCAGCTTTTCGATGAGAGCGGCAAAGTGATCATCGACCAGAGCAGCGGCGCTGGGGAGTTCCTCCAGTGGATGAAAGATGTAGGCGCGACACCCGGCAGCTTTGTCGATACCGACTATGGCATGCTTCTTGATCGCTTCAAGAAGGGCGAATTTGGCTACCTTGTGGATGGCCCCTGGGCGACTGCCGAGTTGCGCGCCGCGCTGGGCGATGCGCTGACGGTGGTCCCGCTGCCTGCCGGCCCGGCGGGTGCTGCCCAGCCATGGATTCAAGGGGAAGGCGTCATCCTTAACCCCAATCTGGACGCCAACCGCGCACCGCTGGCCTTCTATCTTGCCTCCACACTCACCAATGAAGCCGGCGGCACGGCTTTTGCGCGTGCAGGCCGCCTGCCTGCCAACCAGCGCGCCGAGCTGCCCAATGATCCCATTCTGCGCGGCTTCATGGCCCAGGCGGCCACGGCACAGCCCGCCCCCTTCCAGCCCGAGATGGAGCAGGTGTGGGGCTATGGCGGCGATATGCTGGTTAAAGTGCTTGGCGGCACCGTGGAGCCGGTTCAGGCCGCACGCGAAACGGCCGCGCTCATTAACGACGTGACGGGCAAGTAGTGCCGCGCACCCTCGACGCACACGCAAATCGCTGTGAGGTGCCATGATGGAGTCTGCGAGTGCGCCGCTGCAACCCTTCAACTTCGAGACAATGTCGGGGGTCTACCCTGGCACGCGCACGCAGGTCTATCAGCGATTGCGCCTGTTGGCACGCGCCGACACCGCGCACCAGTCGCCCGCAGAAGCGGCCTGTTGGGCGCTGCTGCTCTGGTATGACAATCCACGCGCGTGCTTGCTTGTCCGCCAGGATCCCGCCACGGGCCGTCTGGATTCCACGCCGCTGCTACACATTGCCGAGCCTGATACCGCCACGCTGCAAAGCCGGTTAGCGCAGGCGCTGGCCCCATTGGGCTGGCAACTGCACGCATGCGGCAGCTGCGCGCACTGGCGATCGGGGGCCGGTGCAGCGCCGGCCGATGCGCGCACGACCGCAGATGGCCTGGCCCTGGGCGCGTGCCACCTGCGCCGTGCAGACGGAACCATGAGCGCGCCCGATGCCGTTCCCCTCGTATTGCAGGCGCAGTCGCACCTGGCGCTTGGCTGCGCGCACTGGCTGGAAGCAGGCGCACCCACGACAGCACAAGCCATGCTGCCCGTGGCGCGCCTGCCCAAAATTGCCGAAACCACCGAAAGCAAGCTCAAGCCCTGGCCACGGCTGCGCCTGCGCATGACGCGCTTCTTCCAGCCGCCGCCCCCCACGCGCACGCTCGCCGAAAGCCTTTCCGAACGGAGCGGCGTGGGCGCGGGCACGGAGCCGTGCGCCGTTTGCCAGGGGCGTATTGCCAACCTGGGCGCGCTCGTCGTCGCCTCGCCGGAGGACGACAAGGAGACCTTCAGCGTCTGGCGCTGCCGCATCTGCCACACGCTCTATCTGAGTGACTGGATTGACCGCTGGGAGCGCGTGGACAGCCTCGAGACCGACGAACGCATTGACCGCATCGCGCCTGTCGAGGCCGCCGAGTTGCTGACCCTCTTCGCCACCATCCCCGCGGCAGAACACCCCGAACGCCGCCGCGAGCGCACAGCGCAGCGCACGTGGATTCACGCCCAAATGGCACAGCGCGCACCACTCAGCCACACCATCAAGCAGGGACGCTAATTGTGAGTGAACATTCGGATTTCTCATCCACCGCAGCATCCGCGCCATCATCCGCCCCACTGGAAGCAGGCGGCGCGCGCCTTCTGCTCGAGTGCCGCCCCGAACATCTCTATGCGGCCATCTATGATCCGCTCCCCTTCCCGCATGTTGGCACACAGCAGGAAGTCGCATTTGACCTGGGTATCACCGCGCTGGGCGGCGACCTTGAGTTGACGGGGCTGGTCTTCCGCGGCTTCCGCGAGCATCAGTTGCTCTTCGAGCAGCGCTGGCCCCATCCCGTTGTCTTGCGCCACAGCGGCGAGGCCGACCTGCGCATTGCCGCCAACACAGGGCTGGCGCTGCGTGCGCTCCACTTCACACTCCACGCGCACGATCAGCTTGGCTTCGTCGAGGTGCTCGCCATCGCGCTCACACCCGCCGGCGAAAACGTACAGGCGCGCATCCAGATTCCCGTTGCTCATCACCAGCAGCAAACTGATGTACATTTTCCGCTACAGGGCGCATGGTGGGCCGTACAGGCGGGTGATTGGAGCGACCTCCACAAGCAGGAGGTCTTCAGCCAGCCCTTCGCGCTTGATTTTGTAAAGCTCAACGCCGACAACCGCTTCTTCAGCGGCGACGGCCACGCCCTCACCGACCACGCCAGTTGGGATCAGCCCGTCTTCGCCGCAGCCGGCGGCAAGGTGGCCTTTGTTCAATTCGACATGCCCGACATGGCCCCCGGCGTTGCGCCCGACCCGCGCATCTTTCGCGATGACCCGCGCCGCCTGCTGGGCAACGCAGTGGCCATCAGCCACGGCAACGGCGAATTCACCTACTACGCGCACTTGCAGCAGGCCAGCCTCACTGTGAAAGAAGGCGAAATGATTCGCCGCGGCGCGCCCATCGGGCGCGTGGGCAACAGCGGCCAGTCACCCGGCCCGCACCTGCATCTGCATCTCATGCAGGGGCCCAACCTCTTCATCGACCAGGGTCTGCCGCTCATGCTGAGCCACTTCTGGGCAGGCGGCCAGTTCTTCACGCGACCCACATATATCCCCGTGCGTATGATTGTGCACGGCGACGCCAACCGTAGCGAATTAGGCGTCTGACCAAGACGCCGGCAAGGAAAGCAGGATACGCCATGGCAAACGATGCCGAATTCATGTTCAACGCCACTGTGGATGACGAACTCTTTGACGAACTTGTGGAACTGGTGGGCCAGCAGATTGTGCATTTAGCCGTCTGGGAGGATTCCATGGCGGATGCGCTGGATCTCGCCAATGGCGAGCCGCAGCCACCCAGCTTTGACATGGACGTATATCTCGAAGGCGGCGTATACTTCGAGCTCTACGGTGTAAGCGTCTACCCCGACCCTGCGTCCGAACCCTGGGCTGATCGCGCTGAGGTGGAGCGGCGGCTATCGGCTTTGGTGCGTTCGAGCGGCACGCTGGGCGAAGTGGCCGTGGATGAGGCTGACGCGCTTGTGCTGGTCCTCTTTGTGGGCGAGGAAGCCGCCGCGTATCTGGATATTGGCGGCTGGCTGCTCGAAGCGTGGGACGAACTGCCCGGCTAGAGTGCCGGGGCCGTGGCCGCGGTTCGCCACGGCATTAAGGAGACGACTTGCCACCCGTCATTACCGTGCAGCACCTGACGAAGCGTTATGGCAGCTTTGTGGCTGTGGATGACATTTCATTTGCGGTTCAACAGGGCGAAATCTTCGGCATCGTCGGCCCCAACGGCGCAGGCAAAACCAGCGCCGTTGAGACGATCATGGGGCTGCGCTGGCCCTTTGAGGGCACAGTGCGCGTGCTGGAGATGGACCCGCACCAGCAGCGCAAAGAACTGGCCGAGCGCATTGGCATCCAGTTGCAGGAGGCCGAACTCCCCCATCGCCTCAAAGTGTGGGAGCTGATGGAGCTCTTTTCCGGCTTTTACAGGAAGAGCATACCCTACCCGCCGCTCCTCGAGACATGGGGCATTTGGGAGAAGCGCAACAGTCGCTTCGAAGAGCTCTCCGGCGGGCAGAAGCAGCGCGTCTTTATCGCCCTCTCCCTCCTCAATGACCCCGAAGTTGTCTTCCTGGATGAATTGACCACGGGCCTTGATCCGCAGGCGCGCAAACAAACGTGGGCCATGGTCGAACAAATTCGTGCGCAAGGCAAGACGGTTGTTCTCGTAACGCACTTTATGGAGGAAGCGCAGACTCTCTGCGACCGCGTTGCGATTATCGACGGGGGCAAGATCATTGCACTCGACACGCCGCAGGGTTTGCTCAACAGCATCGACGGACAGAGCGGGCTGATGATTGAGAACAGCCCCGAAATGGACATGGCCCTGTTGCAGGCACTGCCGACGGTTGAACGTGTTGAACTGTCCAACGGCGTCGTCTCAATCTACGGCAACGCAGACAATCTTGTCTCCTCCGTCGTGCTTGCGCTGGAGCAGCACAGAATCCCCATGCGCAATCTGCGCACCGTGCAACCCAGTCTCGACGATGTTTTTATTACCCTCACGGGCAAAGCGCTGCGCGATTAGGCTGTACGGGGAAAGTGCAACATGAAAACGTACCGGAAATTGGTCGTGGCCCACGCTAAGCTCTTTTTGCGCGAGCCGATTGCGCTCTTCTTTACGATTGCGTTCCCCGCGCTCTTGTTAACCTTGCTTGGCATTGTCTTCGGTCACGGCAACGTACCCTATCCCGGCGAGGACTTCGGCTACATTGACCAGCAGGTGCCCGCGCTGGCAGGGATTATCGTGGGCACAATTGCGCTCCACTCAATTCCGGTGATCACGGCAAACAATCGCGAGCGGGGCATTCTGCGCCGCCTTAAAGCCTCGCCCATGCCCGCTTGGCAGTGGATCGCTGCCGAAATCAGCGTCAACTTCGTCGTCGCCGTGTTGAGCCTGGTGCTGCTCATAATCATCGCCACCTACGCCTTTGGCATGCGCTTTGCGGGCAGCTGGGGCGCAGTGTTGATTGGTTTTACACTCAGCGCCTTTTCCTTTATGGCGCTTGGTTATCTCGTGGCGAGCCTCGCTCCCACGCCCCGAGTAGCGACTGCCGCCGGCCAGATTCTCTACATGCCCATGTTCATGCTCTCGGGCGCGGCCATTCCCCTCATGCTCATGCCCGATGGCGTGCAGTCCGTGGCGCGCTGGCTGCCCATGACCCACGTCGTGATTGTTCTGCAATCGCTCTGGCTTGGCGGCGAGTGGGCAATGCGATCCATCTGGGTGCTGGTTGCCATGCTGGCCGTTGGCGGAGTGCTTTCAGCGCGTCTTTTCCGCTGGGAGTGAGGCAGCGTCCTGTCACGCTGCAGCGCCCCGCCCTGCAACGCAAATGCGCGCGTTTGCCGCTATTGTAGCCACGCGGGATGATGTATACTGTGAATCATTCTGTGTGTTTGCCCACACGATGACTCATACGGCGGGTTGATGGCCCGCTACCCACCAGGAGTAATGTCCATGCTTCCTCTGACAACAGCCACTGTTGCGCGCCCTGCCGCCAATCCCTGGATTGCCTCGCTCTATGCGGGCGTCTTCACTGCGATTGCCGCCGTCATCGTTTCGCTGCTCTTCCAGGCGGCTACAGGCTGGCTCTGGGTGGCGCTGATGGTATTGGTGGGCATTGGCCCCGTGCTTGGCTACCAGATGGCAACCGGCCGCCTTGGCGACTGGAAGTCAATTGTCGGCGGCCTCATCGGCGCGCTGCCCCTGATTGGCATTATCCTGTGGCCCTTTGTCACGGGTGCCATGACCCGCGGCCAGTCGGTTGGCAAGCTGCTGCTCTGGCACGTTGTGGGCATTGTGCTGGGCGTTGCCGTCTTCTTCCTCCTGGCCACCGTCATGGGCCAGAACCCCACGTGGGTTGGCTTTGGCTACGTCATGGCGATTGCCGTATGGGGCGGCACCGTGGGCGCGGCCATGGCGGCATCTGCCCCCGCCAACGTTTAATTCTGCACACAAACTAGAACCACGCGGCAGGCGCTCCGGCGCCTGCCGTTGCGCGCCCGCTGACGGCCAGGCACGCTGCGCTCGTCTGCTGGCTTGCGCTTGTGCAACCTGCCCACTCCGGCAAGAATTGGGGGCTAGACACGT
>DIAV01000354.1 GCA_002415895.1 Anaerolineales bacterium UBA5069 | reverse complement strand
GAGGCGCGCTGCCTCTACGACGCCGACAAACTGGACAGCATTGGCGCAATTGGTGTGGCACGCGCTTTTGCCTTTGCGGGAGCGCACGGCAATCGCTTGTGGTGGACGCCCGTTGCCGCCATTGAGAATGAAATCGAGCCGCCCACCGGGGCTGACTATACGCCGGTGCATGAATATGTATACAAATTGCGCCGGTTGCTCGCCACGCTGCAAACGCCCACAGGGCGGCGGCTGGGTCAGGAACGGCATGAGCGTCTATCCGCCTACTTTGCGGCGCTTGACGACGAAATGGATTTTGACGCGCTTTTTGGAACTTGAGAGTGACGCAGTGCGTATGTCATTCACGTTCACACAGGTAAAGCTATGAACTCGGTGGATTACAAGAAGGTCATGCACGGCGCAATGGCCGCCCTGCTTGTTGCAGTATTGGTGCTCGCGGGGCTGCCCCAGGTGGCATTGGCGCAATTGCCTACAGCCACCCCGTTTCCAACGGTTGATCCGGCTTTTGCCACACCGGAACCAGCCGTCGCCGCGCTACCTGCCTTTGCACCGGGCGAGTTGCTCGTGGGCGTACGCACAGGCCCCGCGCCTGCCGGCGGACAGGAGGGCGCAAGCGCGCAAACGGCCGCAGCCTACACCACTGCCGAGGCGCTGGCAGCCACCGCTGCGGCTGCGGGCGCACAGGTGGGTGCGATGATCGACACCACCGGCCCGGCCGACAGCCAGGTCACCTATCTGCTGCAAACCGAACCGGGCCAGGAGTACGCCGTTGCCAACGAACTGCTGGGCAAGCCTGGCGTTGTCTATGTGGAACCCAACTGGTATGTGACAACCGCCCAGGAAATTGCCGGCGACATACAACCAGTGACAGCACAGGCAACTGACGTTATTCCCGGTTTTGCTATCAATGACCCTCTCTACGCCGACCGCCAGTGGAACATGCAGCGCATCAACGGCGCGCGCGCCTGGCAGATGGTGTATGCGCTGAACAGCTTTGCGCCCGCCGCCGACTTGACCGTGGCCGTGCTCGACACAGGCATTGACACCACACACCCGGACTTTTCCGGCCGCCTGCTGCCCGGCTACAACTACATCGGCATTGGCAACCCGCCCATGCGCGACGGCTTCGGCCACGGCACACATGTGGCGGGCATTCTGGCTGCGGGATTGAACGATGCAGTGGGCGTCGTTGGCGTTGCACCTGAAGTCAAAATCGCGCCCTATCGCGTGCTGGATGACGCGGGCAGCGGCACGATTGCCAATGTGGCCGCCGGGCTTGTGGCCGCAGCCAACGACGGCGCACAGATAATCAATATGAGCCTGACCACTGGCAGCCCCAGCACCACGCTGCAAAATGCCGTGGAATATGCGGCTTCACAAGGTGCGCTGCTGTTGGCGGCGGCCGGCAATGGTGGGGCGGGTGCGGTCTACTGGCCCGCTGCCTACCCCGAGGTAATGGCCGTGGCCGCGCTGGATTACAACGATCACCGCACCTCCTACAGCAACTATGGCCCGCAAATTGAAATCGCGGCGCCCGGCGGTGATCTCTTCCTGCACAAGGTCTTCTCCACCTGGTCGAACGATGCGCTTGCCCGTTGTGCACCGGCCGATCTCGTCATCAATAATGGCGCGCCCTATTGCACCCGCTCGGGAACCAGCCAGGCCACGCCGGCCGTGGCGGGCGCGGCAGCGCTGCTGTGGTCGCTCAAGCCGTCACTCACAGCGGCCGATATCCGCGCCCTCTTGCGCAATGCGGCGGATGAGCTCACCGAAGCCACCCAATACGTAGGCGCCGGCAAACTGAATGTCGCCAACGCCCTGCGCGAGATTCTGCCCAGCACCATTGTGATCGCGCCCAGCGCCATTGTGACATCTGTTGTCAGCGCAATGTTGCCGCTTACGCTGACAGTGGAGATGCAAAATCCAAGCCTCGATGCCGTCAACTACACCGCCGCGCTCGACGTGCCGCAGGCGGTGGCGGCCAGCCCCACAGCCATGCAAGGCGCATGGATTACCATGACCAGCGGCTTGGATAATGTACATGCAGGCGCGGTGGCCTATGGCAATCCCGCCTATGTAACGCTGCTTGTCTCTCCCACGCAGGCGCTTACGGGCACCTTCTCGGCCACTCTTGACGTCACAGGCGAGCGCAGTGACGGCTCCTCTGTGCAGAAGACGCTGACCGTACTCATGCACATTAGCGAGCTGCCGGACTCGCCCTCGACACCGGGCACGCCGGTTGCGCCCGGCACGCCCGTCTCACCTGTGCAGCCGGTTGTCCCCGGCCTGCCGCAAATCTTCGTGCCTATCATACGTGGCGGCTCCGCCTCGGAAGATACCATTGCGGCATCTACACTCGAGTGGCTGAAACCGGAATTTGAGGCGGACCGGACAACCTACGCGTTAACCGACACAGGTTTTGTGGATCGCGCGCTGCCTGCGGGAATCAAAGTGGGGGCGAAGCAGTATGCCGCCGCGCGCATTTACGCAGATGGCTTTGTGGCAGTGGCGGGTTCCATCTCCGAGTTGGCGCCGGTTGCCAGCGTGACAACGGGTGACAATCGCTGCGTGCCTTCGCTGAGTTATCCGGCGCAGGGGGTTTTTGGCTGGTGGGCCGATTTGGACCCGGGCGCGTTTGGCGCGCGCGTCTCCAGCTTCATGGCCGAGGATGGCCGCTTTGTGATTGCCTACGAGGATGTCCCGGCAGCAGCCATGGCGCAGCCCTACACCGTGAGCTTCCAGATTGTCTTCGACACAGATGGCTCGGTGGGGCTCAACTACCTCAAGACACCTCGCTTTACAGGCAAGCCCGGCCGCGTGACGGTGGGCATTGAGGGGCAGGATGCGCTGACCTACAGCCTCTTTGGCTGCGTCACCCCCACAACAATTCTGGGCACGCTGCCCAGCGCGGGCCAGTCATACACCATTGAGGCGGCCGACATCTTCTAGCGCAA
>DIAV01000206.1:2474-18504 GCA_002415895.1 Anaerolineales bacterium UBA5069 | reverse complement strand
GTGCTCTCCTCAATCGAGCGGGTCAGCAGTTCCCAATCCACCACTTTCGTTCCCGCCGCATCCTGCTTGACATGCACGGCAAGGTTGATTGAGCCAAGGCAGCAATTTTCATAGGGCCCCAGCCACTGCTCTCCGCACGGGTTTGTCGCTTCCAGATCATACAGATGGGGCACGGGGTTGGTGCGGTTGGCGGCGTCAATGAAGAGCGCGCCCGGCTCGCCGTTGTGGTGCGCGAATTTGACGATCTTGGCAAAGAGATCGCGCGCCGGCACCCTCTGCACAACCTGCCCATCGCGCGGGTTGCGCAACGCAAAGTCGGTGTCGTCCTTCACTGCGCGCATGAACTCGTCGGTAATGGCTACGGAGATGTTGAAGTTGGCGATTGAGCCTTCCACCGACTTGCACTCGATGAATGCTTCGATATCCGGATGATCAATGCGCAGCACGCCCATGTTGGCCCCGCGCCGGCTGCCGCCCTGGGCAATCTCGCCAAAAGCATGGTCATAGACGCTGAGGAAGCCCAGGGGCCCCGTTGCGCGCCCGGCTGACGTATGCACCAGATCATTGCGCGGGCGCAGGCGCGAGAACGAGAAGCCGTTGCCGCCCCCTGTCTGCTGGATGAGCGCGGCCACGCGCAGCGTGCTGAAGATGCCGTCGCTCTCCTTGCCCATGTCGTCGGCAATGGGCAGCACGAAGCAGGCGGCCAACTGCCCCAGCGGCGTCCCTGCGCCCGTGAAGGTGGGGCTGTTGGGATAGAAGCGCCGCTCGGTGAGGAGGTCGTAGAAAACCTTGGCCGAAGCGGCGCTGTCGTCGCCGTGCGTAGCGTCCACCTGAGCCATGTGCCAGGCAATGCGATAGAACATTCCCGCGGGCGTCTCCAGCAGCGCGCCATGCGTATCCCGCCGCAGGTAGCGCTTCTCCAACACTTTGACACTGTTCTCGCTCAGCGCCACGGTGCCATCATCCACATAGTCGGGTGGGGTCAGCGCCTCGCGTTCGCCCTTTACGATTTCGATGACCGTATAGGCGCCGTGCGCATTGGGCTGAAACGCGAAGGGTTGCGCTGGGCTCTCGCCCGAGGTTTCGGCAGCGAAGGGCACGTGTGCAGCGCCATTGACAGACTGTGAATTGCTGGTCGAGTTGGTGGAGTTGGTGAGAATCGACATAGCTTGCTCCTGATTACCTGCAACAATAGGGGTTGTCTGGCGCGCCGCAAAAAAAAAACGGGGGCAGCAGCGCAATGGGTTGTCACTTTGAACAATGCTCTGGGGCGCGTACCATCGCTGCAACGAGCGCCGTGCCTGTCACTCCAACGCTGGAGTCAATCCGCGGCGGCTGCAATGCGCTGGGAGCGGCATGTCTCGCCTTGCGGCGTGCCATGCCCCACTTGAATTCGGAAAAGTATCCTGGTGCGTGCTGTGAGGCTGCGATGACTGGACTGCGTGCGCCTGTAAAACGCGGGGTGCGCCCCGTTAGTTCCTGCCCATGAGACGGTCAATCTCAATGCGCAATTCGTTCAAATCGTGAATGTCCAGATAGACGCTGGCAAAACGGATGTATGCCACCTGATCAATCGTTGCCAACTGATCGAGCACCAACTGGCCAATCACGGTGCTGGGAATCTCCATCTTGCCGCTGTTCAGCGCTTGCTCCTGAATGTGATTGACGATTCCCTCAATCGTCTCTCGGCTAATGGGGCGCTTGGTGGCGGCGATCTGAATGCCCTGCAGCAGCTTCTGGCGATCAAATGGTTCGCGGCGGCCGTCGCTCTTGGAGACGAGCAGGTTGGCAGCAATATGCTCATAGGTGGTGAAGCGCAAACCGCACGCTTCACACTGGCGTCGCCGCCGGATGGCATCGGCCGTGTCGCGGGTGTCGATGACTCGATGTTGGCTTGCGCCACAGTGCGGACATTGCACGGCTGACCCCTATATATGGGAGATTGCGTATGCCCGCCATACTATATCTGGGGTGGCGGGCGGTCAGTATAGCAGAGCGCACGGCACAATGCAAATGGCGTACAGGCGTTCTAAAGAGCACTCACCAGAGTAAACGCGGTGCGAGGGGAAGCAAGTTCCGTAAAGACGCGAAACTTTAAGGTTAAGATCGGCCAATTTGCAGAAGACGCAAAGGCCCACCTGTGCGGTGAGCTGTCATTTCATGCGTTATCACTGTCGCGGGTGGCGCAGCCAAAGCGTATATGCAGCACGCCGCAACCGCGCACGCACGGCGCAAAAACGGAGGGCTAAAAAGCCCTCCGCTGTGCATGATCAATCATTCAATTCGCAATGATCATTTTTCAAGGCATGCCCAACCGGGCAAGCCGCGTCGCGGCTTGCCCGGCTTAGCAACGCTGCATGGGCTTATTTACCGTTCTGGCGCGAGCGGCGCAGGAAGGCGGGAATGTCCAGATCGTCGCGGTCAAAGGTGCGCACAAGATAGTCGCTTGCAGGCTTGCTGGCCTGTTCCGCGGCCTTTTCCTGGGCGGGGCGCGCCTCAAAGAGACTCTTGCCAAAGTCCAGCGGGTCCTGTTGCTTGGTGCGCTCAAAGCCGGTTGCAATGACTGTGAGTTGCAGATCGTCCTTCATGGACGAATCGATCACAGCGCCGAAGATGATGTTGGCTTCGGGGTGCGTGTTGGCGCGCACCACTTCGGCGGCCTCGTTAACCTCGAAGAGGCTCATCTCTTCACCGCCACGGATGTTGAAGATGATCGAGCGCGCCCCGTCGATGGAAACATCCAGCAGCGCGCTGTGGATGGCACGCTCGGCAGCCTCGCGCGCGCGCCCTTCACCGCTGCTGCGGCCAATCGCCATGAGTGCCGGGCCGCCGTCGGCCATAATCGAACGCACGTCGGCAAAGTCGAGGTTCACAAGGCCGGGCGTGGTAATCAATTCGCTAATGCCCTGAATACCCTGGCGCAACACATCGTCTGCCGTGCGGAAGGCCTGGTTGAGGCCCGCCTTTTTGTCCACAATGGCCAGCAGGCGGTCGTTGGGGATGGTGATGAGCGTATCGACGTTCTTCACCATTTGCTCAATTGCGCCCTCAGCGGTGCGACGGCGCTGGCTGCCCTCAAAGGTGAAGGGCTTGGTGACGACGCCAATTGTCAGCGCGCCCATTTCGCGGGCAATGCTGGCAATCACCGGCGCCGCGCCCGACCCCGTGCCGCCGCCCATACCGGCAGCGATGAAGATCATGTCGGCGCCCTTGATCATGTCGATCAACTCATCGCGGCTCTCTTCGGCGGCGCGCTGCCCCACTTCGGGGTTGCCGCCCGAGCCAAGGCCCTTGGTTAATTTGTCGCCAATGCGCAGCCGTTGCGGCGCGTTGGCCAGCATGAGCGCCTGGGCGTCGGTGTTGACGGAGATAAACTCCACACCCTGAATTCCTTCTTCGATCATCCGGTTAACGGCGTTCTGACCGCCGCCTCCCACTCCGATGACCTTAATTTGAGCAAAGTTCTCAACGAATTGCGGCGTTGTGCTCTTCCGTGTCATGGTTTTCGGCTCCTTGGACAAGAACGAACGGTGCAAAGCTGGCCCTGGTTGCGGGGCGCTGGTACAGTTGGGTGACAAAAATCCGCTGCACAAATTCTGAAAATGGCTCATGCTGGCGCACACCCGCTGGTTGCGACGGTAATGCGCTTCCGGCCGCCACAGGCGCCGGTTGCGGGCGCTGCGGTTGGCTTTCCTCAAAGAGTTCCTGTTGGCTTCTCTCCTATCCCGGCAACAGATACCGGAAGACGCTGCGCGCGCGCAGCCACCACTGCGCGCCATTGCCGGGGCCACCGGGCGCCTCGCCTGCCTGGAAGCGACGCTGCACCTGGTCGCCATCCTCGCGCAGCCCCCACAGCAGCAGCCCCACGGTGGTTGCATAGGTGGGCGACTGCAACATGCGGCTGAGGCCGGTGATGGGCAGCGTCGTTTGCGGCGCACCCACGCGCACGGGCATTTGCAGAATGCCGCGGCCCAGTTCAACCATGCCCTGCAACTGGCTTGAGCCACCTGTGAGGACAAGGCCCGCGGGCAGGCGCTTGTAGTCGCCGCTTTCCTCCAGCTTGTCGCGAATGATCTCGAACATTTCGCCAGCGCGTGCTTCAAGCACGGTGCACATGAAGCGGCGGCTAAAGCTGCGCTCGGCCTTCTCGCCAAAGACCGTGGCCCAAATGGCTTCGTCTGCGGCCACACGCTCGGGCACCACATGGCCGTAGCGCACTTTGATCGACTCCGCCGTGTCAAAGGGGGTGCTGAGCGCCATGGCGATGTCATTGGTTAGATGATTGCCGCCCAGGTCCAACACCTGTGTGCTGCACAAGCCGTCGTCACGGAAAACGGCGATGTCGGTTGTGCCGCCGCCCATATCCACAACGGCCACGCCCATGCGTCGCTCCTCGGGGCTCAGCACGGCGGCATTGCTGGCCAGCGGCTCCAACACAAGGCCATCAATGTCAATATCGTGCTTTGTAACGCACTGCACCAGGTTGCTGATGGCGGTGCTGCTGCCCGTGACGATGTGTGCGTCCACCTCGAGGCGATAGGCTGTCATCCCCTGCGGATGGTGAATCTCGCGCTGGCCGTCCACTGTCCAATGACGGGCAATGGTGTGGATGACCTCCTGGTTTTGCGGCAGCGCGACGGCGCGTGCGCCCTCGAGCGCACGCTGCATGTCGGCGGTGGTAATGCCGTTGCGCCGGTCGACGGGGCTGACGCCCGAGCTGTTGAGGGTGGCGATGTGGCTGCCTGCAATGCCCACGTTGGCTTTGAGCATGTGACGGCCAGCTTCGGCCTCACACTTTTCCACGGCTTCACCAATCGCGGCGCTGGCTTCGGCTACGTTGACGACGACGCCGCGCCGAATGCCGCGGCTGGGCACATGCCCCTCGCCGAGCACGCGCAGCCCCAGATTGCCCAGGCCATCATGCTCTATGGCAGCCATGAGTGCGCAGATTTTTGTGGTGCCCACATCAATTGCAGCGGTTATCTCTTGCACATTCACCTCAAGACGTACCAGTGCGTATCTCGCGCACCTAAATCAAGTTTGATCCTGTATAGCCGTCACCTGCGCAGCGACGCGCGATGCATATTCGTTCAGCGCGTTGTAACGACATCCGGAAAGCGCACATCAAGGATGTGCCCGTTCAGCTCGCCTGTGGCCGCCAACTGGCGGCCCAGGTTGAGCATCTCGAGTTTCTTGTCTACATTCTCGCCGTCGCCCCAGTGCACGTAGAGCGTGGTGCCGGGCAGGCCAAAGTGAAGCCCAACATCCGGGCTGTAGCGCACTTCGGTGACGCCTGGCACACTCTGCATGAGCGCCAATGCGCTGGCAACGATGTTGGTGTCCACGGCTGTGCCGGGGAGGCTGCCGGGGCGCAGGGCGGCCATCTGCGGGTCAATCAGTCGCGCCATGGCGGGGTCGGACGCTTCGGTCACAGGCAATGCTGCACCCGTGGGCGAAATCCAGAATTCCCCCTCGCCGGTGGACCACAGTGCAACCACCGGGGCCTCCGTTACCTTGACTTTGACCTGTGCGGGCAGCCCAAATGAGACGGTCGCCCCTTCGATCCAGGGATTCTCAAGAATGCGGTTGCGCACGTCACTCTGACGCAGCCAGAAGACATTCCAGCCACTCACGTCCGCTGCTTCGCTCAGCAGCGGCGCGCTGACAAGGCGCGCGCCCGTTACCTGTACGCGTTCGGGGTAGACGTACCAGCGTTCGTCGGCGTTAATCCAAATCAATGTGAAGAGGACGCCCAACAACAGGAGGGCGCTCACGGCCTTGCTCCACACAAAGCCGGTGAAACCGATTGTGCTCATGGGCACGGCTGGGCCGCGCAGGGGTTCCATGCGCAAGCCGGGCAGCGTTGTCTCAAAGCGCCGCAATTGCTGGCCTACGGCCTGGCGTCGCTTGGCGCGGCGGCGCGCGGTGGGCGCGGCGGCACCTGGGCGCGTGCCCGTCTTCGCGGAGGCGGTTGCAGATCTGGTTGCTTGGGGTGCGCCTTGCTTGGCTGGCTGCGGTGTGCTCATTGTTGGCTCGATGTGCCCGGTTGCGGCGATGAGAGCGTCGATGCGGTCCGGTGTCGTCAGTGTGGCTCGGTGTGATTCAGCGTGCGTCAGCTTTGTAGCGGCATTGGTTGCCGCTGCGCGACGGTGAACCTAGTCGCGTGTCGTATGGTTCTGCTGCCTGTCGGCGTAGCGCTCGAGTCCGAGCGTGACCAGCTTGTCCACCAATTCGGCATAGGGGGTGCCCGAAGCCTCCCACAGCTTGGGAAACATGCTGATGCGCGTAAAGCCGGGCATGGTGTTGATTTCGTTCAAGTAGAGTTCGCCTGTTGCGCCGTTCAGCAGGAAGTCTACACGCGCCAGCCCTGTGCCGTCCACGGCCTTGAAGGCGCGCACGGCCATGGCGCGCACCTGCTCGGTGGTTGCGGCGTCCAGCGGCGCAGGAATGCAAAGTTCGCTCGTGTCGTCCAGATACTTGGCGGCGTAGTCATAGAACTCGGCTCCAGGGATAATTTCACCCGGGACGCTGGCGATGACCTCATCATTGCCCAGTACGCTCACTTCGATTTCGCGCGCGTGGGGCACCGCTGCCTCCACAATGAGCTTGCGGTCGTACAGCGCCGCCAGGTCCAGCGCGGCGGCCAGCGCGGTGCGATCTGCGGCCTTGGAGATGCCCACGCTGCTGCCCAGGTTGGCGGGCTTGATGAAGAGAGGGTAGTTAAGACGGCCCTCAATGGTGTCAAGCACGTGGCTGCGGTTGGCAATCCAGTTGTTGCGCAGAACGAGCGTGTACTCCGGCTGTGGCAGCCCTTCGGCGGCAAAGAGGCGTCGCGCCAGTTCCTTGTCCATGCAGACGGCGCTGGCCAGCACACCGCAGCCCACGTAGGGAATGTTGGCCATCTCGAGCAGCCCCTGCACGGTGCCATCTTCGCCAAAGGGACCATGCAGCACGGGGAAGATCACATCGACCGGCGGCAGTGGCGCAGCCCGACTGGCGCTGGGCAGCAGCGCCCATGCCCCGCCACCGTTCGCTTGTGGCGCGTCATCGTGGACACCGCTGCTGCTGTCCGTCAAGTCACCCGCCGCCTGCGCCGCCAGCATACGCATGGGGTCACCTGTGGTCAGCCACTTGCCCTGGGGCGAGATGCCAATCGGCGTGACCGCATAGCCTGCCTTGCCCAGCGCATCCATGACGTTGCGCGCGCTGGCGAGCGAGACTTCGTGTTCGCTGCTGCGCCCGCCAAAGAGGACGCCCACGCGAATCTGCGCAGTGTTGTTGNNATCAATCTTGCTGCTATCAATCATTGTCATGAGACAGTTTCCATGCCATTGAGCAGGTCGCCCCACTCGCCGGCAAATTGCACTTCAGGCACAAGCTGGATGCCTGTGGCGTCGGCCACGCGGCTTTGCACTCGCCGCATGAGCGCCAGCACATCGCTGGCGCTGCCTGCGCTGCTGCCGGCAGGGGCCGTATTGATGAAGAAGTTGGCATGAAGGGTGCTCACTTCAATTGCACCCTCGCGTGCGCCCTTGAGCCCTGCCTCTTCAATCAAGCGCCCGGCAAAATGGCCCGGCGGATTGACGAAGGTGCTGCCCAGGCTGGGCGCGTTGGGCTGCGTCTGGCGGCGGTGGTGCAGGAACTGGTCGGCGCGCGCCTTGAGCGCGGCAACAGCCTCCGCGCCGTCAGCCTCCACCAGCCGGAAGTTGGCGCTAAGCACAACAGGCTTGAAGGCGGCCTGCAGCGGTTGGCCGCGCTTGAGAGCGCTATCGCGATAGGCGTAGCCCATTTCCTGATTGTCAAACTGCCGCACTTCGCCTGTTTCATCAATCAGATAGCCATACTCAAAATTGTCGGCCACAGCGCCGCCATGTGCGCCCGCGTTGCCCAGGACAGCGCCGCCAATCGTGCCCGGTATGCTGATGGCCCACTCGAAGCCGACCAGCCCGCCATTGACGCTGGTGCGTGCTACGCCCGCCGTGGGCGCGCCACTCTCGGCAAAGAGGTAGGGGCGCTCGTCCAACGGAAAGACGCAGCAGGGAGCCGGGTCAATGCGCACGCTGCGGCAGCGGTTGTGAATGACAAGGCCGCGTATGCCGCTGTCGCTGATCAAGATGTTGCTGCCGCCCCCAAGCACGAAATAGGGCAGTTGCGCCGTATGCGCCCAGCGCACAAGCTGGATCATCTGCGCGGTGCTGTTCACATCTACATAGTATTGCGCGGGGCCGCCCACCTTCATGGTGGTGAGGCCGGCCAGGCTTACAGCGGGGCGCACCTCCAGCCCCAGCGCAGCCAGGGGCGCGAAATCGTATTCGGTGTTCGTGGCCACGGCGGCGGGTGATTGTACGCTCATGCGCTTCCCCCCGTCGCTGCGTCTGCTGGCGCCGCGGTGGACTGCTCTGCAAAGTGCTTGAGCACCGCCTCGCCCACGCGGTAGCCATCGCCTGCGCCCAGCGTTAACAGCACGTCGCCCGCTTCAAGATGTGCGCAGAGATACTCGGTGGCCGCATCCAGATCACCAATATGATGGATGTGCGGGTGGCCGCTGGCTGCCACCAGTTCCGCCGCGCTGACGCTGCCGTCGTTCTGCTCGCGCGAGGCGTAGATGTCGGTGACAATCACCTCATCGGCCACCTCGAAGCTGTCACCCATGCGATAGAGCATGTGGCGCGTGCGGCTGAAGGTGTGCGGCTGAAAGACTGCCCAGATGCGCTGCTGCGGGTGGCGGCGACGTGCGGCCGAAAGGGTTGCCTCAACCTCGGTGGGGTGATGGGCGTAGTCGTCATAAACGGTGATGCCCTGTGCAACGCCCTTGAGTTCGAAGCGGCGCGCGGTGCCGCCATAGGCCTCCAACCCGGGCACGGCAATGTCAAAGGGGATGCCGCACCACGCTGCCACGGCCAGCGCCGCCAGCGCGTTGCGCACATTGTGCTCGCCCGGCACCTGGAGCTTCATGCTGCCCGCAGGTGCATTCCACCAGATCATGTCCAGCGATGTGCCGCTGCCGGGAATGGGGCGCAGGTTGGTTGCGCGCAGCTCTGCACCTGCTTCCGTGCCGTAGGCAATCCAGTTGGGCCCGCGCGAGAAACAGTAGGCGCGCACCTGCTCTGCACCCGGATCATCGGCGCAGGAGATGACAATGCCGTTGCGGTCCACCAGATCGACAAACTGCATGAAGGCGCGCCGGTAGCTGGCGGGCGTGGGGTAGATGTCTGGGTGATCCCACTCCACATTGGTGATGACGGCGGCAGTGGGGCTAAGACCAAGGAACATGTGGTCGTATTCGTCGGCCTCGAGCACAAAGTAGGGCGATGTGCCTGCGCTGCCGCTGCCATAGCCCGGCAGTGTGGTGCCGATGATGTAGCCGCAGTCGATGCCTGCCTCGCGCAGCACTTTGACGATCATGGCGGTGGTGGTGCTCTTGCCGTGCGCGCCTGCCACAGCAATCAGCGTGCGCCGCGCCAGCAGCGCGGGCAGAAACTGATCGCGCTTGACTGTGGGCAAACCCAGCGTTGCAGCGGCCTGGCGCTCGGGGTTGCTCTCGTCCACGGCGCTGCTCATGAGCACGACGTCGGGGCGCTGGGCCTCGGTGAGTTCTGTAAGATTCTCGGCGCGCTGTCCCTCAAAGAAGCGCGCGCCCTGCGCCTCAAGTTGCGTTACGGCGGCGTTGCGCGTGCGGTCGCTGCCGCTGACGGTGATGCCCATTTCCAGCAGCACCTGCGCAATGGCGTTGAGCCCCGTGCCGCCCATGCCAATCAGGTGGACGCGCAGCGACCGATCGGCGTCAGCCAGCCGGCTCTCCCACGGTTCTGTGATTGCAGTGCGTTTGCGTGTCATAGGACTCTCTGTGTCTGCTGATCCATGTTCAATGATCCATGGTCCGCGATCCACGATCCATGATCATTGTCTGCCCGCGTACCCCTCGTGCCGGCTAGCCCCGCACCCGCATAATCAACAGGATGGCCGCGGGGACAACCCAGAAAAGGGTGTCGGGAAAAATCGTCTGCGGCAGGTAGTTCAGCGCATTGGCCTGCGTTGGGGCCAGTTGCGTGACGCCGGTTAGCGGGTAACCAAACTTATTCGCATAGTGCCACAGGGTGCCCGCAATCAAATAACCGTTGAAGATGCCGACGAGCAAACTGAGCAGCTGTCCGCCAAAACCCTTGAGCGGCGTGCCGCCATAGTTGAAGGTGACGCCGCTGTAGCTGGAAAAGACCACAAGCACAAAAACCAGCGAATAGAGCAGGAAGAGAAAGGTGGCCGCGTTGTTGACGCCGAAAATGCGCCCCGCAAAGGAAGCGATCTGGGCCTCGTAGCGCGCCTCAATGAAGCCGAGCAGGGCAATTGTGATCATGAAGATGATCGAGTTGCCAAGCTCCTTTTCATAGCCGCGCGCAAGGCCAATCAACGCAATGATGACGGCAACGGCCAGATAGACATATTGGACTGGACCCATGTTCGATGTTCTTCCGCGTTGAAAGGCGAATTTGTCGTTCTGTACCTTTTTGCAAACCCGGGCGCCTGCGCCCGCTTAGGATTTGGCTTTCATGCTTCCGCGCAGTGTGAAGGCCGCCAGCGCCAGCAACAGTGTAATGATTACCAGCAGCGTGATCGGGCTGAGCGGTTGCACCCACTGCCAGAAGTTGCGCACCAGATTGAACAAGTAGCTAAAGAACTGGGTAATGAGCGCCACAAAGGTGCGCAGTGGCGCCTGGCTGAACTGGCCGCCCCCCATGACATACAGCTGGTTGAACTTGGGCAGCATTACGGCCAGAAAGAGAAAACCGTTGAGCGCACCCACAATTGCGGCCCATGCCGTTTTCTTGCTGCTCTTGGCGAAGCCGGGCCGGCTGGTAATGTAATAGGTGAGAAACAGGATAATAATCCAAAGCAGGAAGAGAAAGGTCTCCTCGCCGCCGGGCTGTACAAAGTCTGAGCCTGTGCTCAGGTTGTTCTGGTCGACTGTGCCCGACGCCAGCGATGCGCCAAAGAGCGCTCCAAAACTGACCACCATGTTGGTGAGCGCGACGAAGATGTTGCCGCGCTCCTGGAGCACAACCCATGCAAGCAGCGCGACAATGAAGACCGTAAGCTCGCTGCGGAAGCCGCGCCGAAAGCCAATCCACGCAAAGAAGGCGAGGTAGAGGAGGATGGCAAGCAGTACCTGTGTGTCTTGCGTCATGATGCAGCAGCCCCGATTTCTGTAGCCGGTGCGCCTTGCGCCCGCGTGCGCTGTGCCAGCGCCACAATCTCGCTCGCGATGGCCAGCGCCGCATCCGGGCGGGCGAGCTTGCGCAACGCATCTTCCATGGCAAAGCGGCGAGCCGGATCCTGCAGCAGAGCCTGCAGCGTGCCGGGTAGTTGTGCTTTCAGCGCCTCGTCGGCCACAATCACGGCCCCGCCCCGATTCGCCAGCAGCTCGGCGTTGGCACTCTGGTTGACACCCACAAGCGGGACGAGCACGGAAGGCAAATGCGCCACGGGAAACTCGCCCAGCGTGCTCGCACCCGCACGCGCCACGCTCACATCGGCGGCGGCCAGCGCCAGTGTCATCTCGTCGTGCAGATAGGGCACAGGGTGATAGCGGCCGGCAAAGTGCTCGCCTGCGGCGGCGGCCAGATCAGCGGCCTGCGTCTGGTAGAGAGGCCAATCGCGCGTCCCCACAACGTGCAGCACATGCGCCTGCGGCAGCAACTGCGCCAGTCCGGCCCACGTGGCTTCGTTGATAACGCGTGCGCCCTGACTACCGCCCCACACCAACACCAGCGGCATGCCTCGCTCTGCAAGCGTGGGGCGCTCTAGCGCCTGCGCCAAGTGGCGGCGCGCCCCCGGCCTGTCGGCTGCCCACTGCACCAGATCATCGCGCACAGGGTAGCCTGTGACAACAGCCTTGCCTGTGGGCGCAAGACCACCAAAATGGTGCGCCACCTCGGCAAAGCTTACGGCCACACGCTGCGCCACCTTGCTCATCCACTCAATCGTCCAGCCGGGCGTCATGTCGGGCAGGTAGATGATGACGGGCACTTTCTTCAGGCTGCACGCCACCACCACGGGGGCGCAGACATAGCCGCCGGTGACAAAGCAGACGTCGGGCCTGAACGAACCCAGCAGCGCGCTGCTTTGGCGCACGCCCTGCGCCAGTGCCGCTACCGTCTGCGCGCTCTTGATTGGGTTGGCCCCGCGCAGTTTGCCCGTGGCCACAGGCTGGAAGCGGATGCCCGCGCGCTCCACCAACGCCTGCTCCATGCCGCCGTGGCTGCCCACCCAAAGCAAATCAACCTGCTGCGCGGTGTGTCGCGCGGCAGGTGTTTCCGTGGTGCGGTATGTGGTTACCGGAGCGAGTGCGGCAGGCGGCAGCGCGCCCGTCGCGCTAGCCGTGGTCCCTGTTGCCTGTGGAACGGCTGTCCCGTTGACCTGCCCTGGCTTTTGGTTTGGCGCTGCTGCCAGAGCGGCTGCTCGCTCCAGTTGCGCTGCCACTGCCAGAGCCGGATAGACGTGACCCCCCGTCCCCCCACCCGAAATCAAGACCCGCATTCTGTTCAACGCCTATCTTCGCCTGTGTGGCGTAGCTTTTGCGCACGGGAGCGGCTGCGCGTGTGCGTGCTGTTGTATTGGGTCGGGGGCCAATGGCTGCCAGCCCCACGGCTGTGCGCACTGTGGTTTTTGCCGCCGGCCGGTTGCGGCTGTAATGGCTGATGCTGAAAAGCAGCCCCACTGCGGCCATTGTGGCCACCATGGCGCTGCCACCATAACTGAAGAAGGGCATGGGCACGCCTGTCGGCGGAATCCACGCAACCACCACCGCCATGTTGAGCAAACCCTGCACCACCAGCATGGAGGTAAGCCCCACGGCCAGCAACATGCCGAAGGGGTCGCGGCAGCGCATGGCAATGCGCAAACCACGCCACGCCAGCAGCGCAAACAGCAGAACGACCAGCAGTGTGCCCACCAGCCCCAGCTCTTCGCCAATGATAGCGTAGATATTATCCGACCAGGGCACGGGCACGAAACCCGGGTATTGGGCAACGCCCTGGCCAATGCCCACGCCAATCGGCCCGCCCTGGGTGAGCGCCTGAATGCTGTACTGCACCTGATGCTCGGCGCTGTTGATTGGATCCCAAATCGAATTCCAGTACTTCGTGAGCCGGTCACTGGCGTAGGAAATATAATTGATGACGAACCAGAAGGTAAGCCCCGAGATGACGCCGATGACAAAGAGCTGCCCAATCGCCGCCCCCGCCAGAAAGAACATGATGATTGCCGTGAGCACAATGAGCACGGCGGTGCTGATGGACGGCTGCAGCACGACGAGCAGCGTGAGGAAGCCAAGCAGCACGCCAAAGGGGAACAATCCCACCTTGACGCTGCGTATGCGATCGCCTTTGCTTGCCAGCCACGCGGCAATATAAATGATGATAATCACCTTGGCAGGCTGGCTGGGTTGAATGCTGCCACCCACCAGCGAGCGCGTGGAGCCAAAGCGCTCAGCGCCAATGATGAGCAGGAGCATAAGCATGGCGACGGCCGCACCCATGAGGGGCACGCTAAAGCGCTCCCAGATAGTGTAGGGAATGCGCGCCGCCACCACCATCACCACCAGGCCCGCGCCAATCCACGCAAGCTGGTAGCCTACGTAATAGAAGGGGTGATCCTTGCGCAGCAGGCTGTTGGGATAGCTTGAACTGAAGACCATTACCAATCCGTAGATCAGCATGGCTGTGACAATGGAGAGGAGGGGCCAATCGAAACTGCCCCCGCCCTGCCCGGTGCTGCGCGATGTAGGTGTCGATGTTTCTACGTATGCTCGTGCCATGCAGCTTTGATGTTCCTCGATGCAAGCGGCAATGTTGCGGCGATGCGAGATCGATGTAGCAACGGCGATGCAGCAATGTTGCAATAGTGATTCTACAGTGAACGGCAGCGTGCGGCGGTGCGGCGACGGTGTGAATGCAATGATGAGTGCGATGTTGCAACAGCGTGACAACGTTGTTGGCGGCAATGAACAGCAGTGATAGGGCAATGAGTGCGTGATGATGCGGCGGCGAATGCTGAGCGTCAGTCGAAAAGGCCAATCCGGGCAGGGCGGGTGCTCGTTGCGTATGGAGATAACCCCATACGCAACGAGCAGGAAAAGTCACGCTGGGCTCGCCCTACCAGTTGTTCTCCTGATGATTCTCCTGATGATTCTGCTGATCGACTGCTTGATCGGCTTGATCTTCGTGCTGCTGTGTTTCTCCAGCGCGCAATGTCAGGGCGCTGTACTGCTCCACCAGCGCGACGAAGTGTGCGCCGCGCGCCTCAAAGTCCCTGTAGGCGTCGTAGCTGGTGCCGCCGGGTGAAAGCAGCACCACCGTGCCGGGCTTGGCGCTGCGTGCGGCAAGTTCTACAGCTTCATCCAGACGATGCACAAGTGCCATTCCCAGCGCCACCTCGGGCCGCCCTTCGGCGTGATGGCGCACTGTCTCCACAATCATTGGCCCTGCCTGGCCAAAGCCAATCAGGAAGCTCACACGCTGCAGCACCTCTTCGGCAAAGCCATCCCACGGCAGATTTTTGTCTTTGCCACCTGCGAGCAGAATAATCGTCTGCGCTG
The DNA here is from genome assembly GCA_002415895.1 of Anaerolineales bacterium UBA5069. GTDB lineage: Bacteria > Chloroflexota > Anaerolineae > Caldilineales > Caldilineaceae > UBA5069. The sequence continues at coordinate 3,911 of DIAV01000206.1, read as the reverse complement.
CGGGGTCTGCCTGCGCACCGGGTTCAAAGCTGCGCAGTGCAGCCATGGCGCGCTCGGGCGAGGTGGCAATGCTGTCATTGATCCAGGTGACCCCACCTTCTGCGCGCACAACCTCAAGGCGGTGGCGCACGCCCTCGAAGTGTGTGGCCACATGCGCCATTTGTGCAATGGTTGCGCCGGCTGCACCGCTCACGGCCGCGGCCGCGAGCAGGTTGCTCAGGTTGTGTGGGCCGCGCAAGTGAACCTCACTGGTCTGGCAGATCACGGTGTGGTTGTATACGAGCGCATTCTCTTCAAGCCATGCCCCACTCGGCTGTGTTTGCGTGCGGCTAAAGGTTTGCACGCGCATATCTGCACCCTGCAGCGCCTTGCCAGCGGCGGAGAGCAGAGGTTCGAGCGCCCATGCAGCAGGCAGCGCCTCAACCTGTACAGCCACGCCCGCGGCGTGCGCCAACGCGGCGGTGGCGGGATCATCGGCGGAGAGGATGACCGTGCCGCCTGAGGGCATGCTGCGCAGCAGGTTTAGCTTGGCCGCCGCGTAGGCCGCCATGGAGGGGTGGCGGTCAAGGTGATTGGGCGTCAGGTTGAGCAGGGCGGCAATGTCCGGCCCCATGGACGCGACATCACCCCAGGCCAGCGCAGCATCAAAGAGCTCGAGTTGAAAGCTGCTGAGTTCGAGCACAATCGGCTCGCCCGGCAGGATGGATTCGAGTTTGTCGAGCAGCGGCGCGCCAATATTGCCGCCTACGTGGACGGTGCGCGCTGGTGTGCCGGCTTCATCGCGCCCGGCGAGCATAAGCCCCACCAGCGTGGTGGTGGTCGTCTTGCCGCTGCTGCCTGTAATGCCAATAAGCGGCCCCAGCCCACGCGCGCGGGCAATCTGGAAGGTCATCAGGCTGTCGTTGCTGAGCGGGATGCCGCGCCGCACCGCCTCTTGTACGATGGCGCTTTGCGGAGGCACGCCGCCGCTCAGGCAGAGCAAGTTGCAGCCGTCCAGCAGCGTTAGCGGGTGACCACCCAATGCCAGTGTCACGCTGCCGGCGCGCACCAGTTCCGCAAGCGCAGCGACTTCGGCGGCCAGCGCATCGGCAGAGGAGATGTCGGAGATTGTGACGTGCGCACCGGCTTGGGTGCAGTAGCGCGCCAGCGCCAGCCCCTGGCGCGCCAGCCCAAGGATCAGCACCCGTTTGCGCGCAAGCGAGGGGAGATCGACCTTTGGGTTTTGCACCTGCTCACGTTCGCTTTGCATCACGTTCAACATATCCTTGCGTCCTGACGTGCGTTCCCGCGTCCAGTGCTTGCGCAACAGCGCTAAACCAGCGCCAGCGCCACACCCAACATGCCACTTAGCACGGCCACAATCCAGAAACGCTCCTTAACCTGCATTTCACTCCACCCCTTCAGTTCAAAGTGGTGGTGCAGCGGGGCCATTTTGAA
>DIAV01000206.1:0-2413 GCA_002415895.1 Anaerolineales bacterium UBA5069 | reverse complement strand
CCAGGCTGCCCGTGTCGCCCATGATCATCTCGGCGGGGTGGGCGTTGAACCAGAGAAAGGCCAGCAGCGCGCCCACAATGGTGAAGCAAAAGGCAGTCAGATAAACCTGCTGTTGCAGGTAGGCAATGGTGCCGTAGCAGGCAAAGGCCACCATCGCCATGCTGCCGGCAAGGCCGTCCAGCCCGTCGGCCAGATTCACCGCATTGCTGAAGGCAACCACCACAAAGATCGTTACAGGGATGATCAGCCAGCCAATGCGGTAAAAGTCTTCCACGCCCGGCACGCCCATGTAATCCCAGTGGGGCGGGCCGTAGTAGAGAATCAACGCGCTGACAGTGGCAATCAGGATCTGGAACGAGCTTTTGGTGCGGGCGCTCATGCCTTCGCCCTTGCCGCGCAGCCCGCGCACGCCCTGCCAGTCATCCACCGCACCCAATATGGCGTGCGACCCCATGCAGAAGAAGAGAATCAGTGTGCTCTGCCCAATTAGGTTCCAGCCCCACAGGTTAAAGAAGTTAAGCACGCCTGTAATTAACAGCACCGGCACCACAAAGAGGATGCCGCCCATGGTGGGCGTGCCCGTTTTGTACTGATGGCTCTGCGGGCCTTCAATCCGGATCTGCTTGCCCATCTTCCAGCGCTTGAGTAGCGCCATCAGCGGCTTGCCCCAGATGACGGCGATAATGAAACTGACTGCGCCCAGTGTTAGCGCATAGGCCATAAAGCTGTCCATTCCGCGGGCATTCGGGTATGCCCATCTGTGCGAACGACTGTACTGCCCATCTGTACTGCCCATCTGCGTGCAACCTGGGCGGCAGTGTAAATTCTATTTGGCAGGCCGCTGCTCGGGCGTCTGCAGAATGTCGGCCACAATGGCATCCATGCCAACGGCGCGGCTGCCTTTGACAAGCACAATGTCGTTGGCATGGAGCGTAGCACGCAGGAAGGCGACGGCTTCGCGATCACTGGGCAGCATCTGCAGCGCGTCGCCGGCAAGGCCTGCTGCGGCGGCTTCACCGATTGCGTGGCCCAGTTCGCCCACGGTGACGAGCAAATCCACCACGTCGGCGGCACGCAAGCCCACCATTTTGTGACCTTCGTCGGCGTAAGCCCCTAGTTCGAGCATGTCGCCAAGCACGGCCACGCGCCGCCCGCCTGGCGCAGGCTCCAGGTCGGCCAGCAGATTGAGCGCCGCGATGGTGCTGTCGGGGCTGGCGTTGTATGTGTCATCAATCACTGTGGTCCCGTTGATGCCCGGCGCTGTAACAAGGCGCAACTGCGCCGGAATGCTCTGCATGCCTGTAATAATCTCGTCCCACTCCAGCCCCGCCACAAGGCCGGCGGCAGCGGCGCGCAAGGCAGTGTGGACACTGTGGCGGCCAAGCAGGGGCACGCGTGCGTGCAAATTCTCGATCCTGCCGCTGGGCAGGCGGTAATGGAATTTGAAGCGTATCCCTTCCATGCCTGCACTGGCGATTTCGTCGGCCCAGAGGTCGGCCTCGTCGGTCAACCCATAGCGAAAGAGTTGCGCCTGTGTCACGGCGGCCATGGCGCGCACGCGTGCATCATCCCAATTGAGGATGGCCACGCCCCCTTCGTCGGCAGGGGGCAGGCTGCGTGGCAGTTCGCTCTTGGCGTCGGCGATGTTCTCAATTGTGCCCAGTCGCTCCAGATGCACGGGGCCAACGTTGGTGACAATGCCTATACGCGGCCGCGCCAGGTGGCAGAGCGCTGCAATTTCGCCGCGGGCATACATGCCCATTTCCAGCACGGCGCAGGCGTAGCGGCTGTCCAGCCCCAGCAGCGTGAGCGCCAGCCCCTGCTCGCTGTTCAGGTTGCCCGGCGAGTGAAGTGTTTCAAAGCGGCGACGCATGACGGCGGCTGTGAGTTCTTTGGTGCTCGTCTTGCCCACGCTGCCTGTAATGCCAATGGTAAAGAGGTCGGGCTGTGTGCGGTGTGCCCGCTGGAAGCCACCCACTTGCTGCAAGCCGTGCGTGCCGTTGGCCACAATGAAAGTGAAACGCGTTTCGGCGTCTGCAAAGGCCTGTGGCAAGGTCGCGCTTTGGGCTGCATCCAGTGTTGTGCAGTCGATGATTGCGGCCCCGGCTGCGGCGGCATCGGCGCGCCCCTGCGGCTCGCAGATGACGGCGCGTGCCCCGGCCTGCAGCGCGGCGCCGATGTAGCGATGGCCGTCGGTCTTCTGTCCACGCTGCGCCACAAAGAGACTTTCGGCGACGACCGCGCGGCTGTCAAGCGTGGCCTGCACCAGCGGCAGGGGCCGCAGTGCCAGGGGCGGCAGCGTCCCCGTTAACGCCTGCCAGAGTGTGTGCAGCGTGATGCTGCTTGCAACGGTCGGGCCAAAATCGGACATGTGGGTTAAGTGAATATTGAATATTGATGACTGGATGACTGG